>JALXCB010000053.1 GCA_026991225.1 Anaerolineae bacterium | reverse complement strand
AACTGCGGCAATCCATCATGGATTTCATCCGCTACTACAATCAAACCGCTCGTCCAATCCGTTGGTCTTATACGGTTGAAAAACTGGAGCATAAACTCGGAAGCTATTTATGAAACGCTGTACTTAGTGGTTTTCGGGTGATGACCTTAGTAGTTACGATTCAAGCGGTAAAGGGCAAATCCTGCTTCTTACGCCACACGTCCTCCAGCTTGCGCTCCAGCGCCCGCAGATCGGCGTCGGCCGCGTAGAGATGAAGGTCGCGGTCGCGGGCCTCGGCCCACAGCACGGGATGATCCCGGCAGTAGGGATTGAGCTGCACCGCCTCGGCGAAGGAGTCGAACTCGTCGGGGTAGAGCGCGTCGTTGGAGATGACCCGCCATTTGCCCCGATAGGGAAATGCGACGATCACATGGGCGGCGTAGAGAAGCGGCTTTTCCTTGAAGGTGTATGGGTCCAGCACGACGGTGACCAGGGTGATCTTGTTGGGGTCGTCCGCGAACTGGATGAGGTTCTGGCCCGAGAAGTAGGCCAGGCCGTCGCAGTCGTCCTCGAAGACGCCCTTGGTCTTGAATTGCGCGGCGATGGTCTCCCGGGAGGGGAAGACGTCGATGAGCCCGCCCAGGCGGTCGGGCTTCCAGCGCACATGGGAACGCAGCCAGCGCCCGTACGCCTCCAGACTGTCCCAATGCGCGTCATGGCCCGGCCACTCGGCCCGCGGTTCCAGGCGTCCCCAAATTTTCGAGAATGGCGCCTTGCCCCAGCGAAAGACCAGCGCCAGCAGCCGCCAATAAGCGCCCCGCGCCAGACGACGGTGCGGGGGTTGCGGCGTGGGGCGGGGCAGCTCGCGCATGGTTGGTTCGAAAACAGAATGATCGCTGGTTGTTGTAAGGATCGTCGGGCCAACGTTGGCCGAGGCGACAACCGACGTGATGCGTAATGCGTAATCCGTGAGGTCGTTACGCATCACGCATTACGCATTACGGGGTTAGCGTCTTTGCGTGAGATTTCCGTCCATTTGCTCTCGGAACCAGGCGATGGTCTCCGCCAGGCCCGTTTCCAGGTCCACGGTCGGCTCCCAACCCAGGATAGTGCGGGCCTTGGTGATGTCGGGACGGCGTTTCTTGGGGTCGTCTTTGTGGGGCAGGGGAAGGAAGGTGACGCCCGCCTTGTTGCCCGTCAGCCGGTTGATGATTTCCGCCAGCTCGATCATGGTCGTCTCGCGGGTGTTGCCGATGTTCACGGGCAGGGTTTCATCGGAGAACAGCAGGCGGTGGAAACCTTCGATCTCATCCCGCACGAAGGTGAAGGAGCGGGTCTGCGCGCCGTCGCCATAGATGGTGAGAGGCTCTCCGCGCAGGGCCTGGCTGACGAAGTTGGGGATGACCCGGCCATCATTCAACCTCATGCGCGGGCCATAGGTGTTGAAGATGCGGACGATGCGGGTTTCCACCCCGTGCACCCGATGATAGGCCATGGTGATGGACTCGGCGAAGCGCTTGGATTCATCGTAGACGCCGCGCACGCCGATGGGGTTCACATTGCCCCAATAGGTTTCGGGCTGAGGATGCACCAGAGGGTCGCCATAGACCTCGGAGGTGGAGGCCAGGAAGAAGCGGGCTCCTTTGTTCAGGGCCAGGCCCAGGGCGTTGTGCGTGCCCAACGAGTTGACTTTGAGGATCTGGATGGGGATGCGGTCGAAGTCGATGGGGCTGGCGGGCGAGGCGAAGTGCATGACGATATCCAGCGGCCCGGGCACGTGGATATAATTCGTCACGTCATGCTTGATGAACTGGAACCGCTCGTTGCCGAAATGGTGGGCGATGTTGCTGAGGCTGCCGGTGATGAGGTTGTCCAGGACGATGACCTCATGCCCCTCGGCCAGAAAGCGTTCCGTGAGGTGGGAGCCGAGGAATCCGGCCCCGCCCGTGATGAGAATGCGCATGTCAATCCGCCAGTTCGTTCAGCAGTTTGCCCGCCTCGGTCATGGCCTCGATGGCGTGATTCGCCTCCAGGGCTTTGACCAGGGATTCCGCTTTGGAACGGATGAGGAGGTCGCTGTTATCCTTGAACACATGCAAAGCCATCTCGAAGACGCGCGGCGTGGCTTCGGGGTCGAGCAGTTTGCGCAACACCGCGGGGGCGGCCTTCGCGCCCAGTTTCGCCAGTTCATCGGCCGCGGCCCAGCGCACGCCCGGATCGTCGTCTTCCAAGGTTTCCACCAAGACCTGGATAGCCTCATCCGCGCCCAGGTCACCCAGATAATGCACAGCATCCACGCGTTTGAGGGAATCTTCGCCAACGTCTTTCAAAACCGCGATAGCTTGTTCCATGGATTCGAACATGTTTTTTCTCCAATGATGGCGTGAGAGAGATGAAGGATGGTTGTGACGTCAGTTTAGCATAAAAACGCGGGCGGATGGAAAATGGGCGGAGATCGAAAAGGGTCATTTTCCACCGAGATAGTCCGCCAAAAACGCGTCCTTGAAGGCGTGGAAGTCGCCCGCTTCGATATGGGCGCGGATGTCCCGCATCAGGGTTTCCAGGAAGTGAAGGTTGTGGAGGGTGGTCAGGCGCAGGCCCAGGATCTCCTTGGCCTTGATCAGATGATGGACGTAACCGGCGGAGAAGCGCTGGCATGAGTAGCATGTGCAGCCCGCCTCCATGGGCCCGAGTTCGTCCGCGAAGCGGGCGTTGCGCAGGTTGAGGCGTCCGTGGCGGGTGAAGATGGCGCCGTTGCGGGCGATGCGGGTGGGCAGCACGCAGTCGAACAGGTCGACGCCGCGGGCCACGGCTTCGAGGATGTCTTCGGGCGCGCCCACGCCCATGAGATAGCGGGGCCGGTCCGCGGGCAGGGCCGGCGTGACCACGTCCAGGGTGGCGTACATTTGCTCCTTGCTTTCCCCCACGGCCAGCCCGCCGATGGCGTAGCCGGGCAGGTTCAGCTTCGAGAGAAAGGCAGCGCTCTCCAGGCGCAGATCGGGGAAGACGCCGCCCTGGACGATGCCGAACAGGGCCTGATCGTCAGGGCGCACCTGGCTCTCGGCGCAGCGCACGGCCCAGGCGTGGGTGCGGGCCAGAGCCTCCTCGTTGTACGCCCGGTCCAGCGGGTCGGGGCACTCGTCCAGAGCCATGATGATGTCCGCGCCCAGCTTCGCCTCGATGGCCATCACCTTTTCGGGGGTGAAACGGTGGTAGCTGCCATCGAGATGGGATTTGAAGGTGACGCCGTCCGCGTCCACCTTGCGCAGGTCGCTGAGGGAGAATACCTGGAAGCCGCCGCTGTCGGTGAGGATGGGGCCGTCCCAGCCCATGAAGCTGTGCAGGCCGCCGAAGCGGGCCACCCGGTCTGCGCCGGGCCGCAGGTAGAGATGGTAAGTGTTGGCCAGGATCAGGTCCGCGCCGATCATGCGCACTTCGTCGGGCGTGAGGGTTTTGACGGTGGCCTGGGTGCCCACGGGCGCGAATGCGGGCATCTGAATGTCGCCGTGGGGCGTGGTGAAGACGCCGCGGCGGGCGCGGCCGTCGGTGGCGAGGAGGGTGTAGTGGAAGGGCATGGGCAATGGGCAATTGTAACTGAGCGAGATGAAGATGGTTGCCAGCCAGATGGACGCGGGAAGCCGATGCTGTGGTGCGTGATGCGTAATGCGTAAAGACCTCACGTATCACGGTTTCACGCATCACGTGCGTGGCGGCCTCGCCCAACGTTGGCCTGACGATCCTTGCGCAGTCAGCGCCAGGGCTATTTTTTCAAATCGAAGCGGTCGGGTTCGAAGCCGTCCAGGGGCAGGGAGGTGGGCTGGTCTTGCAGCAGTTGGGCCACGAGTTGGCCGGTGATAGGGCCCATGGAGAGGCCCAGCATGGCGTGGCCCGTGGCGATGACCAGATTTCCGATCTGTGGGCTGCGCCCGATGTAGGGCAGGCCGTCGGGCGGGACGGGGCGCAGGCCCTGCCACACATGGCCCTTGGGCAGGTCATCGGGCAGGATGAGGTACTCGCGGGCGGCCTTGCGGATGGCGTTGACCCGCCGCAGGTTGATTCCCTCATGCAGGCCCGAAAGCTCCAGCGTGCCCGCGAAGCGGAGATCGCCGCCCATGGGCGTGGCTACGGCGTTGCGTTCGCCGAAGATGATGTAGTGTCGGGGCGAGGGCTCGGGCAGGGGCAGGGTGATGGCGTAGCCTTTGGCGGGCTGCATGGGGATGTCGATGTCCAGCATTCGGGCCAGGGGCGTGGACCATGCGCCCGCGGCCAGGGCCACCCGCTTGGGCTGGAAATCCCCGCGGCGGGTGCGCACCCGAAGGATGCGCCTGCCCGCGGTCTCAAATCCAAGCACCTCGGCGTCATCGAGAATGACCGCGCCATGCCTGCGGGCGGCCTCGGCCAGGCCGAACACGAATTTGTGCGGGGTCAGAAACGCGTCCTCCTCCTGGAACACGCCGCCGATGACGCCGGGATGCAGCGCGGGCTCCAGGTCGTGGACGGCGTCCGCGTCGAGGATGGTCGTCTTCAGGCCGAAGCGGGCGAGATGCTCGGCCTCGGCGATCCCGGCCTCCAGGCCTTTCTCCGTGCGAAAGGCCACGATCCCGCCCGCTTCCTCGAAATCGCAGGCGATGGCCTCTTCCGCGATGATCTGGCGGAAAAGCGCCAGGCTGGCCCGCTGCATGTCCCGCAGCCGGGGGATGGCTCGATCCAGGGCTGTTTCATTGCAGAAGCGTCTGAACCGCCACAGCCAGCGGATGAGTTCGGGGTCGAGGCGGGGCTTGATGTAGAGGGGGCTTTCCACGTCGAACAGCCATTTCAGGCCTTGCGTCAGCACGCCCGGGCCGGGAATGGGTACGGAGTGGTTGGGTGCGATGAGGCCGGCGTTGCCCCAGGAGCTGCCCGCGGCCACGCCGCGTTTGTCCACCAGGGTGACGGACGCGCCCGCTCGGGCCAGGAAGTAGGCGGCGCTGACGCCGATGACGCCACCGCCGATGATGAGATGGTCGGGAGAGGAGGAAGCCATGCGCTCATTTTACCCGCTCTTGAAATCGCGGTAAAATCAGGCGACAGCCCGGAGGCCAGAAGGCCAGAGGGCCAGAAGTCAGAAGTCAGAGGTCAGAGCGTCAGACGACTGCCCCGACTGCACGACCAAACGACTGCGCGACCGCCCGACCGCGCGACCACACGACTGCGCGACCGCCCAACCGCCATGCTCATCGCCCGCGCCTTCTACTTCACCATCTTCGCCGCCCTGGCGTTTCTGCTGCCCTTCCTCTCCCTCTACTATCAGAAGGAATTGGGGCTGACCGGGAGTCAGATCGGCGTGCTTACCAGCATCGCTCCCATCATCTCATTGATTGGCGGCTCCATCTGGGGCGCGGTGGCCGACGCCACCCGAAAGCACAAGGCCGTTCTGCTCATCGCCATCGCCGGGGTGTGGCTCAGCGTGTGGGGCATCTTCAAAGCGCCCGGCTTCCTGCTTCTGAGCCTGGCCGTGGTTTTCTACGCCTTCCTCTCCTCGCCGGTGATCCCCATCGTGGACCATTCGGTGATGACGCTGTTGGGGGACAAGCGGGACCGCTATGGGTTGGAACGGGTGTGGGGGTCGGTGGGCTGGGGCGTGGCCGCCATCTTCGCGGGCATGCTCATCCAGCGCCTGGGCCTGAGTTGGGCCTTTTACGGCTTCTTCATCCTCTACGGCATCCTGTTCTTCATCGCCCTGCGCTTTCCCATCCCCGAAGTCTCCATCGCCAGCCATTTCTGGCAGGGATTGCGTCAGCTGGCCACCAACGCCCGCTGGATCATCTTCCTGCTGGTGGCCCTGGTGGAGGGCATGAGCCTGGCTATTTTCCTGAATTACCTGTTCCTCCATCTCTCCGACATGGGCGCCAGCCGCACGCTGATGAGCTGGTCCCTGACCGCGGCCACCTTCAGCGAGATCCCGGTATTTCTGGCCGGGCACAGGCTGCTGCGACGGTGGACGCCCGTGCAGCTGCTAGCCGCGTCCATCCTGCTGACCGCGGTGCGGGCGTTGCTCTACGCGGGGATGACTGTGCCCTGGCAGGTGCTGCCCATCAGCCTGCTGCACGGTCCCACCTTCGCAGTCATGTGGACCGCGGGCGTGGCTTATTCCACGCAAACCGCGCCCAAGGGCCTGGGAGCCACCGCGTTGGCCGTGTTCAGCGGCATGACGTTCGGGTTAGGCGCGGCCCTGGGCGCGTTGACGGGCGGCTGGCTTTATCAACATATGGGCGGGACCGCGCCCTTTCTGTGGGCGAGCGCGGCGGCCATCCTGACCGACATTCCCTTTGTCTGGCTGCACCGGCGCACCATCTTCCGCCGGAATGCTATGAAAATAGAATGATCGTCGGTTGCGGAAGGATCGCCAGGCCGACGTTGAGCGAGTCTGCCACGGGCGTGATGCGTGAAACCGTGAAACGTGAGGTCGTCACGCATTACGCATTACGCATTACGTGCTTGGCTTCCCGCGCCGCCCTGGCCGCGAGGCGTTTTCATCCGTGTTATCTGCGGCGAATTTCAACGTCCGATGCGAGTATCCTGACCTTTGAAGGATGGGATCAGCGGTGCACAACGACGATGGTGCCGTAGGGAGCCCAGTTGTAAAGCCAGCGAGCCGCTTTATTCGTGGCGTTGACGCAACCGTGGCTCATGGGATGCCCGAAGTTGTTGTGCCAATAGGTGCCGTGGATGGCGTTCTCCCCGGCGAAGTACATGACCCACTGCACATTGGGCAGCCGATAGCCTGGCCCGGACATGGTCTGGCGGCGCACTTTGGCCCACACGCGGAAACGACCGATGGGCGTGTGATAGGGGGATCGCCCTGAGCTGATCAGTGTCGTGAACACGATCTGGCCGTTTTCATGGGCATAGAGCCGCTGTTGGGAAAGATCGACCTCGATCCATTTGCGGGCGTTGGGAGGTCGAAAACCGGCAGGGCGATTGGGCCGTTTCTTGATCGGGCTGGCGGAGGGCTGCTGGGGCTGTTGCTCGTTGTCCTGGGGTTTGGTGGACTTGACGGGAATACGCAATTTCTGCCCAACGTAGATGGCTCCACCGCCCAGATTGTTGGCTTTTTTGATGGCGGCGATGGTGACGTTGAATTTGCGGGCGATGATCCCCAGCGTGTCGCCTTCTTTCACCACATAAATTTTATATTCCACTTGCTGAGGGGCGGCGTTGCTGGTCTCAGGCGCAGCAAATGCGGTCAGGGGCATCCCGGCCAACATAATGGCCGGTACAATCAACCCAACAAATAATGAAAGAAAGAGCACCCGAAATTTCACATGGACCTCCTTGCGGGGGAAAGTGTGGGAAAATGGGGGGAACGGTCTCGTCAAAAAGGCTGAAGCGAAGTATACATCATCTTTCCATAAAGCACAAAATTCGTGTTCGCGGGTGGATTTTTCGTGTTCGCGAATAGGATGACGTCCAGCCGACGGATTCAGTCGGCAGAGGCAGGGCGGGGAATCAGCAGGGGCAGGTAAAGCAAGGAAGGGCTGTCACCTGGTGGGATGCGGTCGATGGTGAGGGTGTAGGCCATGTCGCACCCGCCCGCGGCATCGACCTGCGCGACCTTCAGGAAATACTCGCCCGACTGGCTGGCCCGCCACAGGATACGGCTGGCGGGCGAGTGGAAGGGATCGTCATCGTTGAGGATCATGGGGCTGACGCCATCGGGCCCGAGCAGGGTGAGGATGGTGTCTACGCCGGAGGCCAGATCGTTGGTGGTGAAGGCGAAGGTCTCGCCACGGGTTGCGGAGAACCGTACAAAATCGACGTCGCCCGGTTGGTGGAAGGAGCGGCGTTGCGAGGCCGTCGTCAGCGGAAATGGGCTGGCCTGCTCCCAGGCGTCGTCGGGCTCATAGGCGTCGCCGCAGGATGGGGGCGTCGGCGTCGGCGTGAGCGTGGGGGAGGGCGTCGGCGTCGCCCAGGTGGGCAGGACTGTATCCAATCGGGCGAGATGCACCTCGCTCCCCTTCACATAACTGACGAAAAAGGACGCCTCATCCCCGCGGATGGCTCCGGGCTGGATATCGGCGTAACCATAGACCCCCGCGGCTTCTTCGAGGCGAACGTCGGTGGAAACAGCTCCCTGGGGGATGATCAATCGGGCATAGAGGATGAGGTCTTGCTTGCGGAAGGCCAGCACGCATCGGCCTGCGGCGCATGCGATGTCATGGACCGGCATCCGATGATTGCATGTGTCGGCCAGCGGCGTGGGCTGCTGCACCATGTCGCCTTCCCGGTCGATCATCGCCATGACCAGGGAGTAAGTCACGCTTTGCGGATCGGCGTAGTGCATGGCCTTGGCCCACACGATGACATACACGCCTTTATCCGCCAGATATGCCACGCGCGGGGTGAGAAGGCGGTAATCTTCCGGGCCGTCGCCTTCCTGACCATGGGCGATGAAAATCTCCTTTCCTGCTCGCAACGCCCCATCCTCGAAGTCAATAAATCGTCCCACGATCTCGCGAAACCCATGTCCATCGCTGGCGTCGCTGTTGCGCTCATCCTCCCACACCACCAGCCGTTGCGCTCCCTCGCCGGCCACGTCCGCGTGTTCCTGGTAACGGGGGAGTCTGATCTCACTCGCCGCGTCCCGTCGCGAGACGAGAAATCCCTCCTCCACCTGTCTTTCCTCCCCCGCCAACCACTGCCCATAAATGTCTTTCTCCAGGACCACGCCATCAGGCCCGCGCTCATACCGCTCGCGATGGTCGTGCCAGAGAACCAGGGGCGTATTGGGCGCGAGCAGGGTCATGACGGGGTCCTGCTGGCAGCTCCAGTCGTAGTACACGCCCC
Source organism: Anaerolineae bacterium (assembly GCA_026991225.1). Lineage (GTDB taxonomy): Bacteria > Chloroflexota > Anaerolineae > J102 > J102 > M2005. The sequence goes on along the minus strand of JALXCB010000053.1, from coordinate 13,556 downwards.
AGGGGCTGATGAGGTCGGGCGGGGACGTGTACCAGGCCAGGTCCTCAATGACTTCGCCCAGGCTGCCGTCGGCAGGATGAAAGCTGCGCAGGTCGACATCGTTGCAGGTGGTGACATGGAGATCGCCCGATGCCAGCACGCTGTCGGGGAAGGTTTGCCAACTGACGACATAACGGTCGCTGCCAGCGTCGAAGATTACGGCCGGGCGCTGCTCATTGTCGTAACGCCCGGAGCCGGGAGGATATTCGCCATCCTCGGCGATAGCGATCTCCTCAGCGATGGCCTGGCCTGTGGCCGCGTTGTAGCGTCGGGCGTAGATATCGCTGTTGTATTGGATGCCGTAAGAATCCACGACGCCCAGAGGATCGTTTCGTCCATCCTCCCACACCAACAGAAGCTCATCTCGGAGGGGATCGTAGGCGGTTTGGGGCGCGTTTTGGGCGGCGGGTCCGGGGTTGCGTTGCACCCAGGCCACAGTCAGAGTGGGCGTAGGCTGGGCGCGGGCGATGATCGCCGGGGAAGCGGCGGCCTGGAGTCCGTTCGAGACCAGCAAACGGACCAGAAAGGATATGAGGACGAGGACAAGCAGAAAAATCGGCCAGCGCCGATGGTGGGTATGTGGGTTCACAAGCGAAAAGGACTTTCAGAAAAAACGGGCTGGGAATCGCGGAGCAGCCGTCAGGGGAGATGGTGATTATACAGGGAAAGCGAAGCTTTTGTACAGCCCGCCATTTTCACCTTCAGCTTTTGGCCGGAAACAAACCCATCGGTTATCATTGAATCCGACCGTGATATCGGTTTACGACGACAAATCTACAAAGCATTTCATAATTTCAAAAAAGGAATGGCAACCATGACTTATCAAAAAATCCAAGTTCCCGCTGATGGCGAGAAGATTCGCATCGAAAATGGTCGGCTCATCGTCCCCGACAATCCCATCATCGTCTTCATCGAGGGCGACGGCACGGGCCCGGATATCTGGGCTGCTGCGCATCGCGTGCTGGAAGCGGCTGTGGAGAAGGCCTACAAAGGCCAGCGCCGTATCGTGTGGATGGAAGCGTATGCGGGCGAAAAGGCCGTCAAGACTTATGGTGACGGCGTATGGCTGCCCGACGAGACCCTGGATGCGTTCCGCGAATTCCTCGTGGGCATCAAAGGGCCCCTGACCACCCCTGTGGGCGGCGGCATCCGCAGTCTGAATGTGGCCCTGCGTCAGCTTCTCGACCTCTACGTCTGCCTGCGCCCGGTCAGGTACTATGACGGCGTCCCCAGCCCGGTGAAGCACCCCGAATACATCGACATGGTCATCTTCCGCGAGAATTCGGAGGACATCTACGCCGGCATCGAATGGCCCGCGTTCAGCGAGGACGTGAAAAAGGTCATCGATTTCCTCATCAATGAGATGGGCGTCACCAAGATCCGCTTCCCCGAAAGCTCGGGCATCGGCATCAAGCCCGTCTCCAAGGAAGGCACCTGGCGGCTGGTGCGGGACGCCATCCGCTACGCCATCAAGAACAACCGCAAGTCCGTGACCCTGGTGCACAAAGGCAACATCATGAAGTACACCGAGGGCGCGTTCCGCGATTGGGGTTACCAGGTCGCCAAGGAAGAGTTCGGCTCCAAGGATCTGGACGGCGGCCCCTGGCAGGTCATCACCCTGGATGATGGCCGGGAGATCATCGTCAAGGATGTCATCGCCGACGCCTTCCTGCAGCAGATCCTCACCCGTCCCAAGGAATACGACGTCATCGCCACCCTGAATTTGAACGGCGACTATATCAGCGACGCGCTGGCTGCGCAGGTGGGCGGCATCGGCATCGCGCCCGGCGCCAACATCAACTACGAGACCGGCGCCGCCATCTTCGAGGCCACCCACGGCACCGCGCCCAAGTATGCGGGCCTGGACAAGGTGAATCCCAGCTCCGTCATCCTTTCCGGAGCCATGATGTTCCGCTACATGGGCTGGGACGAGGCCGCCGATCTCATCGACGCCACCATGGAGTACACCATTAAAGCCAAGACCGTGACCTACGACTTCCATCGCCTGATGGAGGGCGCGACCAAGCTCAAGTGCTCCGAGTTCGGCGACGCGCTCATCGCCAACATGGACAAGGTGCTGGCCGACTGATTCCATCGGCTGGCTCGCCCTTTCGACGGAGGGAATGCTTGCGGGCGTTCCCTCCGTTTTTTGTCACCGTCGATTCTCGCGCAGACTCGTCGGGCGTCAGACCTATGGTCCCATGGGTATGATGTCAATCGTTTGACGTTCGGCGAATTCGGGTTACAATGAGGGCATGAAATCCCGTCCGTCCGGCCCGCGCATCCTCGATATCGACCTCCATCTCTACGCCGGCAAATATATCGCACTGGTGGAGGGGCGCGTCGCGGCCGTGGCCGACACCGCCCAGGGCGCGTTCGCCCGGGCCCGCCGCGCCCGCCCCAAACGCATGCCCGTCGTCGTCAAGGTGGCGGACACCTCCATCCGTTCATCCCCACAAAACCGCATTTCTGATTCCAGACCAAACTCATGACCACGCTGCTCGCTTCCATTGCTCAACGGCATCCGCGCATTCACACCATCCACCAATCCCTGCTGGCTCTCGCGCCCGACGCCGTCCTCATCGGCGGCGCGGTGCGCGACCTGCTGCTGGCCCGGCCCGTCCACGATCTCGATTACGTGGTCACGGGCGACGCGCTGGTCATCGGGCGTAGGCTGGCGGACGCCCTGGGCGCGGCCTATTACCCTCTGGACGAAAGCCGCCATATCGCCCGCATCGTCTGGAAGCCCGAGGATGAGGGGGGCGAGAAGCTGGTGGTGGATATCTCCTCCCTCATCGGTATGACCCTGCTGGAGGATATCCAGCGCCGGGATTTCACCGTCAACGCCATCGCCCTCCTCCCCTACGGCGACCTCTACGACCCCCTGGGGGGCATGGCCGACCTGGAAAGCCGCGTGCTGCGCCCGTGCAGCCCCGACAGCCTGCTCAACGACCCGGTGCGCACCCTGCGCGCGGTGCGCTTCCTCCTGGACTTCGAACTCAAGCCCGCGCCGGGCCTGGATCACCTGGTCTGGCACGCCGCGCCCTACCTGAACCGCGTCAGCCCCGAGCGTCAGCGCGACGAGTTCGTCAAGGCCCTGGCCCTGAACCGCCCCCATCTGGCCGTGGACCGCATGAACGACTGGCGCATCGCCGACGTCATGCTGCCCGAGCTGGTGGCGCTGCAAGGGGTGGCGCAGCCCCCGCCCCATCGCTTCGACGTCTACCAGCACACCATCCTCACCCTGCAGTGGAGCGCCCGGCTGGACCTGTGGGCGCGCGGGCAGTGCGACGCCCGCTCCGGGCCCGAAGTCCACATCCATGAGCGCCTGGCTCCCTACCGCGGGGCGCTGCGGGCCTATCTGGAAACGCCCCTGAGCGCAGAGCGCCCGCGCTGGCTGTGGTTGCGGTTTGGGGCCATCGCCCACGATTGGGGCAAGGCCGCCGCGTTCCAGGAGGACGAGGAGGGCGGCATCACGTTCTATCGCCATGAGCATGAGAGTGAGCGGCTGGCCGGGGAGTGGATGGCGCGCTACCACTGCGCCCGCCACGAAACCGCCTTCGTTCAGCGCATCTGCGTGGGCCACATGCGGCCCATGAGCCTGTTCATCGCCCGCACGCATCCCTCCCGCCGGGCCCTCTTCCGTTTCTACCGCGACCTGGGCGACGCCGCGCCCGCGGTCATCCTCCTCTTCCTGGCCGATTTCCTCGGCGCGCGCGGGGAAGACGTGGACGCTGGGGAGCTGGACGAAGCCCTGGATCACGCGGCCGCCTGGCTGGAGCCCTTCCTGATGGAAGACGATCCCGTGCCCGCGCCCCTGCTCAGCGGCTCGGAGATCATCGACCTGTTCGGGTTGAAGCCCGGCCCCGAAATCGGGCGTCTCATCGAGGCGCTGCAAGAAGCGCAGGCCGCGGGCGAAGTCCGCACCCGCGACGACGCTGTCGCCTTCCTCCGTGCGCAGATATAGGACGAGGTGCGGGGGTCTGAATCACGCCCCCTTTTCCTTCTCTGCGCTCTCTGTGTAACCTCTGTGCACTCTGTGTAACTCCTCACCCCCATGCCCAAAAAAGTCTACAAAGTCGGTCGGGACGCCTTCGAAACCGACGAAGCCCGTCTGCAAAAGGCCCTGGAACGCTATCACGAAGGCAAAGGGCTCATCGGCGGCGACCCGCGGCGACGCCCCCGCTGGATCCATCCCCTGCCGCCCGAACCCGCCCACGCCTTCCGGCTGATGCAATCCAGCCCGGAACACCTGGAGCGCCTGCGCGCGTTCCTTGCGGCCGCGCCGCTGGAGGTGGAGATCGGCAGCGGGCCGGGGGATTTCATCCTCGATTGGGCGAAGAAGCATCCCCACCGGCATTTCCTGGCCTTCGAGGTGAAGTGGAAGCTGATTCGGGATATGGTGAAGCGGATGGAAGAGGAGGGGATCGAGAACCTGTGGGTCTCCGATGACGACGCCCGCTTCGACCTGCCCCGCCTGCTCCAGCCCAACAGCGTCGAAGTCTTTCATATCCTCTTCCCCGACCCCTGGTGGAAGCCCAAGCACCAGCCCCGGCGGCTCTTCGTCCCGCCCTTCGTGGACGTGCTGGCCTTGTTGCTGAAACCGGGCGGCGTCCTGCGCGCGGCCACGGACGTGCCCGGTTACGCCGAGGCCATGCGCAACGTGGTCGAAGCGCATCCCGACTTTCTTCCCCACAATCCCGACCTGGCCGTCCGCTTCGCGGACGCCGCGCCCACCAGCCGCCAGGCCTTCTGCGACGAGATCGGCCGGCCCTATCAGTTTCTTTACTTCCAAAAACGTTGGAGCGAAGCCGATGATACCAGCCAGGTTGGTGCGGGGAGCCAAAGGCGTAATGAGTGAAACGTGATGCGTGAGATCCTGACGTTTGACGTTTCACTCATTACGCCTGTTGTCACCTCGTCCGACGTTGATACCAGAAAGTCTATTGCAAACCACACCTTTCTCCCAACAGGAGTTCTCATGACACGCCAAATCATCCACACCGGTCAAGCGCCCGCGGCCGTGGGGCCTTACTCGCAGGCCGTGCGCGTGGGTAATCTCGTCTACACCGCTGGTCAGATCGGCCTTGATCCCGCCACGGGGAAGCTGCAAGCGGGCCTGGAGGCCCAAACCCGCCAGGTGATGGCCAATTTGCGGGCCGTGCTGGAAGCGGCCGGCGCCAGCCTGGGCTCCGTGGTCAAGACCACCATTTTCCTCACCGACATGGGCGACTTCGCCGCGGTCAACGCCATCTACGGCGAGTTCTTCCCCGACGCGCCTCCCGCCCGCTCCACCGTGGCCGTGGCCGCTCTGCCCCTGGGTGCGTTGGTGGAGATCGAGGTCGTCGCCCTGGCGGAGGCTTGAATTTTGGGCGACCTTCCCAAATACAGTAAACTGCTACTGTCTGCCCCGGTTTCATCTCCGTCTTTCTCCCAAGGAGCGCCTGCCATGACCCTCGAAGACCGCCTGCACGACATTCTCCGACGCGCCTATGACCATGCGCCCGCGGTGCGCCAACGCTTCGACGACGCGGGCCTGACGCCCGACGATATTCAAACCATCGCCGACCTGGACAAACTGCCTGTGCTTTCCAAGGACGCGGTGGTGGCCATGCAGCGGGAGAATCCGCCCTTCGGCGGTCTCCTGGCCGTTCCCCTCAGCGAGGTCAAGCATCTCTTCTTCTCCCCAGGCCCCCTCTACGAGCCCGATCCCAGCGGTTTCGATCCCACCCACACGCCTATGGTGCAAGAGGCCCTGCGCCGCAGCGGCTTCCAGGCGGGCGACGTGGTACTCAACACTCTCTCCTACCATCTCGTGCCCGCGGGCCTGATGCTGGACGAGGCCCTGGTGGCGATGGACTGCACGGTGGTGCCGGGCGGCGTGGGCAACAGCGATTTGCAGGTGACCATGATGAAGGAATTGGGGGTGACGGGGTATGTGGGCACGCCCAGCTTCCTGATGAAGCTCATCAAGAAAGCGGAGGAGATGGGGCTGGATTGGGGCGATTTCAAGCTGAACAAAGCCCTGGTCACCGCGGAGCCCCTGCCCGCCAGCCTGCGGCAGGAGCTGGTGGAGACCTACGGCGTTCGAGTGGGCAACGCCTACGCCACCGCCGAACTCGGCTTCCTGGCCATCGACACCGAAGGCGGCATGGCCATGAACCTCTTGCCCGCGCCCATCATCCAGGTGGTCGCGCCCGATACGGGCAGGCAGGTGGGGCCGGGCGAGGCGGGCGAGATCGTGGTCACCAACTTCAACCGCGCTTATCCCCTCATCCGCTTCGGCACGGGCGACATGGCCATCTACAACGACCCCGCGCCGGGGGAAAGCCAGCAGGAGGACCGTGCCATCACCCTGGTCGGGCGTAGCGGCGAGGCAGTGAAAGTGCGCGGCATGTTCGTCCATCCCAACCAGCTTCGCTTCGCTGTGGGCCAGGTCGTCCCCTTCCAGGCCCTCCAGGCCGTCATCACCCGGCCCGAGTTGCGCGACCAGTTCGTGGTGAACATTGTCCCCGCCGGGCCGGTGGCGGATGAGGACGCAGCTCGGGCGCAGATCGCCGAGTGGGTGCGTCAGGTGTGCCGGGTGCGCGTCGACGAAATCCACTTCGTGGCCGCGGACGTCATCCCCGAAGGCGCGCCCGTCATGAACGATCAACGCACATGGGACTGACCACTCGCCCTTCGCTCCAAACGCCCCGCGTCGGCGGCTGCTGTCCCCAACGGACAAACAAGCGCTGCCGCCGCCCGCGCTCGCGGGCTCCAGATACGCGCGTCCATTTCGCCTGAATTCAATGTGGCGAATTGCAACTACTAAGGTCGTCACCCGAAAATCATAGCCGTTACGGCGAATTGAAACCTTCTCGACGCGCAACGCATCCATGAATCAAGCCATCATGACCATCTCACCCGCGAGCACAAATTCATGTCCAAAAAACGCATCCTTCCCCTCCTCCTCCTCCTCCTCCTCATCCTGACCATCGCCCTGGCCGCGTGCAGCCAGGCGACCCCCGCCGAACCGAAAAAACTCGAACCCGCCGCGCCCACCCAGGCCCCAACGGTGGTCATTCACACGCCTACGCCGCTGCCGTCCACGCCCACACCCGACCCCAACGCCACCCCCACGCCCGAGAATCTGGCTCCCGACTTCACCGCCATCAACCTCCAAACGGGCAAACCCATCTCCCTCAGCGACTATCGAGGCAAGATCGTTTTCCTCAACTTTTGGGGAAGCTGGTGCCCACCCTGCCGCATGGAGATGCCCGCGTTCCAGGAGGTCTACGAGGAGTATGGCGACCAGGTCGTCATCATCGGCGTGGGCGTCAATGACAGCGAGGCCAATCTGCGAGGCTTCGTTCAGGAAAAGGGCATCACCTATCCCATCGTGTGGGACCGGACCAGCGAGGTCGCGCGCAAATACCGGATCCGCAGCCTGCCCACCACCTATCGCATCGACCAGAACGGCGTGATGACGGGCGTGGCCGTGGGCGCACTGACCAAAGAGCAACTGGTGAAGGCCATCGAGAGCATGTTGGGGGAGAGCGGCGGTTGAAATCTACGGTAACTACTCATGTGCTGAACTTGCCTTTTGAAAGCGCTCAGGGATTATTTAGGCATCATCGCCTGCACTAGCTCGCGGCCGCCGGTGATGCGGATGGCCTGGCCAGTGATGAAATCGGCCTCCTCCGAGCAGAGGAACGCGGCCACCGCGGCCACGTCCTCGGGCGTTCCCAACCGCCCCACCGGAATCCGGGCGATGGCGGCCTGCACCACGGCCTCGTACTCCTGCCCGCGTATCATGCTCTCCAGTTGCAGGCCCCAGCGCTTGAAGTCGGTGTCGATGTCGCCCGGTAGCAGGGCGTTGGCCGTGATCCCGAACCCCGCCACTTCCTGCGCCAGGGATTGGGTGAAGGCGATGACGCCCGCCTTGCTGGCCGTGTAGGCCGAGAGGAAGGGCTTGGGATGCGTCGCGGCCAGGGAGCTCATGTTGATGATGCGGCCATGTCCATGCTGGCCCGCGGTCTGGATGAGTAGGGGCAGGGCGGTTTGGGTGACATAAAATGTGCCGGTGAGATTGACCTCGAGGGTCTTGCGCCAGGCGTTGCGGTCCATTTGGGCCACGGGCGCGGGCCCCACGGCCACGCCCGCGTTGTTCACCAGAATATCCAGCCGTCCGAACGCGGCCTGCGTCATCTCCAGCATGGCGGCGATGGCATCGGGATCGGTGACGTCCACCTGCACGGGCAGGGCCTCCACGCCCGCGCTTCCTTCGAGTTCCTCGGCCAGGGCTTGCAGCGCGGCCCATTGGCCGCCGCCGGGGTTCAGGGGATGATCTGCGGGCGGGGCGCAGAGATCGCCCAGGATGAGGGAGACGCCCTCTCGGGCCAGGCGACGGGCGATGGCCGCGCCGATGCCCTTCTCCCGCCCTGCGCCGGTGATGAGTGCAACGCGATGGATTGTCATTGATCAAATTGTCCTTGAGGTGAAGTCGTTGGAAGGAACACAGAGTGGCACAGAGAAATCACAGAGCTGCACAGAGGAAAACTGATCCATGAATCTCTGTGAGCCCTGTGTAGCTCCAAAGCAGCTCTGTGAGCTCTGTGTAACTTTTAGCTCAGCGGGCTAAAATGTCATTGATGAAGGTGCGAATCCTGTTTCTGCACTAATCTTCGGCTCGATAGACCATGGAGGCGAAGATGAGCGCGCCGGGCGGGGCCAGATTGGCCTGCGGGTCGATATGGGCCTGGATCAGGGTGGGCTGGTCGGAGGCTTTGGCCTCGGCCAGGGCCTGGTTGAGCTCCTCCAGGCTGGCGGCGTGCACGCCCGTCCAGCCGAAGGCCCGGGCCAGAGCCGCGTAATCGGTGGGCGCATGCTCCGTCTCCACGAACCGGCCCACCTGCGCCAGCAACTGCGACGACCGCTCCATGCCCCAGCCCGCATCGCTGGCCACCACCACCGTCAGCTTCAATCCATGCCGGATCGCGGTCTCCAGCTCCTGCATGTGGAAGCCGAACGCGCCGTCACCCGTGACCAGAACCACTTCCTGCTCCGGTTGGGCGAATTTGGCCCCGATGGCGTAGGGCAGGCCCGTGCCCAGAAAACCGAAATGCGCGGAGTAGAGATAGCTGCGCGGGCGAGTGATGGGCGCATAGCTGGCGAACCACAGGCTCGTGTTCCCGCCATCCTGCACCAGAATGGCGTCATCGGGGAAAGCGGCCCGCACGGCCTCGATCATGGCGCCGGGGTTGACGCCATCGCCGCCGAAGGCTTTGGCCTCGGTCAGCTCCTCCCGCCAGGCCACGGTGAGTTCGTCGTATTGGCTCATGTCGGGCGGGGATTTGGGCCCGCCCAGGGCTTTCACTTCCGCCAAGAGAGCTTGCAACGCGGCCTTGGCGTCCCCCACGATGGCCACGTCCACCGGGCGGTTGAGGCCGATATGCGCGGGCTCCACGTCGATCTGGATGGTGGCCGTGTCCATGCTCCAGGCGGGGGGCTTGCCCCAGCCATCCAGCTCACCCAGGCGGGAGCCCACGACCAGGGCCACGTCCGCCTCGGCCCGCATCAGCTCGAACGCCTCGCGGTTCAGGGTGTGGAAGTAGCGGGGATGGTCTTCGGGCACGACCCCGCGGGCGGTGAGGGAGGTGGTGTAGGTCGCGCCCAGATACTCGCCCAAGGCCATGAACTCCTCCCAGGCTTCGGCCCACAGCACGCCCGCGCCCGCGTGCAGCGTGGGCCGGGCCGCGTTCATCAGCATTTCCGCTGCCCGACGGATGGCCTCGGGCTGGCCCGGCCCCATGCGTTCCTTCCGATACCGCTCGGGCGGCCACAGGTCGATGATCAGGTCGTCGTCGATCTCCCCCCGCATCAGATCTTCGGGAATCTCGACATAAACCGGCCCCGGTCGTCCGCTCAGCGCGATGCGGAAGGCCTTGCGCATGAGCTCGGGCAGGCGGCGCAGGTCGCGCAGGCCCGCCTGCCATTTGGTCACGGGCTCGTACAGGCCCAGCAAGTCCGCGGTCTGGAAATTGCCGCCCCGTTCGGGATAGATGATATTGCGTCGGCGCTGGCCGCTGAGCACGATGAGGGGGACGCCCTCGGCCCAGGCCGAGACCACGCCCGAGACCATGTTGCTGGCTCCGGGCCCGATGCCGCCGAAAACGACCGCGGGCCTGCCCGTGATGCGGGCGTGGGCTTCGGCCATGTGCGCGGCCGCGGCCTCGTGCCGCGGGCACACGTAATCGATGCCGTACTCGTCCAGTTTGGCCAGCCAGGCGTTGTAGCTGCCATCCAGCACGCCGAAAATCCTGTCGACGCCTTCCAGTTTCAGGGTTTTGAGGAGAAGTTCTCCGCCGGTAATGGGTGTCATAGTCGCCTCAGTGTAGGAATGGGGGAGTTATCTTTAATCTTTGATCTTCAGTCTTCAACCTCCGCCTTCGCCGCGGCCACGGCCTTCTTCTCATCCACCCACAGCAGGATGAGCATGCCCACGAACAGGAAGGCGGCGATGGAGAGGGTTGCGACGCGATGCCCGCCCTGCTCGGCCAGATTCTCGCCCATGCCCAGGTTCAGATAGCGGGCGGTCATCATGGCGGCCAGCCAGCCGAAGATGGCGGGCCCGATGAAGGAGGAGGTGCGCCCGGTGAGGGCGAAGAAGCCGTAGAACTCGGCGCTGCGTCCGGGCGGGCTGAACATGCCCACCATGGTGCGGCTGGTGGACTGAATGCCAGCCATAGCGAATCCGGCTACGCTGGCAATGAGATAGAATTGGAAGGGAGTGGTGGCAAAATAGAGCCAGAGCACGTCGAGGATGAGGATGAGGATGCTGAGGATGAGGGTGCGCTTTCCCCCGAACCGATCCACCATCCACCCGAACAGATACGCCCCCGCCACATTGGTGATCTGCACCAGAATCATCAGCAGGATGAGTCCCTGCTGGTCGATGCCGAAGAGCACCCCGCCCAGAATGGCCGCGAAATCCAGGGCCATGATCACGCCGTCGTTGTAGATGAGAAACGCGATCATGAACTTGAGAAACTCCTTGAAGCTGGCCGCGGTGCTGATGGTGTTCTTCAGTTGTTTGATGGCGATGGCCCAGTAGTTTTCCCCGGGAGGCAGCTTGCGTTTCTCCGCCCGTTCGGGCAGCCAGAGGAAGATGGGCAACGCGGCCAGGGCGAAGAAGACTGCGGTGAGCACGAAGGAGAGCCGCACCATGAGGTTGCTGCCGCCCGAGCCCATGATCATGGCCAGGACGATGATGAGGCAGACGATGCCGCCCGCGGAGCCGATGGCCCAGCCCAGGCCGGCGATGCGCCCCATGTCCTCGGTGCTGGCGATCTCGGGCAGGAAGCCATTGTAGAACACCTGCGACGCCCGGTAGCCGATCTCCGCCAGGATGAAGAAGACCATGCCCATGACCACCGCGCCCTTGACGACGAAAAAGAGCAGGCCCGTGAAAATGACCGCCTGCGAGGTGAAAAAGAACAGAAACCGCTTTTTGGCCCCGGAATAGTCGGCGATGGCCCCCAGGAAGGGAGAGATCACCGCCACCACCAGCATCGCCACGAACACCGCGTAGCCCCACAGCTTGGTTCCCTCCGCGCCGCCCACCACCGAGCCCTGGAAGTAGGCGGAATACACCGCCAGCAGCACCACCGCTGCGTACGCGGAGTTCCCGAAGTCATACAGATACCAGGCGATGCGCTCCTTGCGCGTCGATTGGGCGGGGATGGCCGTCGCTGCCATGATTGCCTCCTCCTAATTTGAGCGTGCAGGTGATGGGAAATTGGAACGTGGCTGCGTACCTTTTGTTTTTTAACACGGATTGGAAAAAACACGGATATTCCCAACGTTTTTATCCGTGTCCCCTTGTATCCGTGTTGGAATCAGGAAACTCGAAAGCGACTTTGACGGAACGCGCTTGCGCCTTGTCGCGCGTGGCCACGGCAAAGGCCCGGCGATAATCCTCCAGCGGAAAGCGGTGGGTGAGCAGCAGGTCGGTGCGGATGACGCCCGCCATCATCCATTCCATGGCCAGGTCGAAGGTGGAGACCTCGCGGCCCTGCCAGGTCACCACGTCGTGCCCGACGGCGCCGATGAGGTCCACCTCCTGATACCAGACGGGCGTCAGGTCGAGCTTCATGCGGCGCAGGTTCGCGCCCACCAGCACGACCGCGCCGCCGGCGCGGGCCCAGCGCAGGGCATGATTCAGCGTGGCCGGGACGCCGACGATATCATAAACCACATCCCAGCCGCCCAGCAACATGACGTTGGAGAACATGCCTTCATAGCGTTTTGCGCCGGTTAGCGCAGGCGCTTGCGCATAGACATTGCCTATCCCCGCCAAGAATCGATCCGCGCCCAACACCAACGCCACCTCACCCTGCCAATCGAACTGCACCACCGCCGTGATATCACAGTCCGAGCAGAGAAAGCGCAGCACTTGCAGGGTGAGGCAGCCGATGGTCCCGCAGCCGATGAGCAGAATCTTCTCGCCCGACCGGGGTTTTCTGCGCCAGGCCGCGTGGATGGCCACCGCGGTCGGTTCGGTGAAGATGGCCTGCTCGTCCGAGAGGCCGTCGGGCACGGGGACCAGGGAGCTGACCGGGGCGATGAAGCTATCGCCGAAGCCGCCGCCCACGGGCTCATGCTCCCGCGGCTCGGAGGAGTATTCGCACAGGACGCGATGCCCCCGCTGGCAGGGCGGGCACAAATCCGTGCGCCCGCGGGCGAGGCAGTCATCCATCCTTCCCCAGCGCACCACCCGCTGCCCCACTTCCAGGCCGGTCACTTCGGCGCCCAGCTCGGTGATTTCCCCCACCATCTCATGGCCCAGGTGGATGCGGTTGTGGGTGGGCAGGGCCGCGGGCGCGATGTCCAGGTCCGCGTCCAGGAAGAGCTGATGCAGGTCGCTGCCGCAGATGCCGCACAGGCGGTTGCGGACCCGCGCCCACGCGGGCGCGGGCAGGGGCGGGTCGGGCAGGTCGGCCAGGTGCAGGGGCGAGATGGGGGAGAAGCACGCGCCCGACCAGACTTTGCCCAGCGCGCGGGTGATCAGAAATCGGGCGGGGGTGACTTCCAGATAGAGCGTGCGCATGGGAGGCTTTGTTGTCGTCGAGGAGGCAGGGTGAGCTTTACTGTATCATGTGAATGGCGCTCTGGCAAGAGAACAAAAAAGGCCCCCGACTGCGAGTCGTCGAGGGCATGTTCCGAGAATAGATTTGGTGGACCGGGAAACCGGTAGACCAGTAGACCGGGAGGGTGAGTGAATCGGCCCGGTTTCCCTGGTTTCCTGGTTTACAGGTATACCGGGCTACCGCCCACGATTTTCGTTCGTATCGGCGAGCTTTCGCTCGTGTCGCCCGTTCAGATATGCAAGGGCGGAAGGGGCAGGTAGATGTGCGAGGGATTGGCGTGAGGTGTGCGAGAGGGCGTGGGCGTGTGGGTCGGTTCGGGGGTTTCGGTGGGTTCGGGCGTTTTCGTCTTGTCGTGGTCGTCGTCAGGGGTTTCGGTGGGTTCGGGGG
>JALXCB010000052.1 GCA_026991225.1 Anaerolineae bacterium | reverse complement strand
ATGTTGGTGACATCGCTGGTCACATTGGAGACGGTGTAATCGCAGCTTTGCGAAGCGCCGGGCGCCAGCGGGCCGCTGATGGTGCAGGCTGTGAAGTCGTCGGACGCGTCGGAGGGGGTGCCGTTGTCGTCCACGACTGTGATATCGGAGAGATAAGTGTCGCCTGTGTTGGTGACGGTGTAATGATACACCACATCGTCGCCCGAGTTGATGTAATCGACATCGCCGTCGGCCGCGCTATCAGCCGTTTTCACGAGCTGGATGGCCGGCGAAACCAGATCGACCACGGCGTCATCGGTGTCGCTGACATCATTCCCAGGCAGGTCTGTGCCATTGCCATCGGTGGGATTGGCCGTCACCGTGGCCGTGTTGGTCGTATCGGCCGAAATCGTGCGCGAAGCGGTGCATGTCCCCGAATCGCCAGGAGCCAAGGGGCCGCTGATGGTGCAGACGGTGAAGTCGTCGGACGTGTCGGAGGGGGTGCCGTTGTCGTCCACCACCGTGATATCTTTGAGGTGAGTTTCGCCTGTATTGGTATAGGTGTATGTGTACGTGATGCTCTGAGGGCTGTCGATATATTCGGTCTCGCCGTCGGCGGCATTGCCAGCGGTTTTGACGAGCTCGATGCCGGGCAATGCGTAGCCGAAGTCGGCGTCGTTATAATCCATGATGGGACTGCCCATATAGACGAAGCGAGGCTCGTCACCGTTGTAGGCGTTGTTGGCCAGATTGCCGGTGTAGACATAGCCTTCCAGGGCGCCGCCTGGATCGAAGTTGCTGTCGTCGATCTCGACCCAATAGGCGTTGCCATTGGCGGTGATGTTGACGAAGTCATACCAGCCGTGCTCTGTGCCAGAGGTGCTGCTATTGTCGCCCGTTGTGAGCGTGGCTATCAGCGTGTCGTCCGTGCCCGGCTCGAATACGCCGTCCATGTCATCCTGATAAAGATGGACCACGACGCCATCGATGCCGGATGCGCCCCATTCGGCGCTTTCATCCTTGACGCCATTGACGTTGCTGTCATGCCAGACGAAGTCGCCCAGGGTGGAGGCGCCATCGGGGGCGTTGGGCGCGGGGGGATCGGCGTGGCTGACGGTCATCTGAGTGAACAGAGCCAGCGCCAGCACGCCCATTAGAAGCGTTAGTGTTCGAAGCAGAGGTCGGTGGAAGAAGGTGTCCTTCATGGGTTAAAAACTCCTGTTGAGAATTGGGGAATTAGGATGGAAAATTATTTTGTTTCCGGCATTTCGATCATCACCTGGCCGTAGCGCTCAACGCTGCCGTCCAGATGGATGATTTCGAGGATATACGTGACGCGCTCACCGGGAAGGCCTCGATCGTGGAAGCTGTACAGACCGCTCGCGTTGGCCCCGGCGTGACGGGCGAAGATGATGGATGCGTTGATCTGAACGAAGGGGCCGCCTTCCACGCTGCGCAGGACGTTGAACCCAAGGATGTCCCGTTCGCTGGCGGTCTGCCAGCGCAGACGCACCGCATGGCCCGCGACTCGGGCCCAGAACCCGCGCATAGCCTCATCCACTGGGTCCAGGATGCTAACGGGCGCATCATCGGTTCTGTCCGGCAAGGTCGTGTCGCCGATAGGGCCATTCGCTCCGTCGGGATCCGCCCGCACATTGTAGGCCGTAGCGGTGTTGATGGTCTCGTGATTGGGCAAATCATCGGTGGGGGTCTTGGCCGTGAAGTTGACGATCACGTCGAAACTCTCGCCCGGCCCCAGGTCCCGACCAAAACTCACGGTCAGGTCGCTCCAGTTGATGACGCCATCGTCATTGTTGTCATCAGAGGCCGGGTTGGCGTTGACATAGGTCAGATAGTTGACGTCATATTCATCTTTGAGAGGAAGGGAGGTGAGCCAGGTTTTGCCCGTATTCTGAATGGTGATGGTGAAGCTGATGGGATCGCCGGGCGCGAGTTCGGTTTCGACGGTGGTGTTTTCCTTGGTGATGACGTAGCTGGAAGGAATATACATGCCCGCGTCAAGGGTGTCGTCATCCTCCCCGGCGGAAAGCGTCGTTGCAGCTTCGCCCGTCGTCTCGTTGGCGTCACTGTCGGTGGCGTCATCCCCCTGATCGGCGGGGCTGAAGGTCCAGTCGCTGCCGGGCAGGGTGAAAACGACGGTGTAGTCGCCCGGCTGCAGCCCGCCGAAATGATAATAGCCGTTTGAATCTGTCGTAGTTGTGGCCACGGTGTCGCCGTTGGCGTTTTTCAGGGTGACTTCCACGCCTTCAAGGCCTGGCTCGCCCGCATCCTGCACGCCGTCGTTGTCTTGATCCCACCACACGAAGTCGCCCAATGAAGCGGGCATGGGCGTGGGCGTGGACGTGGGCGTGAAGGTGGGCGTAGGCGTGGGTTGTTGATTGATGGTCGTGCTGCCCGAGCCGGTAATATAGGGGCATGACGTGCCGTCGGTGGAATCGATGTAGCTGTTATTCACCATGAAATTTCGCACATCCACCGTGGCCGTGCCTGGAGCGTTGGCAGTGAAAAACACATAAATATAGGAGCCGCCCCAATCATAATCATTGCGCCCGCAATGAAGATGGCCTCCCTGAGTCGAACAACTGAAGGCCGCCGTGTAGGAGCTATACGTAAGGTTGCTCGTCCAATAGATATCGAAAGTCACATATTTGGGGCTGCAATTGGCGTCATTATATTTGGCTATCTCCACGGTGAATTGCACTTCGTCTCCCACCTCATAGGAAGACGCGCCCGGATATACGCCGTTCACATCGAAATCATTACAACTACAACTGCCGCCTCCGCCGCCGGGCGTGGGCGTGGCGGTCTTGCCCACTCTATCCCAAAAAGCGCCGTCCCCTTGTTGCTGACCAGGCAAAGGCGTGGGCGAGGGGGTTGCAGTCGGAGCGCCGAGCGTATGCGCGAACAACGCCCCCACCGAGGACGCGGGCGAAGGCGTCCAGGCCCGGGTGACGCCCTGGAAAAGGGGCATGGTAAAAAGAGGAAGTAGAACGAGAAAACCGAGAAGAAGGAGTCTACGTCTCATAACAACACACCACTCCTTGACTGGACTTTCGACAAAATGCAAAACACATGACAGGTCATGTGATCTGTCTCCCGAATGCTTGATGTTGTGTTAAAATGCACTTTGTCGAACATCCAATCCATGTAAGATGGGAAAACCGGAAAATGATTGACTACAAATTGCAAAGCTCGTTCAATAACAGCCCTGCAATGCGCAGTTGGTTATGGATAAGCCTGTTGATGTTGTTCGGGCTACTAACCGCCGGATGCGTGGCTTCTGACCAAGGGGCGCAAGATGCGTCTGGCGCACCGATACCGGCGCCCGCCATTTCAACCACTTCTTCCGCAGCCGAGAAGGCTTCTCAGACGCCGGGATGCGAATGCGGATGCGATTCGACGGTTTTTTCGGGAGTAGGCACGCCCGAGCCTTTGGCAGGGCGACCTTTGCCGAGGCTTGCACCGACGGCGTCGCCGGTGATGGTTACGGCCATAACAGTCGAAAATGTACGCTTCATCGAACCGATAGCCCTGCCCTCAAGAGAAGATGGCGTATTCCGTTTTCAAGATGATGGAAACAGCCTTGCCATCAGCAATGACCGCCGCACCAGGGTTTTTGATGCGCCCAAGTTTTATGAGCGCCAGGAGTTCATCCACGATGCAATGGTGCGTATGCTGGCATTTGGCCCTGAAGACTCAACATTGGCCACGCTGGAAGGCCCCGAGGCCAATGGCCAGGCGATTATTTGGGACATTCGGGACAGACAATCATTGGCGTCGCTGAACCATGTCTGGGGCGTCATGGGATGGCTCAAGAAGAGCGCTGCTTTATTGGCGGTGACGCGAACGCCGTCGGGAGAAGGCGCCTTGACGCGTCTGACGCCTCGGGGGGAGATGACGACGGTCATGCGGGTGAACGCGAAGCTGCTGGCAACTTCGGAGGATGGGCGGTATGTTTTACTGCAAAACGGGGAGCTTTGGGATGTGATGCAAGGTCAACTGATGCACCAGGCGCCCCGATTGCAGGCAGGTTTCCTGGTTACACCGGGGCCAGCCCTTCTCTTTTTGAAAGAGGATGGGGAATGGGGCGTATGGCGAAAGGGAGAAAAAGCATTTTTTCTCGATCCTGACATCGACATGGCCCTGCTCGATCCATCCGGGAAGACGCTTGTGTTTGTTCAGAGGGCCGAAAATGATGTGTTGCTGGTGCAAAAGAGCCTGAACGATGATGAGGAGCGCATCTTATGGCGCGGCCGCGGCGGGCGTATCACAGCCATGGCGTTTCATCCTCAGGGACGTCTCCTGGCTGTTGCCACTGCTGAGCCAAAAGACGCACCGCAAATTCGGTGGTGGGATTTGGCTACCGGGCAAGCGTTGGGCGAAAGCTCCGCCTTCCAATATGAGGTATCGCACATGGTCTTTTCGCCCGATGGACGCAGGCTGGCCACCGGCGGAGAGGATGGCGTTCTGATCTGGGGCGTCGCGGCGCAATGATTCATGGCTTGCGAATCTGCACCTGCTGGAACTGCCATTGATCCGTTTCGGGATCGTAGCGATAAAAATAATTCCGCCCCAACGCGTCGTAAGAGACTCGCAAACTATAGAAAAAGGGAATGCCGACGACCTCCATGACCTGAGGCTGGGGAAAAAGGATGCGCATCGCCCGCTCATCTTGCCCGCCCGGCGCTTCGGCCAGACGAAAAGCCAGGCGAGGCTCGCCGCGGAAACCGCCATCTTCGTCCAGAGAAATGGACCAGACGCCGCTTTCTCGCGCAGAGCCGAAGTAGAGGCGTTTGTCCTTACTGCCCTGATAGACCATGAGACCAAAGGCGTCCCTTCCTGGCAGGATGTCACGAATGGTGCGTTGCGCAAGATCAATCTGAAAGATGCGCCCCCTTTCTTCATCGTAGCTGGAGCCGGCCACCGAACTGACATAGAGGCTGTGGGTGTCGCAATCGTAGGCCAGCCCCATAATGCCGAACGGATTGGCGGTGGTGGGCGGATGCTCCGCGGGCAGTTTCATAAACAGCGACATCAAGCCCGTGCGGCTGCCGATGCGATAGAGATTATTTTGCTTCCAGGGAGGATTGCGCTCCAGATTGATATATGGGGCGGAGAAAACATAGATATTTCCATCCCGATCCAACGCCTCTCCCGCCGTGTTGCCGGCAATGAGCCAGTTGGCGGGCTGATAAACGCGAGCGCCCCTGGGCTCTCGCCATCGCAGCACCGGCCCGTTGAGGTCCATGTCGATGAAAACATCACCCTCTACCTTAAACTGCGCGACAAAGGCCGGCCGCCGAAGACAGGTCGTGGGAGGGCCAATTCGCGGCTTGTGCGCGATGGAATACGCACGGACCGCGGGAGAAAACAGGCTCATCCCCCCGACGACAGCCAAAGCGCACAGGGAAAGAAAGAGGGCAAACCGTTGGGACAATTGACGAATAAGAGCCATTGCATAAAAACCATAACGGGCCGGTTTTGCCATTCGCTCCATCCAGCATAAGGCAACCATCTTTAGCTGGATTTCATCGCGTCCCAGGGAGTATTCAGCTAGAACTTACAACCATTCTCTCGCTTCCGACTCACTATCTACCATCAAATAACACAAAAGCTGTATCACACAGCTATCAAGCTCTACCATGTTTTTACATTAAATCATGTCTTTTCTGTTTTGTCAATTTTTCACTCCCTTTTTGTCAACAATTTCTCATCTGCTTCGACAATGCAAACACACGTAGCCAACTTTTGAATCTCAAAACTCACAAAAACACGAAGAACGCCAAGACTTTCCAAGAATCTCACCCTTCGCGTCTTGGCGCCTTCGTGTTCTTTACGCGCTTCGAGGATTTTGGGTTCGCTACAGCCCAACCCCTTGAGCGAATATCATCCACGTATTTCGTACGTCTCGATCACCTCCCGGCCATAGCGTTCCACACGACCGTTCAGGTAAATGATTTCGAGTATGTAGATCACCCGTCCGCCAGGAACACCCCGGTCCTCGTAACGGTACGACGTTCCCGCATCTGCCCCGGCGTGGCGGGCGAAAATGAGGGATTCATTGATCTGCACAAAGGGCCCGCCATCCGAGCTGCGCAGGACATTGAACCCGAGGATGTCCTTCTCGCTGGCCGTCTGCCAGTGCAGCCGCACCGCATGGCCCGCGCCCCGGGCCCAGAATCCGCCCATAGCCTCGCCCACCGGGTTCAGAATGGTGGCCGGCGCATCGTCCGACTGGTCGGGCAGGGACGCAGCCGCTGTGGGCCCATTGGTTCCATCGGGGTCCGCCAGCACATCATGGGCGGTGGCCGTATTGATGGTCTCGTGATTGGGTAGATTCTCCGTGGTCTCTTTGGCCGTGAAGTGGACCACGACGGTGAAGCTTTCACCGGGCGCCAGGCCCTGACCAAAACTCACGGTCAGATCACTCCAGTCGACCACGCCATCGTCATCATTGTCATCAGAAGCCGGATTGGCCTCCACGAAGGCCAGGTAATCAGTATCGTATTCGTCTCGCAACGGAATCTGAGTGAGCCAGGTCTCACCCGTGTTCTGGATGGTGATGGTGAAGCTGATGGGATCGCCAGGGGCGACATCGGTCTCGACGGTAGTGTTTTCCTTGGTGATAGCATAGCTAGAGGGGATGGTCATGCCCGCATCGATGGTGAAATCATGTTCCCCTGGCATCAGACTGACGCTGACTTCGCCCGTGTTCGGGTCCGCGTCGCTGTCCTTGGCGTCATCGCCGCCCTGCCCCTGCGGACTGAAGCTCCAGTCGCTCCCGGGCAGGGTGAAGACCACGGTGTAATCGCCGGGCGCCAGATCGGTGAAGCTATACGCTCCGTTGGCGTCCGTGGTGGTGGCGCCCACCGTATTGCCGCCCGCATCCTTTAGTGTGACGGTGACATCCTGGATGCCGGGCTCGCCCGCATCCTGAATTCCATCTTCATTCAGGTCCCACCACACGAAGTCGCCGATGCTGACGCTGGTGGGCGGGATGGCGCAAGACAGGGCCTCCATATCCCATTCGCCCATGCCCTGCAGGGGATCGCCATACGGACCCACTGCGGTGGCGTTGGCGGTCTGCACGTCGAGGATCACCAGCCCCTCGAAGCTGCCGGAAGCATCGCCGCCGAACGCGCCCTGATCCCCCAAAACGCCGTACAGCGTTCCATCCTGATTGAAGCTCAGGTCCTCGATATCATCGACGCCCGTGTAGCCTTCATCGCCCGCAGGCCCGCCCACCAGGGTGAGCTGCCCCGTAGTTTTATCGATGGTGACCAGATAGCTCTTGGACGCCCAGGCGCTGTAAGCGCCATACATGACGCCCGTGCTGGGATGGATGGCGATGCCGTCGATATGAGGATCGGTCTTGCCCGCCAGGGGGTCGGGCGAGGGCGTTTGCAGGTCCACCACATGGGTGGCGGCGCCTGTGGCCGGGTCGATGGTGTAGAGGACGCCGGGATTGGGGTCCACCTTGACCGCATACATGGTCTGGGCCATGGGATCGAAGGCCAGCGCATCCACGTCATCGAGGCCGAGGTCGGCGTTGATGGTCGTGGCGGCCGCGGTCTGATCATCGATGGTGATCAGAGGCGTGGCCGCGTTCTCCCCGGCTACGTTGAAGATAGTGAAATCGGAGGGGCGAATGGCCAGATTCTCGCCGTCGGGCGGATCCACCTTGCCCAGCACCTGCACCCTGCCCGTGGCATAGTCGATGCGGCCCAGGTAATCGCCCGAATCGGAGACCACGTAGCACTGCCCCGCCTCGATGGGGGGCGCAGGATAGAGGCCAAAATCGATGGTGGCGTCGTCCGCGCTGAGGGAGACATCGGCCTTGAGAGAGGCGGAAGCGTTGCTGTCGGTGGCGGGATCGCCCGAGGCGTTGGCCGGGCTGGCGACGAGGCCCACCAGGGGACCGCCGGGCGCATAATTATCCCGACTCAGCGCCACGCAGTAATCGCCCGCTCCCAGCCCGGTGAACTCATACCAGCCATCCACGCCATTGTTGGTGGCAGTGGTCGTGGTTTGCGCGGGCGTGCTGGCGGCGGTCAGGGAATCGCAGGTCCCCGAGTAGAGATCGACGGTCACGCCGTTGACGCCGCTTTCGCCCGCATCCTGCACGCCGTCCGCGTCCTCATCCCGCCACACCCAATCGCCCAGACTGAAGCTGGCGCAGGTCACGGTCCAGCTATCTTCGTCGGTGACATTGGCCAGATAGGAGCCATCGGGATGCTGGGGATGTCCTACCGCGGTGGCGTCGTTGACGATGCTCGGGCATTCCGATTCATCCGCCGTATACGCCTCATCAAATTCCTTCACTTCGCCCGGATAAACCACGTCGTTCCAGATTTCATGGTCGCCATCCGGATTGATGAGGGCGTCGTAAACGCTGACCCCGCCGTGCAGCACCACATCGCCGCAGTTTTCCACCCGGAAGTGGAAATTGAAGGTCTCGCCCGGATTCACGAAATCAGGCCCGGTCTTGGTGAGCTTCACGCAAGACTTGAAAAAGCCGAAGTCGATATCCAGATTGTTCACCCCAGGGCTCAACGTCACCGTGGCCTCGTAGGTGGATTCATCCTGGTCGCTGTCCACGTCGTCGCTGCCTGCATCCTGCGGGCTGGCGTGCCAATCCACGGCGCTATCGGTCTCATCCAACGCGCCATTGGCCTGGAAGTTACTGTCCGCCACCTTGATCGTGTAATCGCCGGGGGAGAGGTTGTCGAACTGGTAATAGCCGTTGGCGTCTGTGGTCGTCGTCCCCACCAGTGCGCCCCCGTCATCATACAGTTCCATCACAACGCCCTCCAGGCCCGGCTCGCCCGCGTCCTGGATGCCATCCACCAGATGGCTCTGCCCATGATCGAGATCGTGCCAGACGTAATCCCCGATGCTGGCCTTGGGCGCGCTTTTACAGGCGATGGCCTCATAGTCGCCGAATTGAGGGAACCCGGTGATGAGGGTGGCCGCGCCCGTGGCTTTGTCGATGCGCCACATGCTGTTTTCCGGATTGCCACTGGCCCCCGTCACGCCATACAAGGCGTCCGCGCCGAACGCGGTCAGCCCTTCCATGTCGTCCAGGTCCGAGCCGTTGTAGCTCAGCCGCCCCACATCGGTGACCGCGCCCGTGAATTTGTCGATCTTCACCAGGTGATCCCCCCCGCCCGAGGAGTTGGCGACGCCGTACATCTGCCCGGCTGGGTCCACCGCGATATCGTCGATATCATACAACCCCACCGCGGAGCCCGAATCCACAATCACATAATCCACGCCCGCACCGAAAGCGTCGGCCACATAAGAGCCTGTGGCGGGATCGATCTGGAACAGAACGTCGTTGGGCGAATCGTCGTTGCGCCGGGTGACGCCGTAGAATACGCCCGTCACCGGGTCGAAACTGAGGCTGTCCACATCATCGAAATCGACCTGACCGTCCGCGCCATCGCCCGAGCCAAAGGAGCCGATGGCCGAGAATGTGCCTGTGTCGACGTCGATGGTCCCCAACATGTCCGCATCCGCACCGTAGAGGGTGGTCCAGCCGAGATTGAAAGCGATGGCCTCGACAGAACTCACGCCCAGCGGGCCGATATCTTGAAAACCCGCGCCGTCCGAGCGAATGGAAACGAGCTCATCCTCGGAATCGGAAACGGCGTAGCAAAAATCTTCGCCCGAGCGGGTGTAAATCATGCCAGCATCCCAGCTCATATCATCAGACTGGCCCAGGCTGATGATGGACGTGCGCCCGCTATTAGGATCGGGATCGCTGTCCCGGGCGTCATCGCTATCCGCATCCTGCGGACTGAAGACATAGCCGTCGGGCAGCACGAATTCCACCATGTAGTCGCCCGCGCTCAATTGATCGAACTGATAATGCCCGTTGGCGTCCGTGGCGGCGCTGGCGAGCTGGCTGCCATTGCCATCCAGCAGATGCACGGTCACACCCGCCATGCCCGGCTCGCCCGCGTCCTGCACGCCATCACCGTCCAGGTCCAGCCACACGAAATCGCCGATGGCGGAATTTTCGGCGCCAGAGCCAAAAGCGCACAGAAGCGCGCCGCCATCATGCACCTGAGCGGGCGTCTGAGTCAACTGCGACCAGTCATCTCCATCCGTATCATAAAACTGGAAATACTGGGTGTCGGTCGCAGGAAAGCCATAGATGCCATTCGTCCCATCGGAACAAAGATCACTGCCGTTTTCCACCCTCTGAGGAGAATCCGCAGGGGGCTCTGTAATCCAGGTATCCGTGGCAATATCATAGCGATAATAAAGTTGTTTATCACCGCCCACCCACGCGTATACGGCTCCCGAACTTGTGGATGCGCCCAACACCGAACCGCCATGAAAGACGATCGCGGCGCCCTCTTTGGCCGGTTCAGGTCCTGGCAAATCTGCGAGCCGCTCCCAAGTGTCGGTGGCCACATGATACCGGTAAAATTCATACCCAGGGTTGGGGGCCCCCCACGTGTCGGGATCGTCATTTTCATCATTCCCGCCGAGGAAATAGATATACCCATCGCCATAGGTGAGATCCGAACCGCCTGATTGAGGTACGGGCGTATAGGTAATCAACGTCCAGGCGTCCCCACTTGGATCATAGCGCCACAGATCATTATCGGTGCTGCTGTCATTGCCGCCGACGATGGCATACACATAATTATCGTCGTATGTAAGTGCGCCGCCTGTCCCCACTTCCTTACCAGGAGGCAACGGCACATCCGCGGCTGCGGAGTCGCTCCATGTGTCGGTAGCTGGATCGTAGCGCCAGAAATAATTCGTGCTGCCGCCTGCCATACCATAAATATAATCGCCAACCATGGCCAGATCGCCGCCTGCATGAACATTATCGGGGGCGTCAGCAAGAATTATCCACGAGGCGGTTGCCACGTCGTATTTCCAGAAATTGGGCGTATTCTTTCCGCCAAAAGCATAAATCTCCCCAGAACCAGCGCTCATAGCGTCGGGCGCCGAGCCGTTGCGGCTCCGCACATCAACAACACTCTGCTGAAGCATGATAGCGACGGGTTGATTGGACGCATCATTCGTTGATGCAACAAAATCAGCTGCTGTTCCATTATTGGCAAAAACCCGCACAGCGGGTTGAATCAATTGCGTTATGCCAAAAAAGACCACAATGACAATTATGCCAGACACGAATCGTCTCATGTTTGTTTTCCTCCAAAAAACATTCCTTTCTAGTCTAGACCCTCTCCGTGGTCCATTTGTGGGAGATGCGTTGCGTGTTGAATAGTGATTTCCACTCAAACTCTGAACAAAAAATAAACCGGGCTACAAAAGTGAAAACCACTCAATGCAGGGCCGGTTTTGCCATTCGCTCCATCCAGCATAAGGCAACCATCTTTAGCTGAACTTCATCGCGTCCCATGAAAAATGATTTAACTGATTGAAGTAGAGGGCAGTGAATGGAAATACCAGTTTTATTTCCGATAATGCTTCACTGCAAAAAGGTTTTTCAACCGCAGAGAACGCAGAGGACACAGAGGACACAGAGGAAAAGTCATAGTTTCGAGTCTGTTTTCCGGTCGAACTTTCTGGTTTTCTCTGCGCTCTCAGCACACTCTGCGGTGAATTTATAACTACTTAGGTCGTCACCCGAAAACCACTAAGAACACTAAGACACAAAGGGTAATTTATACATTTTCTTCTTTGTGTTCTCAATGCCTTTGTGTCCTTTGTGGTTTGTTAACCGGGGTACGTTAGCAGTGACGTGAATTTGGCTTTTTTCAGGCGAGCCGATAATGCTCAATGAACATAGCGTATTCAACTGAATATGATGCAATAAATCTATCAGCAATCAATCATATTACTATCAAGCTATATCATTTGGTTATTAAAACATATCACTTTAGTTTTGTCAAGTGTTGTTTTCGCTCAAAATGCACCTAAATTTTTTGATAACCGTTAACGTGCTTGGTTTTAGGCCGCCAAAAGACACGAAGAAAAATATGTCGCGCCTTCGCTTTTCTTCGAGTCCTCGTGGCAAAAAGTGACAACGCGACCCTGGTAGTTACAATTTTTTGGTAACTGCTAACGTAGCCCTGTTCACTCGACACGGATACGAGGAAACACGGATAAAATCTTTGTAACTATACAGCTCCTTCTGCAAGACGGTTTACCACAAAGGCACAAAGTCACAAAGACACGAAGAAAATTTTTTATTTTTCCCTTTGTGCCTTAGTGTCCTTCGTGTCCTTCGTGGTTTTTTGCCTTGCTATGAGAGGGTACGTGTATGGTAACAAATCTTTTTTGAATGACTTCGCGCCTTCGTTTCCTTCGTGTTTTGGTGGCAAAAGAGGGGCGATTGGGGCCAACTACCTTAGCAGTTACATTTTTTGGCAAATTGCTTTGTCACCGTAACCACTAACGTAGCTAAACTGAAAGCAAATTGAAACCAAGGCTTTTGGTTTGCATTGGATCATCCATGAAAGGCGATTCTCTGGCCGCGCCGCCCACAGGTGAACCTGCGGGCTAAAAACGACGCCCCATAAATGGGACTATGGCGCATGTCGCGCGCCGCGGGAAGCCGGGTTCACCCGGCGTCGTTTCGTAGCCCGGAGCTGAAGCTCCGGGCGGCCGAGGCCGAAAACACCTGATTTCAAAATGCGTTTAGTTTAGGTCGAAAACCACGCAGACACGACGACACGAAGGCGCGAAGGGTAAAAGTGGCAGGTGGCAGGTAGCAAGTAGCAGGTGAAAAAACCTCGCAGCCAGAAGGACTTGCCACTTGCGACCTGCAAACCTGCATTGTCTTCGTCCCCTCCCCCTGAGCGTAGCTCGGGGGGAGCCGGAGGGGGCCGAGCCTTCGTGGCAAGGCATTTTCGATGCCGATCCAGGCCACCTTAGCAGTTACTTGTCATCAGGGATATTGCCTTCGTTGAACCCTCTAGCGCACACGACAGAAAAGCA
Organism: Anaerolineae bacterium; assembly: GCA_026991225.1. Classification (GTDB taxonomy): domain Bacteria; phylum Chloroflexota; class Anaerolineae; order J102; family J102; genus M2005. The sequence goes on along the minus strand of JALXCB010000052.1, from coordinate 9,754 downwards.
CCTTTCGACCCAACAGAATACATCAACCCCATATCAACATTTATCGACCATATTTTCGTCCACTCCATCCCAGAACCTCTCAGACATCGCGGCCACAGACCACCGATACGGACGAAAATGGGAACGCAGATTTACGCAGCTGATTTTCACAGATTTGCGGTAACTACTAAGGTCGTCCCCCGAAAACCACCAAGAACACAGATTTTTTCTTTTCATCTGCGTTCATCCTTTTCAATCTGCGTTATCTGCGTCCCATATCCTATTCTCGGAACAGGCGATACGAGTGCAAGCTTGCTGATACGAATAAAAATGGCGGAGCGCGTGGCCCCGTAACCCAGTAAACCAGGAGACCGGGCCGATCCGCTGACCCACCCGCTCTACTAGTCTACTGGGTTCCCGGTTTACCAATCAGCCCAGCATGGCCTCCAGAGAGGGGCCCTCCTCTTCCTCCATCTCCAGGCGGCGTTCCACCACCTCGAAGCTGAGTTCGTCTTTCCCTTCCTCGTGGAACACCCGGATGCGGTCGCCCGGCTGGAAGCGATCAGACAGCAGCCCCTCGCTGAGCGCGTCGTCCACATGCTCCTGGATGGCCCGACGCAGGGGACGGGCCCCGAACTGGGGATCGTAACCCACTTTGGCCAGGAACTCGCGGGCGGAATCATCCATCTCCAGGGTGATGTCGTGTTCACCCAGTTGATCCAGCACCCGCTTCATTTCCAGGTCTACGATGGCTTTGATGCTGTCCATCTCCAGAGGATGGAACACCATGATGCCGTCCAGGCGGTTGATGAATTCGGGCCGGAAGGTGCGACGCAACGCATCCATGACCCGCTTCTTCATGTCCTCGTAGGCGCTTTTCTGCTGCTCCGCCTCGTCGGTGACCTTGAAGCCCAGGCCGCCGCCATGACGGATGATGGACGCGCCCACGTTGGAGGTCATGATGATGATGGTGTTGCGGAAGTCCACCCGGCGGCCCTTGGCGTCGGTGAGATGCCCGTCCTCCATGACCTGGAGGAGGATATTGAAGACTTCGGGATGGGCTTTTTCGATCTCGTCCAGCAGGATGACCGAGTAGGGGCGACGGCGCACGGCCTCGGTGAGCTGGCCGCCCTCCTCGTAACCCACATAGCCGGGAGGCGCGCCCACAAGACGGCTGACGTTGTGCCGCTCCATGAACTCGGACATGTCGATCTTGATCAGCGCCTCTTGCGAGCCGAAGAGGAATTCGGCCAGGTTCTTGGCCAGGTAGGTCTTGCCCACGCCGGTGGGGCCCAGGAAGATGAAGACGCCGATGGGGCGCTTGGGGTCTTTCAGGCCCGCGCGGGCCCGGCGCACCGCCTTGGTCATGGCCTCGATGGGCTCGGGCTGGCCGATGACCCGCTCCTTCAGGTAGTCCTCCATCCTCAGCAGGCGCTCTTTCTCCTCGCCCGCGATGCGCATCACCGGGATGCCCGTCCACATGGAAACGACCTCGGCGATGTCCTCGGGCGTGACCGTGGGCCGATCCGCGGTCTCCCAATCCGCCCGCATCTTCTCCAACTGGTTCTGAAGCTCGACCTCGCGATAGCGCAGGTCGATGGCGTCCTCATAGCGTTGCTGGGCCAGGGCTTCTTCCTTCTCCCGCTGCAAATTCTTCAGGTCGCGGAAGGTCTCTCGCAGGGAGATGGCGAAGGGGGTCTTGTACATGCGCACGCGGCTGGCGGCCTCGTCCACCAGGTCGATGGCCTTGTCGGGCATGTAGCGGTCGGGGACGTAGCGGGCCGCATAGTAGGCCGCGGCCTCCAGGGCCTCATCGCTGATGCGCAGGTCGTGATGCTCTTCATATTTGTAGCGGATGCCCCGCAGGATCTCGATGGTCTCCTCCGCGTCCGGCTCCTCGACGAACACCGGCTGGAAGCGGCGTTCCAGCGCGGCGTCGCTCTCGATATACTTGCGGTATTCGTCCAGGGTGGTGGCGCCAATGACCTGGATCTCGCCCCGGCTGAGTGCGGGCTTGAGGATGTTGGCCGCGTCCACGCTGCTGCCTGCGGCGCCCGCGCCCACCAGCATGTGCAGCTCGTCGATGAAGAGAATGGCTTTCGATTGGGTGATCTCCTCGATGACTTTCTTCAACCGCTCTTCGAACTGACCCCGATACATGGTTCCAGCCACCAGGCTGCCCACGTCCAGCATGAGCAGGCGCTTGTTGAGCAGGGGTTCGGGCACGTCGCCCATGACAATGCGCTGGGCCAGGCCCTCGACGATGGCCGTCTTGCCCACGCCCGGCTCGCCGATGAGGGCCGGGTTGTTCTTGGTGCGGCGGGACATGATCTGGATGACCCGCTCGATCTCATTTTCGCGACCGATGACCGGGTCCAGTTTGCCCTCGGCCGCGCGGGCGGTCAGGTCCACGCCCAACTGATCCACCAGGGGCGTCTCGCCCTCTTTGCCCTTCTTCTTGCGGGATGAGGACGTGGTCTGCTCCTGCTTTTGCAGGATGGTGCGGGCGGTCTGCGCCCGGATCTGCTCCAGGCTGAGGCCCAGGCTGCGGAGCACATTCACGGCGATGCCGTCGCCCTCGCGCACCAACCCCAGCAGCAGGTGTTCGGTGCCGATGTAATGATGGCCCATGAGCCGGGCCTCATCCACGGCCAGCTCGATGACCCGCTTGGTGCGGGGAGCCAGCACGGGCCGCCCGAAGGAGGGACGGTCGCCCCGGCCCACGGTGCGCTCCACCGCATAGATAACTTTATCGGGGGTCGCGCCCAGCTCGGCCAGCACCTTGGACGCGATGCCGTTCTGTTCCTTGACGAGACCGAGCAGCAGGTGCTCTGTCCCGATGTAATTGTGATTGAGTCGCTGCGCCTCTTCCTGGGCTATCTGCAACACTCTGCGTGCACGTTTCGTGAATCGATCGAATTTTTCTGCCATAATGAAATGTCCTCTTGATGGGAACGAGTCAGATCCGTAGGGGGTGGAATTCTGACAATCCTATTATACCAGATACGTCGGATTGTTTGTAGTCGTTCCCTGAAGGGAGGATTAAAAACGCGCGGGGTGTGATGGTGGAGACCTCGAAGGTCTGCCAGACTTTCGAGGTCTTGCGTGAGGCCAGCTCTCACTCATTCCCAACAAAATTCATTGGGTGTGTCCTTTTTCGGTTGAGGAGTCTCACCGCAGTACTCGCCGACTGAAGTCGGACTCTTCTGGCCTACGGCCGGTGGACGGCCTCCGCCGTCCGGTTTTCCGGTCGACGAAGGTCAACCATCGGCGCGAAGCGCCTAAAGAGCCCGAGTTCACTCGGCCAGTGCGTCCGGCTAACGCCAACTCATTTAGGACGCACCCAAATTCACTCCAGACGAACCAAGGCCAACAAGCGCCACAGGACGCCACGATGCACACAAAGCAGACAAGCGCGCCACAAAAAAGACCTCCGAAGTCTGGCCAGACTTCGGAGGTCTCAGAGCCAACGAGATGAGGTTTACAGGTGCGCCACCTGGGCCAGGGCCTTGAGTTTCTCCCAGCGCTCTTCAATGTCCTTCTGGGCGGCGTCCAGAAGCTCTTCCGCGTGGTCGGGATTCGTCTTGAACAACATGCGGAAGCGGGCCTCGCGCATGGCGTAGTCGGAGAAGGGCTTCCTGGGAGGTTTGGAATCAAGGATGAGCGGTGGTTTGCCCTGTTCTCGGCGTCGCGGGTCGTAACGGAAGAGGGGCCAGAAGCCGGTTTCTACGGCGAGTTGCTGGTGGTCCAGGGCTTCTTCCAGGCCGTAGCCATGGGCGATGCAGTGGCTGTAGGCGACAATGAGGCTGGGGCCGGGGTAGGATTCGGCTTCCAGGAAGGCTTTGACGGTCTGACTGTCTTTGGCGCCGAACGCGACCTGGGCGACGTAGACATAGCCGTAGCTGATGGCCATCATGCCCAGGTCTTTCTTGGGCAGGGGTTTACCGGCGATGGCGAATTTGGCGGCCGCGGCCATGGGGGTGGCTTTGGAGGCCTGGCCGCCGGTGTTGGAGTAGACTTCAGTGTCCATGACCAGGACGTTGACGTCGCGGCCGGAGGCGAGGACGTGGTCGAGGCCGCCGTAGCCGATGTCGTAGGCCCAGCCGTCGCCGCCGATGATCCAGACGCCGCGGCGGACGAGCATGTCGGCCAGGCTGAGGAGGTCTTTGGCGTCCAGGGTGTCGATGCCCTGGAGTTTGGCTTTGAGTTCGGCCACGTTTTCGCGCTGGCGGGCGATGCCTTCTTCGGAGCTCTGGTCGGTATTGAGAAGGCGGTCGGCCAGATCCCCGCCAATGATGTCGCGCAGGCGCTCCACCAACTCGCGAGCGTATTCAGTCTGCTTGTCCCGAGTCAGGGCCATGCCCAAACCAAACTCCGCGTTGTCCTCGAACAGGGAGTTGCTCCAGGCCGGGCCGCGGCCTTCCTTGTTCATCGCCCAGGGGGTGGTGGGCAGGTTGCCGCCGTAGATGCTGGAGCAGCCGGTGGCGTTGGCCACGACGACGCGGTCGCCGAAAAGCTGGGTCATGAGACGGATGTAGGGGGTCTCACCGCAGCCGGGGCAGGCGCTGGAGAATTCGAAGAGGGGGTCCAGAAGCTGGATGTTTTTAACGTTGTTGTATTTAATCAGGCCGTAGCGAGGGGGTTCGGGGATAGTGAGGAAGAAGTCCCAGTCGCGGCGGCCTTTTTCGCGCAGAGGCAGCTGGGGCTGCATGTTAATGGCCTTGCGGTTGGGGTCGTTTTTGTCGGTGACGGGGCAGGATTCGACACAGAGGGTGCAGCCGGTGCAGTCTTCGACGGCCACCTGCAGGGTGTATTTCCAGCCTTTGAATTCTTTCCAGCGGGCGTCTACGGCCTGGAAGCCTTCGGGCGCATTTTCCAGGAGGGCGGGATCGAAGACTTTGGCCCGGATAGTGGCGTGAGGGCAGACCATGACGCATTTACCGCATTGGATGCAGAGGTCGGGCTCCCACACGGGCACTTCCAGAGCCAAGTTGCGCTTCTCCCAGCGGGTGGTGCCGCTGGGATAGGTGCCGTCCGCGGGCAGTGCGCTCACGGGCAGCTCATCACCCTCGCCCATGATCATCTTGCCCAGCACGTTCTTCACGAAGTCGGGCGCTTCATCGGGCACGGGCGGCTTCATGCGAATCTCGCTGGTGGCCTTGTCGGGCACAGGGATTTCGTAGAGGTTGGCCAGGGTGCTGTCCACGGCCTCGAAGTTCTTCTGGACGATCTCCTCGCCTTTCTTGCCATACGTCTTGACGATGGCTTCCTTGATCTTGGCGATGGCCTCGTCCCGGGGCAGGATGCCGCTGATGGCGAAGAAGCAGGTCTGCATGATCGTGTTGATGCGGCGGCCCATGCCCGTCTTCTTGGCCACGTCGTACGCGTCGATGGCGTAGAATTTGAGCTTCTTGTCGATGATGGCCTCTTGCACCTCGCGCGGCAGGTGATCCCACACTTCCTCGGGAGGATAAGGCGCGTTCAGCAGGAAAGTTGCGCCCTCCATGGCGTTGTCCAGCACCTTGTAGTGGAAAAGGAACTCGAACTGGTGTACGGCCACGAAATTGGCGTGGCGGATGAGGTAGGTGCTGTGGATGGGATGCGGCCCGAAACGCAGGTGGGAGATGGTCTTCGCGCCCGCCTTGCGGGAGTCATACACGAAGTAGCCCTGGGCGTAGAAGTCGGTCTCTTCGCCGATGATCTTGATGGAGTTCTTGTTCGCGCCCACCGTGCCGTCAGAGCCCAGACCCCAGAACATGCCGCGGAAGGTGTCGTCGGGCTCGATATCGAATTCGGGATCGTAGTCGATGCTGGTGTGGGTGACGTCGTCGTAGATGCCGACAGTGAAATGGTTCTTGGGATGATCCTTCTTCAGCTCGTCGAAGACGCCCTTGACCATGGCGGGCGTGAATTCCTTGGAGGAGAGGCCGTAGCGGCCGCCCACGACCAGGGGTGCGTGCTTGAAGGGCGCGATGCCCTCGCGCATGGCCTCGCTGATGGCGTTGCCCACGTCCAAATAGAGGGGCTCGCCCGCGCCGCCCGGCTCCTTGGTCCGGTCCAGGGTGGCCACCTTCTTCACGGTGGCGGGCAGGGCCTGCATCAGATGCCTGGTGGAGAAGGGACGATAGAGCCGCACTTTGATCAGGCCGACCTTTTCGCCCTGAGCGACCAGGTAGTTCACGGCTTCCTCGGCCGCCTCCGCGCCCGATCCCATCATGAGGATGACGCGTTCCGCGTCGGGCGCGCCCACATATTGGAAGAGCTTGTATTCGCGGCCCGTGAGCTTGGCGAACTCGTCCATAGTCTCCTGGACGATGTCCGGAGCCTTCAGGTAGTAAGGGTTCACGGTCTCCCGGGCCTGGAAGAAGACGTCGGGATTCTGGGCGGTGCCGCGGATGAAGGGCTTTTCAGGGTTCAGCGCCCGGGCCCGATGCGCCCGAATCAGTTCGGGGTCGATCATGGCCCGCATGACGTCATCGCTCAGCTTCTCCACCTTGTTGATCTCGTGAGAGGTGCGGAAGCCGTCCATGACATGGAGGAAGGGCACGCGCGCCTTCAGAGTGGACGCCTGGGCGATGAGTGCGAAGTCCATCACCTCCTGCACCGAGTTGGCGAAGAGCATGGCGAAGCCGGTGGAGCGGGTGGCCATCACGTCGCTATGGTCGCCGAAGATGGAAAGGGCCTGCGCGGCCACAGATCGGGCGGCGATATGGAAGACGGTGCTGGTGAGCTCGCCCGCGATCTTGTACATATTGGGAATCATCAGCAGCAGCCCCTGGCTGGCCGTGAAGGTCGTGGTCAGCGAGCCGGTCTGCAAGGCCCCATGCACCGCGCCGGCGGCCCCGCCTTCCGATTGCATCTCCACCACCACCGGGATGGTTCCCCAAATGTTGGGTTTGTGCTCAGCGCTCCACTGATCCGCCCATTCACCCATGGGCGAGGAAGGGGTAATCGGATAAATGGCAATGACTTCATTGGTCTTATGCGCCACATACGCTGCGGCTTCATTGCCGTCGATGGTGACAATTTGTCCAGACATAGTACACTTCCTTGTAATGATTAAGAGTTGGTTTTGCCGTGCTTTTCTTCAGGCCTTAGACCTTATGAAAGGCCAGGCAGGAAAGCAATGATTAAAGATTGAAGATTAAAGCGCTTGTTGTCATACCCTGTTCGCCAATCTTTAATGATGGATCTTTGGACATTAAACTAAACGCATTTTGAAATCAGGTGTTTTCGGCCTCGGCCACCCGGAGCTGAAGCTCCGGGCTACGAAACGACGCCGGGTGAACCCGGCTTCCTGCGGCGCGCGACATGCGCCATAGCCCCATTTATGGGGCGTCGTTTTTAGCCCGCAGGTTCACCTGCGGGCGGCAGCGCGGCCAGAGAATCGCCTTTCATGGATGATCCAATGCAAACCAAAAGCCTTGGTTTCAATTTGCTTTCAGTTTAGCGTTCAATATCCCAGGTCGCGCAACCGCTTCTCCCCCATGCCAAAGTGATGGCCGATCTCGTGCAGAACCGTTTTCTGCACCTGGCGGCGGACGCCTTCGGGCGTGGGGTGGTGATAGACCATGGGATACATGAAAATAGTGATGCGGTCGGGCGGCACCATGCCGTAGTAGGAGGTGCGTTGCGTGAGGGGCACGCCCTGATACAGGCCATACAGCGACTGACCAGGCCCGAGTCCCACCGAACGCTTCTGCTCCTCAGTGGGATACAGCGCCACCGTCACCGCCACATTCTCCATCATCCGCCTGATCTCAGCGGGCAACGCCTCGACAGCCTCAGCTACAAGCTGCTGAAACTGCTCGAAGGTGATGGAAGTCTGGCTGGATGGCATGGCGCGCGGAATACGGAATCGGTCGATTTCTCAGTGATTTTTGTGAATTATAGTAACTACTAAGGTCGCGCCGCCACTTTTTGCCACGAAGGCACGAAGTTTTTTCTTTATTTTTCCCTTCGTGTCTTCGAAAAACTTCGAGACTTCGTGGCTTCCTGGGGGCTAAAGTCGAGTACGTTAGCAGTTACGAATTATACCATAAAAAAGCGCCCACGTTCAGAAAAACGCGGGCGCTTCGGGTCGTTTGGCATGAAACGGGGAGGTCAGTCCCGATGGATCTTCGCCAGAATGTCGCTGGCGTCCATGATGAGATAGTCCTCACCGTCGATCTTGATCTCGGTGCCGGTGTATTTGGGATACATAACGACATCGCCGACCGCCAGAGGCGTGTCATCCTCATCCACCTCCGGTCCAAGGGCGACGACTTCGCCCTCCTGGGGCTTTTCTTTGGCGGTCTCGGGCAGATAAATGCCGCTTTCGGTCTGAGAGGCTTGCTGCAGAACTTTGATCAATACGCGTTCGCCAAGGGGTTCGATCTTCATGATAGTCACTCCGTTGTGTATTGGATGGGGTATGTGTAGGTTGGTTGGTAGTCGTAGAAGAAAAGGCAGGTTTCAGGAATAGGATTGGGATTAGGGGGATATTCGAATCCTAGTCCTATTCCTACTCCTGTTTTACTTGCCAATGCCAAGCAGTTTATCGATCTTGGGTTTATCGAAGCCAACAATGACTTCTTTGCCGATCTTGATCACAGGCACACCCATCTGACCACTCATCTTTTGCATATCGCGAGCGGCCACCGGGTCCCGGGAGACGTCGATTTGCTTGAATTTGATGTGGTGTTCGCGGAAGTATTTCATGGCCCGCTTGCACCAACTGCATGTGGGCGTGGTGAAAATCAGCACTTTAGGCTGCTTCTTTTTCTTTTCCGGTTTCTTCTCTTTGACAATGGTTTGGGTGTTCATCATAACCTCAGCAGTTATTGTTACACGGTTGTCTTAGAAAAATATAAGATTTGGCGAAAGAAAATGTCGAAATCCGGTTCTTACGCAAGAAACCAGCGGCGCAAGGTCGCTGGTCATTCTCCTGTTAGATGCAAAAAGACAGTGAAATCGTTACAGAAAAAACCGGGTTTTGTTTTCATCACCAAAATGGCTTAGAATGGCTGACAACCGCAGTTCCTCATGCAGGCATATTTAGCACAACGCAAGCGCGAGTGCTAACCGAATGGATTATGCCATAACTTTTCCCGAAAAAGCAAGAAAACAAAGATTTCATGACCACAAAAACCGTCCAACCCACCCTCCAATTCGTCTGGCTGGAAGTGACCGATCTCAACCGGGCCGCAGATTTTTACGGGGGATCGCTGGGCTTTCCCATCGTCGAAGAGACCGACGCCTTCATCGTCGTGGATTTAGACGCGACCCGATTGTATCTGGCTTCGGGCCGCCCCTCGCCCGGCAGCATGTACCTGGCCATCGCCGTGCCCGACATCGATCTGCTCTATCAGCGCATGTTGGAGGCGGGTCTGAAGGTGGCATCGCCCCAGGACGAAGGCTGGGCCCGTTACATCGAATATCAGGACCCCGACGGCTACCGGCTGTTGCTGCTGACGCCGCAGGAGGCGTAGGCGACACAGAGGATTCGTAACTGTTAACGTCCTCGACTTTAGGCCGCAAGAAGCTACGAAGGCCCGAAGTTTTACGAAGACACGAAGAAAAAATAAGGGAAAAGGCTTCGCTCCTTCGTCCTCTTCGTGTCTTCGTGGCAAAAAGTGGTGACGCGACCTTAGTAGTTTACGAGGATTCAGACCTTATTTTTGCGCAAATACACGGCATTTCTATTCTGTAACGCAAATAGAGGGGGATTCTATTCCCCCAAACAGTACCTTTCCAAGCAAATCAGGAGGTCATGGGCATTTTTCATTTGACTTGA
>JALXCB010000051.1 GCA_026991225.1 Anaerolineae bacterium | reverse complement strand
TCACCGTGGGGGTGTTCGTGGGCGTGGGGGAAGGCGTGGGCGTGGGCGTGGGGAAGCTGCCGCTGCCCGGCAGGTTGTAGCGCACGGTGAGTTTAGGTCGCTGGCTTGCGGTGGCGTATTCGGACGCCGCCAGGAAAAAGCGGGAATAGTCAGGGCCCGGTTCGAGCTGCCAGCCGAAATTGCTGGCCGCACCCGACATAAAGTCCTTCACGTCCCGGCTGACGTCGAAGCAGTACCAGCCGGGTGGGTTCTCCTCGGTGGCGAGAATGGTGTCGGTGGCCGAGGAGGCCCGGTCGCTTGCCCCTGTGGCCCCGAAGGTCTCCCAATAATCGGAGGCCGTGGCCTGCTCCCAGGTGGCTTCCATTTCCTTCCAGGATCGCAACATGCGCCAGGCCCGCACCTGGGTGTAACCATAATCGTTGTTCGTGGCGTAATAGCACAGGGTCGCGTTGTCCACGATGGCGTCCGCGGGCAGGGGCGAGAGGTCGAATCGGGTGAGGATTTTCTTGATGGGGCCGCCGCTGTTGGCCCGCCATTGCAACTGGTCGTCCGCGCCGTAATTCGTGGTCGTGGCCCAGGCGTCGAGCATCGTATCCGCCACGCCATCGTAACCGTTCACCCCTGGCTGCAGGGTGGTCTCATACGATTGCAGGGTAATCTCACCCAGGTCGGCAAAGACGCCGCCGGGACTGGCTCCCGTCCACATCAACCAGCTCTCGGCCCGATCATCGCCCGTATCGTCATCTTCCAGCCCCAAACCAAAGCCCAGCGTGTGGCCATCGGTGAAGGAGCCGCCCAACATGCTCAGGGGCACGGCGACTTCCATCTGATAGCCGTCCGCTGTGGGTTTGACATAAGCCAGGGCCTGGTAACCGCCGCTGACGAAGCCATCCGCGCCGATACGCATCACCCAATCGTTGGGTCCGCCCTTATGGCCGTCGCCGTCTCCATCGAAGGCGAGATGCACGGCGTCGCCCGAGCCCACCACGTCATCCCGCACGACCACGGCTACGAAGAGGTAGTCGGGCCACCAGCGGGTGCGCAGGGTGGCGCTGAGGTCGACGTCGTTGACGGGGTCGCCCTGCACATGGGCCGCGTTGGCCGCGGTGAGGGAGACGGTTTCCTCATCCGACCAGTCATCCAGGTTCCCATCCAGGTTGAGATTCCCGGCTGGCAAGGCGGTGACGCCGCGGGGATCGCCGCCAAAGGGGATGAGGGAGACGGTCGTGAAGCCCGCGGGTTCCGCGTCCACGTCGTCCCCGTTCCAGATAATGCTTTTCTGATCGAAATGGCTGTCATAGTCGAAGAGCTCGACGTTCAAACCCACGTTCTGATAGGGATCGAAGAGCCCGCCAAGCTCATCTGCGGGCAGGGCGATCTCGATGCGATAGCGGGTCGCATCCCATGAAGCCGCGCTGGTGACGGGGATGCCGTCGCTCTCCACCCGGCCCTTGGCCCAGAAGGTGATGGTGTGATTATCCCCGCCCGACTGCCCGTCGCCCAGGCCGTCGATGGCAATGGTCACCTTATCGTGGTCGGTGACGTTCGCGTCGGAAACGTCGATGGCCAGGTAGAGGGTTTCTTCCCACCAGCGCACCCGCACCCGGGCGCTGAGGTCATCCGGCCCTGAGATGCTGCCGGTGACCGTGTCCGCGTTGTCCGCGTCGATGGTGGTCACGGCCGCGCCGGTCCAGTCGCCGAAATCGCCGTCGATGATGACGTTCTGCTGAGCGGGCCCGTTCATGCTGCGGCGGTTGAGGACGTTGTACTGTAAAATGACGTGGTTCTCGCCCGCTGCGTAGGCCAGATCCTTGCTCCAGGCGCTGACGCCGTGCAGCTTGCCGCGGGCTGGGACGTCGATGACCTGCCACGTGTCGCCGCCGTCTGTGGTGGCGATGAGCCCGCCCGCTTCGCCCACGGCCCAGCCCACCCGGTCATCGGCCATGTCGATGGCCAGCAGGGAGGGGATGCCGCTGCCGTCGAGGACGACGTCGGACCAGGAGCCGCCGTTGTCGGGCGTGCGCACCACCGCGGCGGCGATGCAGGGTGCGTCGTGTTCCCAGCCGCCTGGCGCTCGCGAGCATCCCGCAAGCCACACATGATCGAGCTGGCCGTTGGCGTCCGCATCCACCGCGGTGAGGGCCTCGAATTTCCAGGAGCCGTAGTCGCCCGGAAGATATTTCAGACCCCAATTGGCTCCGCCGTCGAGGGTGTAGTGGTAGTAGGGTTTGAGCACGGCCAGCGCGCCCACGTCGGGCGAGATCATGTCGAGATCGACGCCCGTGAGATAGTTATCATTGTTGGTTGCGCCGTTCCAGTGAGCGCCATTGTCGCTGGTGTGGAAGAAGTAGTGCGTGCCTGTGACCACGCCCTTCTGATCGGTCGTGCGGTTGACGTCGTAGAGGAAGCCGCCGTAGCCGGGCGCGTATTCTCGTTCCCAGGTCTGGCCGCCATCGCGGGTGTGGAGGATGAGGCCGAAGCGGCCCACAGCGTGGCAGTCGTTGGGGTTGTCGGGAACGCACTGGATGGCCATGAGCCAGGATCGATAATCATCGGCCACGTCGCCCGAGGTGTCGGGGTCGGAGCGTAGCTCTTCGTAGAGTTCGCGCCAGGAATAGCCGCCGTCCTCGGTCTTGAGGGCCACGAGATGGTCGCCCACTGCGTAAGCCACGTCTTCGGACGCGGCCACGATGTCGAACCAGCGGGGATAATGTCCGCCGATGTTGTGTTGCCAGCTCGCGCCATCGTCGCTTTGCCAGATGAACCAGCTATGGGGCTTCACCGGCCCGCCCCAGTTGCCGTCGTTCTCGGTGATGACGCTGCCGCCCGCCCAAATCGTGCTGGCGCTGCCCGCGGCCAGGGCGAACAGGTCCCGCCCCGAACGTTCGCTGCCCTCGATGGTGGCGACCAGAGCCCAGCTCGCGCCGCCGTTGGTCGTTTTGGCGATGGTCCCGTTGAGGCCCGCCACCCAGGCGATGCTGCTCTGGCCGGGCGCAAACCCCACTGCGTAGAGGTCGTTGCCCGTGCTGGCCTGCTTCACCTGCCAGCTTTCCCCGTTGTCGTCGCTGACCAGGACGGCGTCGCCCGCGCCCGCCGCGATGATTTTCGATCCCGTCATGGCCGCGGCGTGGAGATCGCCCGAGGTGACGCCGTTGCGCCGGGTCCAGGTCTGGCCGTGGTCCGCGGTGGTGAGGATGATCCCGCCATCGCCCACGACCACGCCGTGTTCGCCATCTTCGCTGAAGGCCACGGCCCGCAGGTCCGAATTCACGGCGCTGGTCTGGTCGGTCCAGGTCTGGCCGCCATCGTCGCTGAAGCGGATGAGGCCATTCTCGCCCACGATCCAGCCCCGGCTGGCGTCGTGGAAGAAGACGCCGTACAAGGCTCCGGGCTGGGTCACTCCCGCCTGCCGCCAGTGCGCGCCCCCATCATCCGAGGCGATGACGAGGCCGCTTTCGGCCACGGCCCACAGGTTCTGGCCCGCCGCGGTCACCGCGCGCAGGTCCGCGTCGGGGAAGGGGGATTGATAATGCCACGTGTCGCCGCGGTTGTTGGTGCTGACGATGAGCCCGTCGGAGCCGACGCCCACCGCGTTCTGCGCGTCCAGCGCGGTCAGGCCGTAGAGATAACCTTCCCCGCGCCAGACGCGCTGCCAGCTTGCAGGCTGGGCCGCGGGCGCGGGTCCGGGCCGGGCCTGGGCCAGTTGGGCCAGGATGGGCGTCAGGATGAGGAGGGGAAGGATGAGGAGGATGCGTTTGCGGGTAAAGTGGATCATAGTGGGTTTTCGGTGCTCCGTGTTTAATCCAACTGCGGGTGTTGCCGCAGCGGTGGGGAGGGGTATGGAACCCGGTAGGCAGGTAGACCTGTAGACCGGGAACCCGGACGAGGATCGACTTCTCCCTGGTTTCCCGGTCTACAGGTTTCCTGGTTTACAAATACCATACCAACCCCAGTCACCCCCGTCAAGGGGTTTCGCGGGTTCATGATCAAACTGTCATGGCCGGGGCGGGGCAAAATGCGGTGGATGAAAAAAGTTTCACCTGTTCTTGACCTCCGGGAGGTGGACAACAACCGCCCAGCCAAGTCAAACATGGCTCGCTGGTTGACTGACAAAACGCGTTTAGGTCTGCTTCGGTCGCCTATACTGTCGACTGAAGTCGCACCATTGCGGGCCTGCGGCCAGTGGACGGCCTCCGCCGTCCATTTTCATGATGGAAATCAGATCGACGAAGGTCGACCACAGGCGCCATCGAATCCTCCTTCCTTATTACCTCCCCCGCCCCTCTCGAAGTGGGGGAGGAAGCAAAGGAGGGGGCTTGCGCCTAAAGAGCCCGAGTTAACTCGGTGAATGCGCTCGTCCACCTCCCGAAGGTCTGTGTCGGCAGGGCGCGTCCTAAAATTTTGGCGAATCGCGTTGTCATCAGGAATTCGGTCATGCGGGCTCCACCCGGCGCTGAAGCGCCGGGCTACAAAACCACGCCGGGTGAACCCGGCTTTGGGCGCGGGCTGGCTCTGAAAGCCCCCTTGAGGGGGCGTCGTTTCTAGCCCGGAGGTTCACCTCCGGGGCGCCAGGCGCAACGCGCCCATAATTTGGGACGCACCCGTGTCGGCAGTATTTTTTGTGTCAATGCCCAACATTCCCTATAATACTGCCATTATGGCAAATTCCGATCCGGTTTCTTTCCGCGACATTCTTCACGCCCGGCACAATCTCCGGGCCTATCTGCGCCCCACGCCCATGTTCCATTATCCCGCGCTGGATGCGATGGTGGGCGCAGAGGTGTGGGTGAAGCATGAGAATCATCAGCCCATAGGCGCGTTCAAAGTGCGCGGGGGCGTCCATCTCATCTCCCAACTGGATGAGGCGCAGCGCCGAGCGGGGGTCATTGCCGCCAGCACAGGAAATCACGGCCAGTCGGTGGCCTACGCGGCCCGGCTGTTCGGCGTGCGGGCCATCATCGCCGTGCCCGAAGACGCCAACCCCGCCAAGGTCGCGTCCATGCGCCATCTGGGCGCGGAGGTCGTGTTCCATGGCCGGGATTTCGACGAAGCCCGGGAATGGGTGGAGGCGGAAGCGCAGCGCCAGGGCTATCGCTACATCCACAGCGGCAACGAGCCCCTGCTCATCGCCGGGGTGGGCACGTACGCGCTGGAAATGCTGGAGGAGCAGCCCGATTTAGAGGTCATCATCGTGCCTGTGGGCGGCGGCAGCGGCGCCGCGGGCGTGTGCATTGTAGCCAAGACCATCAACCCCGCCATCCGCGTCATCGGCGTGCAGTCGGAGCAGGCCCCCGCGGCCTGGCTGTCGTGGAAGGAGGGGCGGCTGATGGAAGCGCCCATGCAGACCTTCGCCGAGGGCCTGGCCACCCGCACCGCGTTCGAACTGCCCCAGCGCATCCTCCGTCGCCATCTCGATGATTTCGTGCTGGTAAGCGATGACGAGATCCGTCGGGCTATCATCATCCTGCTGGCCCACACCCGCAATCTGGCCGAGGGCGCGGGCGCGGCCGCGTTGGCCGCGGCCCTGAAGCTGCCTCAGGAGCTGGCCGGGAAACGCGTGGGCGTCGTCCTCAGCGGCGGCAACCTCAGTATCGACCGCCTGCGCGAGCTGTTGGCCGCGGAAGGCGGGCCCGCGTTTGCATTATAGAGTGCGTTTTGGTAAACGATTCCCACAAGCCCATTTGGCGCGTAAAGTCAACGCCGTGAAACGTGAATCGTGATGCGTGAGATCGTCACGTTTTACGCATTACGCATCACGAGTTTTGTAAACTCAGCCAACATTGATTTCAAATTCAGGTTGCGCACGCCGTCAACAATTTTATACACAATGAGTCCGCCATGACAACCAAAATCCTGATCATCGAAGACGACCCCTCCATCGGCAAGCTGCTGCGCCGGGCGTTGTTGCTGGAAGGCTATGAGGCCCGCCTGGTGACCGACGGCCTGCAGGGCATCGACGCGTTCCGCGAGGAGAATCCCGATCTCATCATCCTGGACCTGATGCTGCCGGGCATCGACGGCATCGAGGTGTGCAAGCGCATCCGCGAGGAGAGCGCCGTGCCTATCCTCATGCTCACGGCCCGGGACACGGTGGAGGATCGGGTGCTGGGCCTGGACAGCGGCGCGGATGATTACGTGGTCAAGCCCTTCGACATCGACGAGCTGTTGGCCCGGGTGCGGGCGCAGCTCCGCCGCTCGGAACACCATCAGCCCAAGAAAATTCTGGAATTCGCGGACCTGGTCATGGACACCGCGGCCCGCACGGTGCATCGCGGAGGGCGGGAGATCGAGCTTACCGCCCGGGAATTCGACCTGTTGGAGCTATTCATGCGCCATCCCAATCAGGTCATCTCTCGGTCGCAGATCTACGACGAGATCTGGGATTACGATTTCGGCGGCGAGTCCAACATCATCGAGGTCTACATCCGCTATCTGCGCACCAAGCTGGAGGCCGAGGGCGAACCCCGCCTTATCTACACCAAACGCGGCGCTGGCTACATTTTGCGTCAACCCTGAAAGTCAGGTTGGCGTGGCCCCGAAATGAGCTCGAATCCAACGCCGCGCGAGGCCACAATGCCGTGATGCGTAATGCGTGAAACGTGATGAACTTACGCATCACGCATTACGCTATCAGCTGCCCGCGGCGAAACGTAATCTCTGACGGTTTCCTGCGTTCACGCCTCGCCCATTCCTCCTATCGCAAAAACGTGTCCCTCCGTCTCCGCCTCACCCTGTGGTATACGGGCCTGCTCGCCATGCTGCTGATCCTGGTCGGTGGCATGGTTTTTTCGCGCGTCCAGGCCAGCGTCATGGGCGGCATCGATGGGGAATTGCAGAAGAAGGGGGAACAGGTGGTGCGGCTGGTCTCCCTCTCGGCGCAGGTGGAAGGCATTCCCGAACCTCTGCTGCCCTTTCTCAACGCCTCGTTGGAAGACCCGGAGCTTTTCGTGCAGGTGCGGGACAACACGCGGCGGGTCGTTTATCGGTCCTCCAACCTCGCCCGAACGGTCATCGAGTTGCCCGAACCCTACTACCAGCAGGCCATGCACGGGCTGGCGGGGTTTTACAATCTCAGCAAGGAGCAGCCCAACGACCTGCGCGTTTACTTCGCGCCCATCGTGGTCAATGGTCAGACCGTGGGGATTGTGCAGGTGGCCCGGAACTTGCAGGCGCAGCAAGAGGTGCTGGATCAGCTCGGCAAAAACCTGCTCATCCTCTTCGCCATCGCCCTGGCTCTGGCCGCGGGCGGGGGCTATTGGCTGACGGGCGTGGCCCTGCATCCCATCGAGGAAGCCACGGCCACAGCCCTGGCCATCACCCGCACGGGCAACCTCAGCCGCCGCGTGCCCATCCGCAAGCAGCGCCATGACGAGATCGGCGCCCTGATCAACACCTTCAACGAGATGCTCGATCGGCTGGAGGCGTTGTTCGAGAAGCAGCGCCGCTTCAGCGCAGACATCTCTCACGAACTGCGTTCGCCGCTGACGACCATCCTCGGCAATCTCAGCCTGCTCAAGCGGGCGCAGCAGCTGCCCGAGGAAGAGCGGGAGGACATGCTCAACGAGATCCGCTCCGAGGCGGAACGGATGCACCGGCTCATTTCCGACCTGCTGTTGCTCTCCCAGGCCGAATCGGGCCGCCACCCACTCCACCTGGAATTGGTGGAGCTGGATCGCATCGTGCTGGAAGCCTATCGGCTGGCGCAGCGCCGCGCGGGCGAGCGGCTGGATATCCAACTGGGGCATGCGGATCGGGCGTTGGTGATGGGGGATGCGGATCGGCTGCGGCAGGTGCTGGACAATCTCATCAACAACGCCATCCGCTACACGCCCGCAGGAGGCCGCATCGAGCTCAGCCTGAGCTGTCAGGATGATTGGGCCGTGATTCGGGTGCAGGATACGGGCCAGGGCATCGCGCCCGAGGACCTGCCCCACATCTTCGACCGCTTCTATCGGGCGGACAAGGCTCGCACCCGCGCGGCCGGCGGCACGGGCCTGGGCCTTTCCATTGTCAAATGGCTGGTGGAGGCGCATCACGGGCAGATCGTCGTGGAATCCACTCCGGGCGAGGGTTCGACCTTCGATATCCGCCTGCCCCTGGCTGAACCCTGCCCGAGTGAGGAGGAATCTTTTTCCGCTGATATGAAAACAGATTTGGTAGACCGGGAACCCGGGAACCCGGTAGACCAGTAGACCCGGGGAGTTGGTTGACTGACAAAGGTCTGTGGTCTTTTCCTTTGGTCGCGTGCCCCCCTCCAACCTCCCTCCGAGCTACGCTCAGGGGGAGGCCATCCGGTTCTGCAAAACCTTCCCCAAGAGACCATGTGCTCCCTCCCCTGAAAACGAGCGGAGCGAGTTTCGGGGGAGGGCTGGGGAGGGGGCAAAAGGACATGACAAACGCATATGCCACGTTTGACAGTCAATCAGCCGGGCGGGCTGGCGAGTTGGCCTGGTTTCCTGGTTTACCGGTCTACCGGTCTACGCACCCCGCCATTTTCATTCCCACTCAACGGACGCACCGTCCGCACTGACCCCATGCTCACCCCCGCCTTGCTCCGCTGGCTGGCCTCGGAAGACGCCCGGGCCGAGTTGCACGCCCTGACCGCCTCGCCGCCCGACGACGCGCAGCTTCTGACCACGCTGACGCGGCTGCGCAAGCGCTTTTCGCCCGAGCAGGCGGCCGCGCTGGTGGAGCTGGCCCGGCTGCGCCAGCGAGCCGAGACGAAGTTTCCCGGCCGGGCCCGCGCCATGTTTTTCGAGCGAGAGGCGTTGGAGCAGGCCAGCCCCGCGGTCGTGGCCGCATGGACCGCGCGGCGCTTCGCACGCTTCGCGCGGGTGGCGGATCTGGGTTGCGGCCTGGGCGGCGATACGCTGGCTCTGGCCGAGGCGGGCTGCCGCGTGGCCGCGGTGGATCGGCGGGCGCTGGCGGTGTCCCTCGCGGCGTCCAACGCCCGGGCGTGGGGACTCGATGCGCGCGTCCATCCCGTTCGGGCGGACGTGACGCGTCCCGCCTGGGAGGTGGAGGCGGCCTGGGCGGACCCCGGACGACGGGAGGGAGGCCGCCGCGTCTTTCATCCCGATCAATTGCAACCGCCCCTGGCGTCGCTGCTGGCCCTGCAGCGCACGCGCATTCCCAACCTGGGCGTCAAGCTGATGCCGGGCCTGGAACACGCGGCCATCCCGCCCCAGGCCGAGGCGGAATGGATCAGTCTGGGCGGTGAGCTGAAGGAGGCCGTGTTATGGCTGGGCGGGCTGGCGGAACGTCCGGGCCGGCGCGCGACCGTGCTGCCCGCGGGCGTCAGTTTGTGGCGCGAGGGGGCAGCCGCGCGCGTGGCCGAGCCAGGCGCATACCTCTACGAGCCCGATCCCGCGGTGATCCGCGCTGGCGCGGTGGGCGATCTTGCGGTTCGGCTGGGTTTGTGGCAGATTGATGGGGACATAGCCTATCTCTCGGGCGAGGCGCGCATCCCCACCCCCTTCGCCCGCTCCTGGCCCATTCTGGAGCATCATCCTTTCCATCTCAAAACGCTCAACCGGCGGCTGCGGGCGCTTCAGGCCGAGGTCGTGGCGGTGAAGAAGCGCGGCTCCCCCATCGAGCCTGAGCCCTTCCGCCGTCGCCTCCACCGCACGCCGGGCGGCCGCCCGGTCATCGTCGTCCTCACCCGCGTCCTCAACCGCCCCTGGATGATTTTGCTGGCAGGAACATGATGAACGCCAAACCGACGCATACTTTCACCAACCACGACGTGGCCGAGCACCTCCGGCTCATCGCCACGCTCAAGGAGATCAAGGGCGAGGGACGTTTCCACTGGCTGGCGTTCCGCAACGCGGCCGACGTCATCGACAACCTGCCCGAAGATGTGAACGACATCGCCGCGGCGGGGACGCTGACCGATCTACCGGGCGTGGGCAAGGGCGTGGCCGAGGTCATCGAGCAGTTTCTGGCCACGGGAGACAGCGAGTTGGCCGGAAAACTGCGCTCGCAAGTGCCCGTCACCCTGGTGGAGCTGACCGAGGTGCCCGGTTTGGGCGCGAAGAAAGTCGCCCGACTGTGGCGTGAGCTGGGAATCACAACCCTGGCCGAGCTGAAAGCCGCGGCCGAAGCCCACCGCATCCGGGAACTGAAGGGCTTTGGGGCCAAGACCGAGGAGAACATCCTCAAAGGCGTCGCCCTGCTGGAACAGCGTCGTCACGCCCGCACCCCCCTGGGCGTGGCCCGACCCCAGGCGCTGGGGCTCATCCAGGCGCTGCGCGAAGCCCTGCCTGCCGACGCCATCACCGCCATCGAGCCCGCGGGCAGCCTGCGCCGCTGGAAGGAAACCGTGGGCGACCTCGATATCCTGGCCATCACGCCCGACCCGGCCCAGGTCATGGCCGCGTTTCAACAGCTTCCTCAAGTGGAGGAGGTGTTGCTGGGCGGAGAGACGAAGACGCGGGTGCGGCTGCACGGCGGCCTGGAATGCGATCTGCGCGTGGTGGAGCCCCGGCATTGGGGAACCGCGCTGCAATACTTCACCGGCAGCAAGGCCCACAATATCGAACTGCGGGAGCTGGCCCTGAAGCAGGGTTGGAGCCTGAGCGAGTATGGGCTGAAGGCCACGGGCAAGGGCGATGCGCCCGCGGGCGAGGAACGCTTCTTCGAGACCGAGGAGGCCCTCTACGCATTCCTGGGGCTGGATTGGATTCCTCCCGAGATGCGGGAAAACCGGGGCGAGATCGCGCTGGCCCAGACCCATGCCCTGCCCCACCTCCTCACCCGCGACGACATTCTGGGCGAGCTGCATGGCCATTCCGATTGGAGCGATGGCCGGGTCAGCATCGAAGCCATGGCCGAAGCCGCCATCGCCCGCGGCTACCGCTATTGGCTGCTCAGCGACCACAGCGTGGGGCTGGGCGTGACAGGCGGCGTGGATGGCGAGAAACTGGCGGAGCAGCGGAAGATCGTGGACGCCCTGAATGCACAGTGGGCCCGTGAGGGCGTGGATTTTCGTCTGTTGCTGGGCGTCGAGCTGGAAATCCTGGCCGACGGCTCCCTGGCGCTGCCCGACGACGTGCTGGCCCGGCTCGACGTCGTCGTGGCCAGCATCCACAGCAGCCTGCGTCAGGATCGAGAGACCATCACCGAGCGCTGCTTGAAGGCCATCCGCAACCCCCATGTGGACATCCTGGGCCATCCCACCAGCCGTCTCCTGGGCAAGCGCCCGCCTACCGAGATCGACATGGAGCGGGTGTTGCAGGCCTGCGCGGAGACGGGCACGGTGGTCGAGATCAACGCCCATCCCTGGCGGTTGGACCTGAACGACGTGCACGCCCGCCGGGCCGTGGATCTGGGCTGCAAGATCGCCATCAGCACCGACGCCCATCGCCTCACCGACATGGATTATCTGATCTACGGCGTCGGCGTCGCCCGCCGCGCCTGGCTCACGCCCGACGACGTCATCAACACCCGCCCCGTCGACGCCATGCTCGCCCTCCTCAAGAAAAACTGATCACTGAATACTGATCACTGATCACTTCTTACCTCCCTGTGTCCCATCCAAAACGATTTACCCCCATCCTCCTCATCCTCCTGGCCTTGCTGATCTCCGCCTGCACGGTCCCCGCGCCCGCCTGCAACCAGGACAGCATCCGGTATCCCGCGGGCAAGCATCTGCAAGGCGGCCCCATGCGCCTGGGCGTCATCGACGCCAGCCATCTGTTCCTCAACGACTTTCCCGACGCCCTGCGCGCCAGCCAGGCCCAGATAGCCGTGCTGGACGACGTGCGTTGGGGCTATATCGAACCCAACGCCCCCCAGGATGGGACTCACGCCTACCTGTGGGACGCGCCCTCTGTGCAGCTCGATTCCCGGGTCGCCGCCTATCAGGACGCGGGCTTCGAGCTGGTCATCGTGCTGCGGGCGTGGAATCCCTGGGCGCGGGTGGCCGGGCCCGAGGGCGGATTGGCGGCGGCGGCTGCATCCACGCCCCCGAAACCGGACTATCTGGATGATTACGGCGCCTGGGTGCAGGCCGTGGTCGAGCGGTATGATGGAGATGGCGTGGACGATTTGCCTGGATTGCGGCATCCTGTGCGCTATTTCCAGATCGAGACCGAGGCCACGACGGGCGTGTGGTGGCAGGGTGCCTCGCCTGAGACCGCGGCCTCGGACTATGTGACGCTGCTGCGCACCGCGGCTGCTGCGGCCCGCGCGGCCTCCCCCGACGCCCGCATTCTCCTCGGCGGCATCGCCGCCACCGACATGCTGGATCGCTACCCAACGCCCGCCGACCTGAAGGATGTCGTCACCAGCATCAGTCCCGACGTGTGCGGGGCGTTGACCGCGTTCCAGCAGATTGTCTCGGCCCGCGACGCCTACGATATCGTGGCTGTGCACAGCGTCGCCGACTACACGGGCCTGGTCACCCTGGCCGATTGGGTGGCGACGGTGGCCGGGGATGCGAAACCTGTCTGGATAACTGGCGCGACCTCGGCCCCCGCGCTGACGGCCGATCCCCAGATCATCTCCGTGAATCCCCTCTACCCTGCAGATGGCGAGGCCCTGTGGAACGCATTGCGCGACCCGTCCGACCCCGACCATGGTGAGGTGACGTTGTGGTATCGGGCGGAGCAGGCCCGCCTGGCGTTCAAGAAATGGGTGATGGCCGCGTGGGGCGGCTTCGACGCGCTGGTCATGGGCTATGAGCAAGATCGTCCCACTTACGAACGGCCCGAGTATGGCCTGCGCGACCTCGCTTTTCAGGGCATGCTTGCCCCTGGTGAAGACCAACTCACCCGCCCGGTGATCCACGCCCTGGCCACGGCGCAAGGCCAATTGGGCGGCTATACGGCCATGCGGCGGCTGGAAGGCTTCGGGCCGGGCGTGTACGCGTTCGAATTTACGGTGGAAGGCCAGCCCGTGTACGCGTTCTGGTATGAGGACGGCGTCGCGCAAGGCCCGCACGATCCTCCCGCCTCTACCATCCTCAAACTGACCACGCAGGAGCCTCGCCTGCTGGTCTTCACCATTCCCACCCGCCCCGGCCAGACCAGCCCCGACGTGGCCTCATTCACCCCTGAAAACGGCCTCGTCACCCTGACATTGACCGAGACGCCCATCATCGTCCGTGGCCGCGTCCAGGCGCCCATGCTGGAAACCATCTTCACGCCGCTGGTGGTGAAAGGCGCGCCATAGGTCAGCCGGTCAACTTTCTCGCCACAAAGAGGATTTCGCGGGGCATCAGGCCGTAGTGATTGTCGGGATTGCCGAAGGCGGGGCCTTCCTCCCACCATCGCAGGGAATCCACCTGAAAGCCTGCTTCGGCCAGTCGAGCCAGGTAATCCGCTTTGGCGTAAATCCGCACATGATCCTCTTGCCCGAAGACACGGGCGCGCGCTTCGGGCGTGGCGATGGCGGGGTCTTCGACCGATTGAGCAATGCGTTCGCTGTATGGGACTTGCAGGATCGCCCAACCACCCGGCTTCAACACCCGATACAGCTCGCGCATCGCCCGCCGGTCGCCGGGCACATGCTCCAGCACATGATTGCAGATGATGGCGTCGAAGCTGGCGTCGGGATACTGGATGTCGGTGATGTCCATGCGCACCATCACATTCTCGACATAAAGATCGGCGCTGAGGTAGTCGAGTTGAGGCGAAGCCTGCAAGATGCGGCCCAGTTGGGGTTCAGGCGCGACATGGAGGAGGCTGGCCGGGCGTTGCAGCAGGTCGGTGCGGTGGCGGATGAAAAGATACACCAGCCGCTCCCGCTCGGTCGAGCCGCAAATCGGGCAGGAGGCCTGTTCACGATAGCCCCCACCGATGATATCGTATTGCTCCAACACCGGATGCGTCAATCCCCGCGGCCACAGGGTTTTGAGATGCGCGCCGCATAGCGGACATTCATAACGATCCCCCCGTGTCGTCCATCGTCGGTACGAACGCCACAGGCCCGCCTGGGCCTGCTGTGGAACTACCTTTTCGATGATGGATTTGATGGCTCTTTTCATCTCACGTCATCTTCATCACGACTTTGCCGATCACGTTCGCCGCCTGATCGGCCTGATCCGCGGCGTTGGAGACGTGGCGGTACACCTCGCGGGTGCGCAGCATCATCATGATGTGATGGCTGTCCTCCGGGCCTTCGAACAGATCCGCCACCGCCTGGCGATAGAGCCGCTCCACCTGATTCTCCCGATGCTTGGCCCGCCGCGAGTGGTCCAACGCCACCATGGGGTTTTGTTCCAGCCGCTGCATGGCCAGGAGCAGCTCATCCGCGGCTTCCCGCACCCGGCTGACCATCTCCTGCAGATATTTGTCGGAATCGACATCCAGCAACTGCATCTCCAGGATGGTGGTGTAGCAATAATCCAGCACGTCATCCAGATAGAGGGAGAGCTCGAAAATGTCCTCCCGGTCGAAGGGCGTGACGAAAGTTTTGTGCAGTTCGTCGATGAGGATGCGGCGGAGTTCATCGCCCTGCTTTTCACTGGTTTCGACGATCTCTGCGTCCTTGAGATCGCCGGTCTTGACGAATCGTTCCAGGGCGTGAGCGCCTCGCTGCAACACCTCGGCTTGTTCCCGCAGGAGTCGGATGAACGTGTTTTCTTTGCTCTTGCCAAGAATGCCCATAGGCGTTGACCTCGATTGGGAATAGAAACGAAATGAGGGGATCTGGTTGAAAGGTCGGGTGTTACGG
Organism: Anaerolineae bacterium; assembly: GCA_026991225.1. GTDB lineage: Bacteria > Chloroflexota > Anaerolineae > J102 > J102 > M2005. The sequence goes on along the minus strand of JALXCB010000051.1, from coordinate 8,179 downwards.
TACGAGGAAGATGCGTAACAGGGGGTAGAGGATGACTGCCAGAAGCGCGGTGATGGGGACCGTGATGAGCCAGGCCCCCCCGATATCGGTGAGATTCATCCAGCGCACCTGGCTTTTACTCTCTGCCGCGCCCACGCCGACGATGGTGGAGCTGACCACGTGGGTGGTGCTGACCGGCCCGCCCAGGAAGGATGCGCCGAAGATGACCAGCGCGGACGCCAATTGGGATGTGAAGCTGTGGATGGGGCGGATGCGATAGAACTTGCCGCCCAGGGTGTGGATGATACGCCAGCCGCCGGTGGCCGTGCCCAGGGCGATGGGAATGGCTCCCGCGAAGATCACCCACTGCGGCACATAAAAATGATCCTGAAAACCCAACGAGACCAGGCCCATGACGATGACGCCCATGGCCTTCTGCGCGTCATTGGCGCCGTGGGAGAGGGCCAGCGCTGTGGCTGTGATGAGCTGAGAGCGGTTGAAGGTCCGATTGATTTTAGGCGTGGCCCCGCGTGCCAGCCAATAGGTGAGTTTGAGAAGGATCCAGCCAAAAATGAATCCGAGAATCGGAGAGAGAAAGAGGGCCAGGGCGATCTTTATCAAACCATCCATTTTGATGATGGCGACGCCGCCGTAGATGAGCGCGGCCCCCACCAAGCCGCCGGCCAGAGCATGGGAGGAGCTGGAGGGGATGCCGAACCACCAGGTGATGATGTTCCAGGTGTTGGCCGCGGTCAGCGCTGCGATCAACGCCGTCACCGTGATGGCGTCTGGGTCCACGAACTCCTTGCCGATGGTGGTGGCCACTGCCACGCCGAACAGGAGCGGTCCCAAAAACTCCGCGACGCCGGCCATAATCAGCGCGGCCCGCGACGACATGGCTCGCGAAGCGATAATGATCGCCACCACATTGGCCGCATCGTGAAATCCATTCAGAAAGTTATATAGAAGAGCAAGTGCGAGGAGGATGCCGAAGATGAAGAGCTCGTTCATGAAGGAGTCCGGGGCAAAGCGCTTCTGCACATGAAGAGTGTAACGTAGTGTACTTGTTTATGAAGGAAAAGTAAAGCGCCCATGTGAAGAATGTGGCAATTTTGTCACCTCCTCTTGTTTGGTGGTGGGCGACCGTAATCGTAACCGCGTCGAAGCGTCCTGGATCAGTCGGCTCTTCAGACCATTCATTCTAATGCACTGTTTTACAGTAAATCGTTTTTTATGCCAGAAAAGAAGGTGAGGATAGCAAAAAGCGTTTTCATTATTTTGTAATAATTCAGGGTAATTGATATACTCTCAGAGCCTTTTTGTCGATCACCACGCATTCCTGTATATTTATCGGAGATGGAGGTTTTATGTTTCCTCAGTTTTTGAAAAAATCTTTCATGTTTCTGTTTTTGTTTGGGATGCTTTTCGTAAGCGTCCATGCGCAGGGAGGTGGTGAAACGAAACCGATTCGGCTTGTGACCGGAGAAGTCATATTGCAATCCATCCCTCCCGATCAAGTGAATGTCTCATCCGACGAAGTTTTCGGAGGGCGCTACTTCCGCATCATCCAATTCAAAGAACTTCCTACATACGAAATGCGTCAGGCGTGGGCGCACCAGGGGCTGCATTTGGTGGATTATCTGCCCGAGGACGCCTATTTCGCGGTCATCGATCAGCACGTCGATCTCACCATGCTCTCGGGCCTGGTGACGACTATTGCTCCTGTCAGTGACGCTGTACGGTTCGAGCCCGCCTTTGTGGCCCTGCGTGATCAATTGGCTCCGGGATCGACTGGGGATGTGCGATTGACGGTAACCTATTATGCTCCGCTGGATGCGCAACAGGTCATCGACGATTTGGCTTCTCGGGGCGTTCGCATCGAACGCCATCGCGCCTATTCCGCCCAACTCGATATTGCGGTTCCGGCGAAGTTGGTGGATGCGATCGCTGCTCTGCCTTATCTTCAATTTGTCGGCCCGGCATTTGATGAAACCAAAGTGATCCTGGAGGAAGGATTATCCCAGGAGCCATCTCCAGATCCGACGCCCGAATCCTATTATCACAATGCCACCGGTCGGTCCAATTACATCAATAGTGGTTTCAACGGTGTCAGTTACAATGGTGAAGGCGTGACGATTGCTGTGGGAGAGGGCGGCACCGCCGACAATTATCTGGAAGTGAAGGGACGATTGATCGAGAAAATGACGGGGGATGTCGGGCACCATAAGGTCGGCTGTATTCGCAACGCCGCGGCCGGCGGTAATGAGGATCCCACCGAACGCAACAACGCCTGGGGCGCCACGGTCATGAGTATCGAGGGGTCGCCCGACTACGTCGCTTACTACAACTCTGACAATTTACGCTTCACCAATCATTCCTATGGCAGTGGTGTGGGAGGAGGCTATTGTCAGGGAGCCCGAGATCACGATTTGCGCATCCAATCCTATCCCGAGCATATCGTCTCCTATTCCTCGGGTAATGTTGGCGGCGAGACAGGCTATCCTCCTTACGATGGGTTCTCTGGCTGGGCGAATATCACTGGCTGTTATAAGCAGAACAAGAATCATTTTGCCATTCGCAATCTCAACCGGGTGGACGATATTCTGACCTGGGGGAGCAAGGGCCCCGCGTATGACGGACGTATTTTGCCCCAGTTGATTATCGAGGGCGAAGAGGGCACCTCCTACGCTTCGCCCAAGGTCGTCGGCATCATGGCCATCCTCGCTCAGGCGTACAAGGACAAGCACGGCGGCCAGGAAGCGCCCTCCAACTTGCTGCGGGCCATCCTCATGAACACCGCGGACGACATGGATGATCCCGGCCCCGATTTCCGCACAGGCTACGGACGTCCCAACGTGCGGCGGGCGTATAATGTGTTGGATGCAGGCCAGTTCTTCTCCAACACCATCACAAACACCAACGATATTCAAATTCATACCATCAGCGTGCCCGCCAACGTGACTCAACTTCGGGTCATGTTGATGTGGCCCGATAAGGCCGCCGCGGTCAACGCCGATCCCGCCATCGTCAACGACCTGGACCTGATCGTCACCGACACGGTGGGAACAGGTTACCAGCCCTGGGTGTTGGACCACACGCCGGATCCCGCCAATCTGGACCTGCCCGCGGTGCGGGGCGAAGATCACCTCAACACCATGGAACAGGTGACGGTGGACAACCCCGCTTCGGGAACCTGGACCATCCAGGTGCGCGGCCACAATGTGCCCGAGGGTCCTCAGACTTACTACATCACTTATGAATTCCTGCAGGATGAACTCAAGCTCATCTTCCCGTTGGAGAATGTGCGACTGGAGGAAGGCGCGGAATATATCATCAAGTGGGATAGTTATGGCGGCGTAGGAACCTTTGATCTCGAGTACCAGATTGATGGCGGGAGCTGGACGACGATCGCTACAGGCATCGCCGCAGACAAGCGTAGCTATGCATGGACGGCCCCCGTCATCGGTGGCGGCATTCATACCATCAAATTCCGCATCACGCGCGGATCTCTCACCGGTGAAAGCGGCGTCAATTACATCGGCGCGGTTCCCGCCCAATTTCAAATCGACTGGGCCTGTGGCGATTCGATCAAGCTGACGTGGCAACCCGTCCCTGGTGCGGATGGCTACAAGGTGTATCGCCTGGGAGCCAAGTACATGGAGGAGGTCACTACGAACATCACGTTCGACGGGGAGAGCGCCATCATCACAGGCATCGATCCCAACGCGCGCGAACTATTCGCCGTAAGCGCTTATACAGGCGCCAATGAAGGGCTTCGCACCCTGTCGGTGACCAAAGAACCTGGCGATGTCAACTGCTATAACGTCAAAACCACGCCAGCCACCGAGATCGACAAGGTGAACGCGACGTTGAACGGGATCGTCAATCCTCACACCACCACGATGACGGACGTCCATTTCGAGTACGGTCCCGATGCCAGCTATGGCTCCATTACCGCAGATATCCCCATCACGGTGACAGGGCATGACTATCAGTCAGTGAGCTCGATCATCAGCTCGACGCTCACCCACCGTAACGACGTCATTCATTATCGGCTTGTGGGCAAATCGGATGGAACCGACGTCTTTGGTGAGGACCTGGAAGTCCGTCTGGCGCCCGGATACCACATGAATTTCGACGGTGTGGATGATGACATCAATCTGGGACAACGCTTCCAGGTCCTCGGCAACGCGCCTCGCACCGTGGCCATGTGGGCCTACGCCCGCAGCTTCAGTTGGGGAGGCGCCTTCCAGGCAGGACCTACCGGGGTAACCGCCGGCGACTTTGCCTTCTCTACCACGGGCACAGACGAAGTCTGGCGCATGGAAACCTGGGACTGGAGCAACGGCACCACCGACGTCACCCTGCCCGGCAGCAAGGATTCCTGGCACTTTTACGCGATTACCTACAATGGTTCCGACTTGAAAATCTACTACGATGGCGAACTGATGAAAATAATGTCGGGCATCACTTTGGATACCCAGCCTTATGATGTGTATCTGGGCAGACATGCTGGTGACATGTTCGATGGCATGATCGATGAAGCCAGCTTCTGGGATGTGGCCCTCACCCAATCGCAAATACGGGAGATGATGCATCATCCACTCACAGGCAAGGAAACGGGCTTGCTGGCCTATTATGACTTCGACGGACGCACCGATCGGGTCATCAACATCCTGGACGGGCGTGATGAAACCCTGGATGGGGGCGTTTCCGGCCAATTTTCCACTGCTCCTATGGGCAATGGATTCACCGACGTTCGTTCCGAAATGCTGGGAGCGGTTTCCTTCCCGAATGCGAACCTCTCCATGAACTTCACTCAGGCTGGCAGCGCCGATATCATCGTCGCCAGGATCAACGTTGAGCCCAACGCGCTCGGCGGTCTGCCTGCCGGGAGCACGGTGTTCGATGAACAGTATTGGGTTATCCACAGGGATGGTTCCGGCAGTTTCGCAGTAGATGTGACCTTCACCCTAGCCGAAGATCTGACGACCGACGATGAAAACACGCCCGCCCAGATTCAACTTTTCGCCCGCGACAAGGGCGCTGTGGGAGACTGGAGCTTCGTTGCCACCGCCGATGCCGTGGATGCGACCAATGACCAGGCTACGTTCAATGGATTAACCACATTTGACAGACAGTTCATCATCGTACGCAACCTCAATCCCTTCCTGGCGGTCGATCCAGAAACCCTGGTCTTCCCCAACTATCATCCCGCCTGCAACCCGCGCAGCTATCAGCTAGAAGGCGTCAACCTCACCGATAATGTGACCGTCACACCCAGTGCAGACTTCGTCGTCTCCACCGATCCCGCCGGCGCATTCTCCTCATCCCTCACTATCGCTCCAGTGAACGGCCAGGTGGCGGAGACGATCTACGTCAAGCCCGCGCTCAGCGCGACGGGCGCTTATTCGGGCACCATCACCAATGCCAGTACGGGGGCGGACACCAAGACTGTGACCATCCCTCAATTCAATCTCACGCAGTACGTCGATTCCGCGAGGCAGGCCATGAGCTTCGACGGCGCTGATGACTATCTCGACATCACCCAGCTCGATTGGAATCCCAACAGTTCCTTCACGGTCGAATTCTGGTTGAATCCGGCCGCATACAGCGACTGGGATCAAAAGATCGGGAACGGTTGGGGTGAATTCCTCTTCGAAAGCAACGCTGCTTCGGCCCAGACCGTGGATGTTGGCGTGAACAACAATCATTATATCCGTCCTCCTGATGGCACGCTCGAAATCAACGTCTGGCAGCACTACGCCTTCACCCTCAGCGGCACGCATGCCAAACTCTACAAGAACGGCCAACTGGTGGGAGAAATCACCGACTCCGACCCGCTGGACAATGTGTTGAGTCATTTCCGCATTGGCGACAACAACGATTACACCATCAATGGCCTCCTGGACGAATTCCGTCTGTGGGATACGGTGCGCACTCAGACGGAGATCCAGGATGACATGCATAACGTTATCACAAGCACCGTGCCCGGGTTGATCTCCTATCTCCAATTCAACAACCAGCCCGATGCCATCACCGACTATTCCGCCCAATGCCAGCAGGTGGTGGCTTACAACGGCCCCAGCCTGACCACCTCCACCGCGCCCGTGGGCTCCGAAGGCGAATTCGTGGATGGCGTCTCGCCCGTAGCCGTGGGGGATCCAGGGAAAGCGATGACCGTCACCATCACCTCCACGCCCGACACCAGCAACTACCTGGGCATCTACCGCACGGGCCAAGGCGATGATGTGGTGACGTCGGGCGAGACATTCCCCTCCGGAATCACTCGCCGTGCAGATATCTTCTGGGGCATCCGGGAGTATGGTGACGTGACTGCCACGGTCGTGTTCGATTACAGCAATATCACTGCGATCAATCAGGACAACATCCATCTCCTCAAGCGCTCCGACGCGACCAGCACCTGGGTGGACGTCACCGCGGATTTCACCCATGACCCCGTCGCCAAGACGTTCACCAAAACGGGAATGACCGACTTCTCCGAATTCACTGTGGCCGACGTGTGCACCACCGCGGTCACGCCCACCAACACCGGCATCGCCCTGACGGGAGCCACCCAAACGGACGTGCTTCTTTCCTGGACGGACGACCCCGCCAATACCGGCGGTTACGAAATCCATCGCAACACATCGCCCTACTTCACGCCCGACGCATCTTCGCTTCTCGCCACGCAACCCGCTGGCTCCACGTCCTACACCGATAGCGGCGCCGCGGGTGATCCTGCCGCCAATTATTTTTACATCGTGCGCGGCAAGAACAGTTGCGGCGATGTCTCGGGCTTTGAGAAACGCATGGGAGAATTCGACTTCGCTTTGGTCCCGGGCAACTGATTCAGGGAGAAAGCGTGGTTGGGGGGCGTGCGCTCTCGACCACGTTGATTTCTCCATGCATGGCTCAGAAAATCGGTGGGTCGGGATGCGCTCCCGACCTGCCGATTTTTTGTTTGGACGTGTCCGACCTCGGTTGAAAGGCCGCCCTTCAGCCCGGCAGGCTCGATAGATCGACTTGAGTGGGCGGTTTATATCGGAGTTTTGTCACATCTTCTAGTCTGACCTATAATCAACGGCATGAGCGCCAGTGTTTGCCCTTATCTCGGGTTGCTGGATGATCCCGACGCCCATTTGAATTACCCCAGCTTCGAAAACCGGTGTTACGCAACCATCGCTCGCGAATCGATCCCGCTTTCTGAGCAAGCGGTTTTCTGTCTTGGGGGACAATTCAAGAGCTGTCCGCGCTACGTGGCTTTGCACGGCCCGCCCCAGCCCGAGCCCAACACGCTGGAGGCCGGGCCCCTGCCTCCGCCCGCGCCCGCGGCCGGGGGCAGAGGGGCCGCGCAGCCCCCCGTGCCAGTGTATGTGCCTTATCCCATCATGCCGCCGCAGCAGCCGGGCAAAGATTGGTCGTTGGTGCTGATCATCGGCGGGATTTTGCTGGCGCTTTTCCTGTGTACGGGCGCGATTGCGGGGTATTTCAGCATGAAAGCGTTGTTCCGCACGGCGCTGCCCCCCACGCCTACGATGACCGTGGCTGAGGGCGGAACGCCCGCGACGCCCGGCGTCGTTCCCCCGCCGGGAACGCCTGGATCTCCCACGCCTACGGCCACGCCCACCAGCAACATCGTCCCTCCCCCTGTGGTCACGCCCACGCCCACGCCGCTGGGCGGCGAATTGACGCCCACGCCTCTCGGGCCCACGGCCACGCCCACGCCTTACAGCACCCCGCGGCCCACGCCCACCCGCCGCCCTCGGCCCACATTCACCCCGCGTCCCACCTATCCTCCCACGCCCACGCGGGCCTCCACGCCCACCTACGCCCCTGTCAGCATCTCCTTCACCGCCACGAAAACGTCCATTGTTGAAGGCGAATGCACCACCCTCAAGTGGAACGTGACCAACGCCAAGGCGGTTTATCTGAATGACGTGGGCGTGCCGGGCGTCAGCAGCAAGGAAGTCTGCCCGCTGAAAAACACCACCTACAAGCTGAAGGTCATCGATCTGCGCAACAACACGACCACGAAATCCCTCACGATTTTGGTGAAGAAGGGCACGCCCAGTCCCACCCCCACGGCCACCGTGACCTGGACGCCCTGGCCCACGCCTACGCCCACCATCACCCCCACTGTCACGCCCACGCCCACGGCCACGCCTACGCCCACCCCAAGCCCTACGCCCACGCCCAC
>JALXCB010000050.1 GCA_026991225.1 Anaerolineae bacterium | reverse complement strand
GGGTGGGGGCCAGGGAGATGCTGGGGCCGGAGGGAATGGGCGGGCGCGCGCCGCCGCGAGTGAGATAGTCGGCCCAGCGGCGCAGGTCGGATTCAGGAGCCGCGCCCGAGGCCACCGCCTCGGATCGGCCATTTTTGATGAAGACGATGCCGGGCAGGGCGGTGATATTGAAGCGCTTCAGCAACGGCTTCTCGCTGCCCGCGTCCACCTTGGCCACCAACAATTTCCCGGCGTAATCCCTGGCCAGGCGGTCGAGGGCGGGGTTGAGTTGGTCGCAAGGCGGGCAGTTGTTTTTCCAGAAAACCAGGACTACGGGCAGTCCGGCGTTGATGACGCGGTCGATGCTGTGTTGATTGGTGTGAATGGGGGTGTCGAAAGGCATGTGTTCCTCCTGCTTCAAAAATAGCGTTGCGTTGGTTAGCAAAAGCAACTCGAAGCCCGCGTTGGGCGAGTCTGCAACTGGCGTGATGCGTAATGCGTAATCCGTGAGGTCGTTACGCATCACGCATTACGCATTACGTGCCTGGCTTCCCGCGCCAATCTGGCCGCGAGGTGTTTTCCTCGGTATCGGCGAGCTGCTACTCGTGTCGCCCGCGAAAAGGATGCGAGAAAAGGTCGGCCAGTTCGCGCAGCCATTGGGGAACGCGGGTGCGCAGACGTTCTCGATGAAGCCAGGCCAGGATGAGCAGCCAGGCCAGCAAGGGCAGGGTGTAGAGCAACTCATATCGCAGGGCGAAGAAGAGCGCAGTGAGATCGACGCCCCGCATGAATAGGACAATGACGGCCTTCCTCCGAAACCAGAGTGCGGTCAGCGCCGCCAGGGCGGTGTAGAGGGCCGCGGCCGCGGGCGCTATGAAGCCCGCCAGGACGATGAACAGCAAGGTGGCCCAGGTCAACGCCGCGTCGATGGGGAAATCCACCGGGCCGAGACAGGTCTTGCAGGCGCTGTGGCGGGCGATAAGTCCATCCGCGGCGTCAGTCATCCAGGCCAGGGTGACCAGCACGATGGCCTGGGGAAACGCGGCGCGGCCAACCGTCCACCCCAGCCAGAGAATGGCCGCGGCGACGACCAGACGCGACACCGTCAACGCGTCGGTGATGAACGCGGTGAGGCAATAGCGTTTCGGAGACGTGACTTCGGCCATGGCTGCTTTGAAAATAGATTTGGAGGACGCAGATGACGCAGATTGAAACGGATGAACGCAGATAAAAAGAAAAAAATCTGTAAAAATCATCTGCGGAAATCAGCGTTGCATCTGCGTCATCTGCGTTCTCATTTTCGTCCGTATCGGCGAGCTTTCGCTCGTGACGCCTGCTATGAAAATAGGATTCGGATCAGGATTAGGATTGAGATCGCCAGGCCCGCGTTGGCCGAGGCGGCAACGGGCGTGATACGTGAAACGTGACGGTCTCACGCATCACGTTTCACTCGTCACGGCATTGGCTTCCCGCGCCAATCTGGCCGCGAGGCGCTTTCATCCGTATCGGTGCGGATGCGCTCAGCATCAGTATATCGGCAGGGCCAGCATTCAAAAAGAAAGGGCGGAGACAGTCAACTGGACGCTCCGCCCTTTCCTGCGTACGCTGTGGAATCCCTCAAGAAACCTTGCTGGATTCACCCTCGATCATCTTGTGCGCGTGCACTTCGATCTTGCGAGGCTTGACCTCTTCCGCCTTGGGGATGGTCAGCGTCAGCACGCCGTTCTCATAGACCGCTTCCACCTTGTCCGCATCCACTGCCGTGGGCAGGGTGATGGAGCGGCTGAACACGCCAAACCGGCGCTCGCGCAGGTGATACTTCGCCTCTTCGACCTCTTTCTCTTCCTTGATCTCAGCCTTGATGGTGAGGACGTTGTCGGTCAGGGTGATGTCGATGTCATCGGGATTCACGCCCGGGATGGAGGCTTTGACAATGTAAGCATCCTCATTCTCGCTCACATCCAGGGGCAGCATCCAGATGGTCTCTTCCGCGCGCATCACGGGCAGATTGCGGGTCTCGTTGAGCAGGCGATCCATGGTGGCGCGCAGTTCAGCCATCTCGCGGAAGGGATCCCAGCGGCGAACCAGAGTCATCGTTCCACCTCCTGTTACGGATATGGGAATGCGAAAAGTGAATGTCCTTTTGACATTTTTACTATCCCCTCTCCGCGTTAGCCTGATATCAGAAGAATGTTAGCGATTCGTTAGATCGTTGGCATCCCTCCGGCCAATTTATCTCATCCCATCTGCGTCCCTGCGTTCTCAACCTCGTCGATCTGCCCCTCATGTACATGCAGGCGATAGGCCCGGGTCAGGATGTCATCCGAGAAATAGTCCCAGTCGGTGGTGGTGACGATGGCCTGTTTTACCGTGGGAATGACCTCCAGCAGCATCCGGCGCCGAGTGGCGTCCAGTTCCGACATGACGTCATCCAGGAGGAGGATGGGGGATTCGCCGCTGACCCGGGTCATGATGGCGACTTCGGCCAGTTTGCTGGCCAGGGCCGCGGTGCGCTGTTGCCCGCGCGAACCATAGGTTCGCAGGTTGCGTTCGCCCAGATAGAAGCCCAGGTCGTCCCGATGGGGGCCGATGAGGGTCATGCCCGCGGCCAGGTCTCGCGAGCGGCCCGCGTAGAGGTGGGCCAGGAAGGAGGCCCGGGCCTGGTCGACCGATAGCTCGGCGTAGGCCACGCCCCGTTCCCGCAACACCTGCGTGCTGGGATAGGGCGTTCGGGCGGATGCGGGCTGCTGACCGGGGTCAAAGCTGGGCAGGTAGCGCAGATGCAGCCGCTCGACGCCGCCGCTGAGGTCGAGATGAATCAGCGCGGCTTCTTTCTCCAGTTCGTTGATCAGCCACTGACGACGGGCCACTACCAGGCTGCCCGATTCCACCAGCTTCTCATCCCAATAACGCAGCTGATCCCCTGCATCGCCGCCCCGCTCAGCCAGATTGCGCAGAAGCGCATTGCGCTGGGCCAACACCTTCTGATAATGACTCAGCGCCCGGCAATAGGCGGGCTCCATCTGGCAAAGGGCGATATCGAGATAGCGACGGCGCTGGGAGGGCGAGCCCGAAACCAGGTCCACGTCTTCGGGCCGGAAGAGCACCGTGAGCATGATCCCTACCAGGTCCATGGCCCGTTTGTTGACGCCATGAATCCGCACCTGCTTGCGAAAACGTCCGTTGCCCTTGTTGGGCAGCAGGGTAATATCGATCTGTTCTGTGCGCGAAGCGCGTACGACCTCGGCCGCGGCCCGGGCGAAAGGATAGGGTTCGTCCCGCACCAGCCAGTTCACCAGCTCCGAATCGCTGCCCGCCCGCGGCGATTTGCCCGTAGCCAGAAAGACGATAGCCTCCAGCAGGTTGCTCTTGCCCTGCGCATTCTGGCCCTGGATGATGGTCACGCCCAGGGGCAGGTTCAGTTCCAGACGGCTGTAATTGCGAAAGTTGGTGAGGGAGAGATGGCGGAGATGCACGGGGTCAGAAGTCGTCGGGGCTGAAGAGTTGGGGCAGGGGTTCGATGAGGCCCGGATCGTCGTGGGCGGGGTTGTTCACCAACGCACTCACGGGCCAGGCTTTGAGCAGGGCCGCAGGATAGGGCGTGAGGAGCAGCTCGCGCAACGCGTTCAGATCGGCGTGGGGGTCCAGCCACATGTCGAAGGCGTCTTTGGGCAGGATGGCGGGCATGCGGTTGTGGAGTTTGCGCACCAGGTCGTTGGGCTCGGTGGTGATGAGGGTGAAGCTCTCGATGACGCTGCCGTCGGGGCTTTCCCAGTGCTCCCACAGGCCCGCCAGGGCCATGGGCCTGCCATCCTTGCGGGCGATGAAATAGGGCTGTTTCCCCGCGCCCGTCTTCTTCCATTCATAGAAGCCATCCGCGGGGACGAGGCAGCGACGCCGCCGGAACGCTGCCCGGAACGCGGGCTTGTCCGCCAGGGTTTCGGCGCGGGCGTTGATGAGCTTGTTGCCAATGGATGGGTCTTTGGCCCAGGAGGGGATCAAACCCCAGACCAGGAAAGTCAGCTCCTTTTGACCCGTATGGGGATGGCGGCGCAACACCAGCGCAGGTTGCGTGGGCGCGAGATTGTAGCGCGGGCTGTATGGGGGCACAGCCGACGCGGGCAGGTCGAAGAGTTCGGCGATGGCTTCGGGCGAAGCCGCCTGGGCGAATCGTCCGCACATGGTTTTTGGCAATGGCGTGGGTCTGCAAAAGAGGCTCGAAGCCTGGCAATGGGCGAGTCTGCCCCGGGCGTGAAACGTAATGCGTAATCCGTGAGGTCGTCACGCTTGACGCATCACTCGTTACGCAGTCGGCGTCCCGTGCCGGGTCGGGAGCGGGTTGAAGGGAAGAATGGCAAGGTCGAGAGGTTCAGTAAGTTCGGGGATGGATGGCCGCTTCCAGGCCATAGACGCCCTCGGGCCCGGCTGTGAGCGCGTGGCGGGTGCGGGCGGGAATCTCCAGCCGGTCGCCCGGATGCAGCGTCACGTCCTCGCCCGCGTCCGGGAAATGGAAAGTGGCCGAGCCTCGAATGACGTAGATGATGCGGGTGTAGGATCGGGAGTGGACGGAGAGGTGATCGTTGGGCCCGTTGCGCCAGGTGTAGGGGGCCAACCCTTGCGATCGCATTTCCGCTCGCAAATCATCCTCTCGCACCTCGCCGCCCCATTGCCATCGGGTGAGTTGATAGGTCATGTTGGATACGCTCTGTGCCGAAAATAGCGTTGTGTTGGTTTGCGAAAGTAATTTGAAGTCTGCGTTGGGCGAGTCTGCCACGGGCGTGATGCGTGAAAACGTGAAACGTAAAATCGTTACGCATCACGCATTACGTTTCACGGTCCGCCAGCCTGACAGCGGGGCGTTTTCATCCATATCGGCGAGCGGTTGTTCGGGCGCGACTTCTGACAGCTACGTTCGAAACACGATCTCGCCCATCCCTTCCACCTCATAGCCGCCCAGGGCGGCCACGGTCTGGCGAAAGTCATCGGAGTCGATGACCGCCAGCAGGGGAGCCAGCAGGTCGCTTTCGTAGTGGGCCGCGGGGATGACCAGGTCGTAGCGTTCGAGGAAGAGGGGCATGAAATCCAGGTCCAGGGACCGGGCCGCGGCCAGAATGCCCAGGCCCGCATCGGCGACGCCATTTTTGACGGCCGCGGCCACGGCCAGATGGGAGTGCTCCTCCCGATCATAGCCGCAAATGGCCGCGGGGTCAATCCCCATCCTGGCGAGATGATAATCCAGCAGTTGCCGCGTGCCCGAGCCTGGCTGCCGGTTGATGAAGGTCACGCCTGGACGAGTCAGGTCGGCTAACGTATGCAGGTTTTTGGGATTGCCCCGCGGCAGAATCAGGCCCTGCGCCCGATGTACGAAGCGCATCACCACCACGGGCAGATGGGGCAGATGTGCGCGCACCGCGGGGATGTTGTACGCGCCTGTGGCCGGGTCCAGCAGATGCACGCCCGCGAGATGAGCTTCACCCCGGGCCAGCGCCTGCAAGCCCTCCAGCGACCCTACGCCCAGGGAGTTGAGAGAACGGTCGGGATGGGCGCGGCGCAATTGGTCGGCGAGGATGTCCAGGGCCAGATCGTGGCTGCCGATATGGATGATGGTGTGGGCGATGGATTCCGGCGAACGCAGCAGCGCCACCTGCACGTAACTGTCGGCGGGGACGCCGTCCTGGCCGCGTGGAATGTGGATGACGCCATCGGCCCGCACTATGGTCATGATCGCGCCCGCGGCCTGAGGCAGAGGCCGCGCCACCGCGCCGCGATACGTATGAGCCACGATGACGCGCTTGAACTCGTCCATGTCCGGATCGGAGACAATCGTCTGGGGAAGCAGGGCCTGAAGTCGCGGGGGATGTTCCTCTGGCTGCCCCAGCCAATCCGCCAGCAGGGGCCGCACAATCCGCTCGAACGCGGTCATGGCGCTGACGGGGAAGCCGGGAATGGCGATGATGGGCTTGCCGCGGGCGTGGCCCAGAATGACGGCATGTCCCGGCCGCAGGGCGACGCCTCGCACGACCACCTCGCCCAGGGCGCGGATGATGCGCTCCGCGTAGTCGCGGGCGCCCCCGGCCGCGCCCGCATTGAGCGCGACCAGATCATGGTCATCCAGAGCCGCCCGCACCTGCTGGATGAGCGCATCCAGATCGCCATCCTGGGGCGGGAAGGGATTCGCGACCGCGCCCCACTCCCGGGCCATGGCTGCCAGCACCATGCTGTTGAACTCGATGATCTGGCCGGGTTCGACGTGGGGGCTGGGAGGAGCCAGGCGTTGGCCCAGGGGCAGGATGGCGATGCGGGGCTGGCGAAAGACCCGCACGGCGTTATGTCCGCTGCCCGCGATCGCGCCCAGGTCTTGCGGGCGCAGGCGCTGATGGGCGGGAACCACTAGTTCGGTGGTCACCATGTCTTCGCCGATGATGCGAATGTGCCGCCAGGCCCGGACCGGATGCGTCACCTCCAGCCAGCCCTCCTCCACTCGCGTCTCTTCCTGGGGAATGACCGCGTCGAAGCCCTCGGGCAGGGCGTCACCTGTGTTCACGTAAAGCGCATCTCGTCCCAACCGCAGGCGCACGGGCCCGGCCTCGGTCGCCCCCTCTGTCATCGCCGACCGCACCGCGTAGCCGTCCATGGCGACGGCGTGGTAGTGAGGCGAGGAGATGCGGGCCCAAACCGCGGCCGCGGTCACCCGGCCATGGGCCTGGGCCACGGGAATGGTCTCCGCGGGCAGGCGTTGTAGCGCGCCCGCGGCATCGAGGGCCTCGCGCCAGCGGGCCAGGGCGTCGTTCAGGGGCAGGAGGGACATAAGACGTGTTCAGTGTGCGGTCTTCGGTAAAATGATGATACCATATTCATGCTCGAACGCCCTTTTCCTCCTGCCAATCGGGTGCATCCCAAATTATGGACGCGTTGCGCCTGGCGCCCCGGAGGTGAACCTCCGGGCTAGAAACGACGCCCCCTCAAGGGGGCTTTCAGAGCCAGCCCGCGCCCAAAGCCGGGTTCACCCGGCGTGGTTTTGTAGCCCGGCGCTTC
>JALXCB010000049.1 GCA_026991225.1 Anaerolineae bacterium | reverse complement strand
GGCCGGGTCGCTAAAGTCGACGGCGGGGCCGGTCGGTTCTCCGGCGTCAGCCGGGCCCAGGGGGGCGTCCACGCCCAGATAATCGGCCAGAACCCGCTGGAAGAGGATGGCGGCCAGGCGGGCGTCCAGGCTGTCGTCATGGAGGATGCGGGGGACGACGCCCGCATCCAGCCAGTGCCGCAGCCGGGCGACGGCCTCATCCAGCCGGGTGGCGTCCATGAGCCGGGCCAGCATCTCCCGGTCGCGGGTTCGCCAGGGCGAGCGCAACCCGTCCAGATGGGCGAAGATGCGTTCCACGGCCTCGCCCGCGTCCATCTCCAGCGGGGGCAGCTCGTTTCGGGCCAGATGGATGAGCCGGCGCAGGTGATGGCGGGTGAGGGGCGTGATCTCGGGGAAATCGTCCAGCCGGTCCATGAGTTCGACCAGGTTGACGCCCCGGGCCGCGGCCAGCCGCCGCAACTGCACCATGGTCAGCTCGTCCACCTGATGCACGGGGAAGTTGATGACCAGGGCCAGGTCGTCTTCGTGGATGGCCCGAGCCATCTGCAGATAGCGCACTACTTCCCGGGCCAGATGGCGGTCGAAGAAGCTCTTAGGACGGATGCGCTGCACGTCGAAACCCGCTTCCAACAGCGCCTGCTCCGCGGGCGCGCCCAGGCGGTGGGTGCGGTAGAGAATGGCGATGTCGCCCTGTTTGACCCCGCGTTCGGCCATGAGTTTGCGGATGAGCGCGATGAGCCAGGCGTGTTCCTGGCGCACATGGCGGAAGATGTAGTGATGGATGGGGTTGTCGTTCCCGTCGGCCCGGCTTTGCATGAAGTTGCGGCGGGCGTCGGGCTTGGCTTCGCGGGCGATGAGGGATTGGGCGCCGTAGAGGATGCTTGGCGGGCAGCGATAGCTGTAGGGGAGCTTGATGATGGTCGGATCGTAGCGGCGGATGAACGCGTCCACGAAGCCGGGGTCGGAGCCGCGCCAGCCGTAGATGGTCTGGTCGTCGTCGGCCACCGCGGTGATGCTGGATGCGGGCGGCGCCAGCAGGGTGAGGAATTCGTATTGGGCCTTGTTGATGTCCTGGTACTCATCCACCAGGATATGCCGGAGCGTGCGGCGGTAGAAATCCCGCACCTCCTCATCCCGTCGCAGCAGCAAGACGGCGAAGCGGATGAGATCGTCGAAGTCGAGCATGCCCGCTTCCCGCAGCCAGGCTTCGTAGGCGCGGATGACCTCGGTCACCGCGGGGTCTTCCGCTTCGACTGCTTCGGGATTCTGCAAAAGGCTTTTCATCTGCCCGATGCGGGCCGCGATCTCCCCCACCGCGTACTGTTCCCGGCTCAGGTTCAACAGGCGCAACTGACGGGCGATGGCCCGGCGCTGGTCGTCTTCATCGAGGATGGTGAAATCCAGGGGCAGGTCGATGCGGTCGCCGAACTTGCGCAGGATGCGCATGGCCGCGGCGTGAAAGGTGTGAATCCACACCCCCTCCGCCCGATCCCCCAGCAATTCGAAAAGCCGGTCCCGCATTTCCTCCGCGGCCCGGTTGGTGAAGGTGACGGCGAGGATGCTTTCGGGCGGCTGCTCCTCCGCCTCCACCAGCCAGGCCACGCGGCGGGTGATGATGCGGGTCTTGCCGCTGCCCGGTCCGGCCAGCACCAGCAGGGGCGCGGGCCGAAAGGTGACGGCTTTCCTTTGCGGCTCGTTGAGGTCTTCCAACCAGGCTTGTGCTTCCATGACGTTTCGTGCTTCCTATGAAATCGGGCTTCTTCCGCTGACGCCATCACGAGATATTGTAGCACAATTCGCGGAGGACTCACGACTGAGATGGGTTCGGGTTTGGCGGGAAGCGAATCTGTGTGGCAAACT
Source organism: Anaerolineae bacterium (assembly GCA_026991225.1). Taxonomy (GTDB): domain Bacteria; phylum Chloroflexota; class Anaerolineae; order J102; family J102; genus M2005. The sequence continues at coordinate 5,184 of JALXCB010000049.1, read as the reverse complement.
TGTAGCGCATTGGTGAGATAGCTTCTTCAAGGAAGAAAAATGCTTACGGCCACCCTGGCGCGGGGAGCCAAGGCGTAAAACGTCATGCGTCATCCGTGAGGTCGTTACGCAGCACGCATCACGCATTACGCCGGTTGTAGACTCGCCCAATCTTGGACTGGAGATCCTTTCGCCATCAACGCCTAAGGTACAGACCCCTGGTTTCTGTGATTTGGAGGATTCCATGACGCGCATTCATTTCGGCACGGACGGCTGGCGCGCCGTCATCAGCGAAGATTTCACCTTCGACAACGTGCGGCTGGTCAGCCAGGCCATCGCCGATATGTTCCGGGCGGATCACAATGGCTCGGATTTGCTGTTTGTGGTGGGATATGACACCCGCTTTCTCTCCGACCGCTACGCCCAGACCGTGGCGGGCGTGCTCGCGGCCAACGGCATCCGCGTGCTGCTGACCGAACGCTTCGCGGCCACCCCCGCGGTCTCCTACGCCATTGTTCACGAGAAGGCGTCGGGCGGGGTCATGATCACGGCCAGCCACAACCCCCCCCGCTACAACGGCCTCAAGCTGAAGGCCTGGTATGGCGGGTCGGCCTCGCCCGAAGCCAGCCGCCGGGTGGAGCAGACGCTGGCCGAGAACCTGCGTTCGGGCCGGGAAGTGCGGCAGATGTCGTTGGAGGAGGGGCTGCGTTCGGGCATGATTACGCTGTTCGACCCCTATCCCGCCTATGCCGCGCACGTGGCGAATCTGGTGGACCTGGACGCCATCGCCCGCGCCCGTCTGCCCATCGCCATCGACGCCATGTACGGCGCGGGCATCGGTTACACCGACCGCCTCCTGCGGGAAGCGGGCGTGGAGCCCATCACCCTGCATCATGAGATGAACCCGGGCTTCGGCGGGCTGCACCCCGAGCCCATCGCCCGCCATCTGACCGGGTTGAGCCAGGTCATGCGGGACAGCGACGCCATGTTGGGCCTGGCCACCGACGGCGACGCGGACCGCATCGGCGCCATGAGCGCGGACGGGCGTTTCATCGACCCTCATTGCATCATGACCCTGGCGCTGGACTATCTCCTGCAGCAGGGCCAGCGAGGCAGCGTGGTGAAGACCGTCAGCACGACGCAGATGCTCAACCTGCTGGCCGCGGAACATGGCCTCGATGTCATCGAAACGCCCGTGGGCTTCAACCACATTTCCGATCTCATGCTGAAAGGGGATGTGCTCATTGGCGGCGAGGAATCGGGCGGCGTCTCCATCCAGGGGCACATCCCCGAAGGGGATGGCGTGCTCATGGGCCTGCTGCTGGCGGAGCTGGTGGCGAAGCAGGGCGGGGATATCCAGGCGCTACTGGATCGCATCATGGGCCGCATCGGGCGTTTCGCCTACGCCCGGCACGATTACCCCACCCAACCCTTTTCCAAGCCCGACCTGGTGCAGGCCCTCACGGCCTCCGCCCCCGACCGTCTCAACGGCGTCCCTATTGCCCAATTGAACACGCGCGACGGGGTCAAATATCTGCTGGAGGATGGAAGCTGGCTGCTGATCCGGCCTTCGGGCACGGAACCCGTGCTGCGGGTCTATGCCGAGGCTCACGACATGGACGCGGTGCAACGGCTGCTGGCCGCGGGCGCGGAGCTGGCGCAACACGCGCAACGGGTGTTGGCCTGAAAAATCGTTTGGGTGCGTCCTAAACCGAAAGCAAATTGAAACCAAGGCTTTTGGTTCGCATTGGATCATCCATGAAAGGCGATTCTCTGGCCGCGCCGCCGCCCGCAGGTTCACCTGCGGGCTAAAAGCGACGCCCCATAAATGGGGCTATGGCGCATGTCGCGCGCCGGGGGAAGCCGGGTTCACCCGGCGTCGTTTCGTAGCCCGGAGCTGAAGCTCCGGGTGGCCGAGGCCGAAAACACCTGATTTCAAAATGCGTTTAGTTTAAATAGGTGAAAAAGCCGCCGTCGGCAAGTTCAAAAAGCAGGCTCGCCCGAGGCCCGCGATAGAGCGCCCGGCATTCGGGACCGCGGCCGCCAGACTCGCATTCACACCTTTCCAGGTGAAAGCCGTAGGCGGTCAAAACCTCATGAAAGGTCCGTTGGATGGGAGACAAAAAATCGGGGAGACAGGAAGTATCAGACATAGCTTTCACCTATCTGGAGAATGAAATGTGCTGAAAGCGTCCGTGTAGAGAGTAGGGGGGATCGTATTCCCGTTGGAAAAGAGGAGGGGATTCTACCTGACGCGGCAGGAGGCGTAGATGCTGCAAGGCATCCCATTCTTTCTGTTCCAGGGGGAAAATGGGGAGGACCGAAAGACCTTTCGGGGTGACTTCCACCATTTTGCTTCCCCGGGTTTTTGCATGAGGGGTGCTGGTGCGGGGTCGGTAGAGAAGGATGAATTTGGCCGGAGAGGGAAGGCTCTGTTGGTTCACCCAGAAGACAATGAATTGGGCGCCTTCGATATCCACAAACTGAGCTTCCAGGGGCGCATCCTCGCCAAAAGTCCGAGTAAGAAGGCCCAAGTCTTTATCTTGCTCCCCATAACGCAGGAAAAGATGACGGGCATCGCCATCTTGAAAGAGAAAGAAGACCGTATCTTTCTTGGGGCGCGGTTGCAGCCAGTTGTTGATAGGCCAGGTATCGATTTTTTTCATATGGGCGTGGTCAGAGGGGGTGGCGCTACATGCCGACAGGACGAGCGCTAAAAACACTATGATGAACCAGAACCGTTTCATCACGCACCTCGCGTTCGCTGGCGAATGAGATCGCATACCTGCTTTCTGTTTGTCTCGGAGAGGAAGTTCACGGTCAGGGCCAACGTCCCCCGCGGTTGGAATCTCCATTTCTTACTCAGCGGCCACCCGCAGGTGAACCTGCGGGCTAAGAACGACGCCCCATAAATGGGGCTATGGCGCATGTCGCGCGCCGCGGGAAGCCGGATTCACCCGGCGTCGTTCCGCAGTCCGGCGGCTTCAGGATACTGTTGGCAAACCTCAAGCAGGCTGCTGGGCGCCTTGTCCCCGCCGACTGGAAGTCGGGGCTAGAGGGGCCTTTGGCCGCCTGTCTGCCTGCGCAGACAGCCCCAATCGGGCAAAACCATGTCCCCGTAGGGGGATATGCGGCGGAACGCCCTCAGAGCTGAATTTATTCGGCGTGATCGAGAGGGAAGCCGAGAGACGTATCGCAGTAAGCCAACAGTATCGCTTCAGCGCCGGGCGGGCGTGGCCCCAGAAAAATGAGTTTCAAAATGACTTCAGTTTAGAATTCCATCTCAAGGAAGTTGGACGGAGGTTCAACGCAAACCTTAGACTGATTTGACGGCGGAAAAGCCCGATTTCAAATCAATTTTGACCTGGAAGTCGGCCATTTTCAGCGATCTGTTGGGATTACAGTCCCTACTGGTTGTTAAAGAACTATTGGAATTATAAGGTACAACGACTTTTGTAGCGAAAGCGCCCCTCCCTGGCAACGCCTCCTGAACTTGACACGAGGATGATTGTCATGCTATAAAAAATCGGAATTGATAATTTGAAACGAAGGCCCCTGGTGTCGCCTTTACCCTCTCCCTTGCCTTGATTTAACAGTTTGAGTTTGTGCAGTCCGGATCCCTTTCTCTCGCCCTTGTGGGAAGCCGGGAATCAGTGGTTTATCAAAAAGACATGGCGATCTGTATCTTTTCGGTGTCGACATAGTCTTTATCATCTACGGGATGGTTTTGCGCCATTGTGTAAAACTATCCCCATTTGACCGACTCACTGAGTCTTGTTGCGATGTGCGTCGCTGCCGACGCATGATTGCAAACTCGGTCTGTCGTAGCATCTGCTCCGGCCGAGGGAGAGAGGAACGGAAACCGATTCCAGTGGCAATCTGGATTCGGATGGCGGAGCATGGCCAGTCGATCCTGGCTCCCGCGGCCGAAAAACCGTAAGATCAACGATCCGAGGTCGTTCTATGCACGCGATGCCCGAGAAGGGCGGTGTATGGGAGGGGGTGCAGTTGTATGTGCATCGTCAGGCCCGTTCGTGGGGGCGCTATATTCTCGAGCAAGCGCTTTTTTTGCTCATCGGTTGGGTTCCCACCATCGTCGGCATTGGCCTGCGGGCGGTGTTTTATCGGTTGATTATGCAGATGGATGGGGTGTCGGCTATCGAGGCGGGGGTGCGCATCCGCTTCGCGGATCAGGTGCATTTGGGCCGGAATGTGTATCTGGATGAACGGGTCTATTTGCACGCCTGTCCCCAAGGCATTCGCATTGGCGACAACTCTTTGGTCATGTACGGCTCGGTGCTGCACGTGTACAATTTCCGCGATCTCCCTCACGCTTTCATCCATATCGGCAGGGATAGCCTGATCGGGGAGATGAATGTGCTGCGGGGGCAGGGCGGCATCACCATCGGCGACCGGGTATACACCGCGACCATGGTGCAATTGCTGGCCGTGAATCACGTGTTTGATGATCCAGACCGCTCCATTGTGGAGCAGGGCATCACAGCGGAGGGAATTGTGATCGAGGATGATGTGTGGATCGGCTCGGGCGCCATCGTGACCGACGGGGTGCGCATCGGCAAGGGCGCGGTGGTGGCCGCGGGGTCGGTGGTCACCAAGGATGTGCCGCCGCATACGGTCGTCGGGGGCGTACCCGCTCGTGTGTTGAAGGTGATCGATGGTTCAGAGAAGGGGAAGACGGCGCGGCGGAAGGAGGTGTTTTTGTGAACGTGGAGATGGCTGGCAACCAGTATTCAGTTTCTCACCCTTTGCGACTCAGTGGCTTAGCGTGAGACCGATTTTCAGGGCAGGAGGAGTGACCTATGACTACATTATCTGTTGTGATTCCAGCATTGAATGAAGAGGACGGCATTCAAGAGATCATAGATCGGGTGTTGGGTATTCGCGAGGACTTGCGGGCCGTGGGCGTGGATGAGTTGGAGTTGATCGTGGTGGATGATGGATCCACGGACCAGACGCCCAAATTGGTGTCCGCTTATCGCGAGGTGCGATTGATCCGCCATCCCCATAATCGCGGTTACGGTGCGGCGCTGAAGACCGGGTTCGCGGCCGCGCGGGGGGAATGGATCGGCTTTCTGGATGCGGATGGCACGTATCCGCCCGAGTATTTCCCGGCGTTGTATCAGGTGGCGCAGAAGGAAAACGCCGATATCGTCATTGGCTCGCGCATGTCGGGCTCGGAGAGCG
>JALXCB010000048.1 GCA_026991225.1 Anaerolineae bacterium | reverse complement strand
CCTTCCGTCGGGGTGGACGCCTGGGCGCTGGGGGTGGGGACGCTGGCCTGGATAGGGGGGATTTGGGCCGCATTCGCGTTGGGGCGGCGGACCACAGGCCCGTGGGGCGGCATGATCGCCGCGGCGGTCATGGCGACGCTGCCGACGTTCCCTCATGTGCTGCGGGCGGAGTTTCCGCTATTCATTTTTCTGGGGCTGACGGGGCTGCTGCTCACCATCGACCGCCGCTACTGGCCCGCGGGCGCGGTCTTTGGGCTGGCCTTCCTGGCTCGCGGGGATGCGGTGATCCTGGCCGGTCTGGCGGGGCTGGCCGCGTTGTGGCGGGAGCGGAGGATGCCGTGGGGGATGGTTGGCGGGTTTCTCCTCATCCTGCTTCCCTGGTCGATCTATGCGATGATCACCTTCGGCAGCCCCCTGCCCGCGACGCTGGGGGTGAAACGGGCGCATCGGGCGCTGGGGGCCTGGCCTCATATCGCGGTCGGGTTCTGGCGCTGGCTGACGCATTCCTCTCCCGCGCTTCAGGTCCGATTTTATGCCAGCGCCCTGGCCGCGGGCGTGGGATTGTTCGTGTTCTGGCGGGAGCGCAATGCGTGGGGGCTGGTCGTCGTCGCCTGGGGATTGCTATACGCATTGGGTTATCTCTTGCTGAATGTGCCCTTCTACGCCTGGTACGCCACGACCCTGATGGTTGCCATGGCTCTGGGGGCAAGCCTGGGGATGGCGCGGTTGGGACCTGACAGGTTCCAGACACAGGCCTTCGCACCTCACACTTCCACCGCTTCTTTCGGAGCGATATTTTCGACCGCGCCTCGGACGGGGGAACCTGTCAGGTCGGCGTGGATGCAGACATTCTCATGGGGCTTGATTGCCGTCATCGTCATCGCCGGCGCGGGGGCCATGGCGGCCAAAACCCATCGCCTCAAGACCTGGCGCAACCCCAAGATCGAAGCCTATCTCGACGCGGCCGCCTGGCTGAAGGCGAACACGCCCGCGGACGCCACCGTGGGCTTCATCGAAGTGGGAACCATTGCCTATTTCTCGGACCGCCGCATTATCGATCTGCTGGGCCTGGTCACCCCGGGGGCGGAAGCCTATCTGGCGGCCCGCGACAACGCCGGGCTTTTCAAATCCCTCCATCCCGAGTATTATATCCGCAATTGCCATTTCGACGCCTGGGGCATGAACCGCCGGGTGCATGAATCCGCGTTTTTTCAGGAAAACTATGCGCCCGTGGCCGCGTTCCCCCAGGGCGATACGGGCCGTCCGCCTGTCGTCATCTACCGCCGCCTGGACCTCCCCGGCCCGCCCGTCGAGCCCGCTTTGGACAGGGATTGCCGTCCCTGAAGCGTTGTTGTTATAATTCCCTTTGAGGCGAACAGAATGAAAACCATGCTTTTTTCCATTCATCTCCACCTGGAACCGAACCCCGACGGCGTTTACACTGTCACCTCGCCCGATGTCCCGGGCCTTGTCACCGAAGGGCGCACTCCGGACGAAATCCTTCAAAACGTCCAGGAAGCGCTGAAAAGTCTGCTCGATGCGTGGGATGAATTGGGCGTAGAACCTCCCGCGGCGCTCCATCCTCTTCTCGAAGATCGACCTCAAACCATCGAGATGCTGGTGGCTGTGTGATGCGGTATCGTGAGCTCGCCCGGCGGTTGCATCGTTTGGGATGTGAGGAATTGCGTTCGGGAAAGGGCAGCCATCGCGTCTGGTTCAATCCCGCCACGGGCAAAGTGGCATCCGTGCCCAATTGGGGATCGAGAGACCTGGCCCCGGGCACGGTGCGGGCTGTATTGCGGGAATTGGGGATCAGTCGAAAAAATTTCGGTCCGATTCGGTAGGTTGCCCGACTGACGCTACAAAAAACATTCGACCATTCTCTTTTTTGAAATCAAATGATAATGCCCAAGACCGGACGCCAACGCATTCACGACACGTTCGCCCATCTGAAAGCCCAGGGCCGGGCCGCGTTCATGCCCTACATGCCCGTGGGCTATCCCAGCCCCGAGCTCTCCCCCGCCATCTTTCACGCCCTGGTCGATGCGGGCGCCGACCTGATCGAAGTGGGCGTCCCTTTCTCCGACCCTCTGGCCGACGGCCCCACCATCCAGGCCGCCACCCAGCAGGCCCTGGCTCAGGGCGTCGTCCCCGCGGACGCGTTCGCCTTGGTGCGGCGGCTGCGGGCCGAGGGCGTGACCATCCCCCTCATCCTCATGGGCTACGTGAATCCCATCCTGGCCTATGGCATGGCCCGCTATGTGGCCGACGCCGCGGCCGCGGGCGCAGACGGCTTCATCACGCCCGACCTGCCACCCGATGAGGCGGGCGAGATGGAAGCCCTGGCCGCAGCACACGGCCTGGCCGTCATCCATCTGGTCGCCCCCACCAGCACGCCGGAACGTCTGTCCCTGGCCGCATCGCACAGTTCCGGCTTCCTCTATCTGGTCAGCGTGACGGGCATTACCGGCGCGCGGGAGGCGCTGCCTCCCCATTTGGCCGACTTCGTGGCCCGAGTGCGCGAACACACCGATCTTCCTTTGGCCGTGGGCTTCGGCATCGGCACGCCCGACCAGGCCCGGGCCGTGGCCCAACTGGCCGATGGCGTGGTGGTGGGCAGCGCTCTGGTCAGACGGGCGGGCTCGGAACGCCCGGTCGAGGCCGTGCGAGAGCTGGCCGCGGCCCTGGCCCATGCCGTCCACACGCCCCAATCCTGATCCCAATCCCGATCCTTTGTCATGCTGGCAAAAGTTTTCTCCGCCGCCGTCATCGGCCTCGATGGCCGGGTGATCGAAATCGAAGTGGATAAGCGCGGGGGTTCGGTGGGGCGATTCATCATCGTGGGCCTGCCCGACACCGCGGTGCAGGAGAGCCGCGTGCGGGTGCGATCCGCGGTGCGAAACAGCGGCATGTCCTTCCCAATGGGATACTACACGGTGAATCTGGCCCCGGCCGATCTGCCTAAACGCGGCCCGGTCTATGACCTGCCCATGGCCGTGGGCGCGCTGGCCGCCACCGAACAGATCCCTCTTGACGGGCTGGAGAAAGCCATGTTTATCGGCGAGCTGGCCCTGGACGGCAGTCTGCGGCATGTCAACGGCATCCTGCCCATCACCGATCTGGCCCGGCGCGAGGGCTTCGAACGCATCTACGTGCCCGCAGTGGACGCGGCCGAGGCCGCGCTCATTCGCGGCATCGAAGTCATCCCCGTCGACCACCTTACCCATCTCGCCAACCACCTGCGCGGCGTCGTGCCCATCTCCCCTCAGCCCCACGAAGCCTTGGCCGCGACGCCGTCGCGTCACACCACCGATCTGGCCGATGTCAAGGGCCAGGAACACGTGAAGCGGGCGTTGGAAGTGGCCGCGGCCGGGGGACATAACATGCTGATGACCGGGCCGCCCGGCGCGGGCAAGACCCTGCTGGCTCGCACCCTGCCCACCATCCTGCCGCCCCTCAGCCAGGACGCCGCACTGGAGGTCACCCGCATCTACTCGGTGGCCGACCTGCTCACCCCCGAACGCCCGCTCATCCAGCATCCTCCCTTCCGCGCCCCTCACCACACCATCTCCTATGCCGGACTCATCGGCGGCGGGCGCTGGCCCCGCCCCGGTGAGATCAGCCTGGCCCATCGCGGCGTCCTCTTCCTGGACGAATTGCCCGAGTTCGGCAGCAAGATGCTGGAGATGCTGCGCCAGCCCATCGAGGACAAGATCGTCACCCTGTCCCGGGCCACGGGGACGGTCACCTTCCCCGCCAACTTCATGCTCGTCGCCAGCATGAATCCCTGCCCCTGCGGCTACTATGGCGATCCCGAGCGGGCCTGCACCTGTTCCACCTCCGCCATCCGCAATTACCAGAAGCGCATCTCCGGGCCGTTGCTGGATCGCATCGACATTCATGTGCAGGTGCCGCGGGTGAAATACGAAAAGCTGACCGACGACACCCGCGGCGAACCTTCCGAAGTGGTGCGCGAACGGGTGCTGGCCGCCCGCGAACGCCAGTTGCGCCGCTTCGCGGACATGCCCCACATCGAGACCAACGCCGACATGGGCCCGGGCGAGGTGCGGCGCTTCTGCCCGCTGGACAACGCCAGCCATCAGCTCATCGGCGCTGCCATGCGTCAGCTTCAGCTCAGCGCCCGCGCCTACCATCGCGTGCTCAAGCTGGCCCGCACCATCGCCGACCTGGCGGGCGACGACCGCATCGCACCCCACCATATCGCCGAGGCCATCCAATATCGGCCTCGCAAGACCGAATTCTGGATGACCTGACATCATGTCTCAGCCCAAACCTGTGCTCTGCCGATACTATTATGCGGACTATCACCGCGGGCGCGCCACCGAGGAATGCCGTCTGATCAAGCGCAATCCCGACTCACGGCCCTGGAATCGCTCACTCTGCGACACGTGTCCCGTCCCCGACATCTTGCTGCACACCAACTGCAAGGAGATCGCTCTGGAAGCGACCGTGGTGAAAAAATGGGGCGTGCTGGAGCGCGTGGAGGTGTACGCGATCTGCGCCAAACACTTCATCGAGTTGGAAGACCCCATGTATTGCCCTCTCTGCGCGGAAGAGTAACTGCTAACGCACCCCGGTTAACAAACCACAAAGGACACAAAGGCACTAAGAACACGAAGAAAAAATGTATCAATTTCCCTTTGTGCCTTTGTGTCTTCGTGTTCTTAGTGGTTTACGGGTGACGACCTTGGAAGTTGCGTGGAAGAAGATGAAGCGGACTGAAATGGATGGCGGTTCACATCGGGGAGCGCTCGCAATTTGGAAAAATCACCGATCTCTGCTAAATTCGTGGGCGTTTTTGACTTCATTCCCCGCCATTTTCGACAACTACTCAGGTCGCACAACCACTTTTTGCCACGAAGACACGAAGGAAACGAAGGCACGAAGCTTTTACCGTATTTTTCCCTTCGTGTCTTCGCAGAACTTCGAGTCTTCGTGGCTCTTGCGGCCTGAAGTCGAGTACGTTAGCAGTTCCTCTTTTCGACAGAAGGTGACCCATGTTTAAGTTCCTCAACCGCGCGCAGCGCCCCGAGCCCGAAGTGCTGGCCAAGTGGGGCCGCAACGAGCCCTGCTGGTGCGGCAGCGGCAAGAAATACAAGCACTGCCACATGCCCAAAGATTTTCCCAAGAAGTAGAAAACCGGTTTCAAACCGGTTTCCCCAACCGGCCTCAGGCCGGTTTTTTCTTTCTCACCTCCACCCGCCCATCCTCCACCCTCACCCAATCTCCCGTCTCGATCTGGCGGATATCGATGAGGTCCACCATGGGGATATCCGCGATGATGGCTCCCACCGCGGTGATGGCCTCCGACTCGGCATTGATCATGGCCCGGGGAGCGACGCCATTGCGGGCCAGGCGCAAAATCGTGTACGAGCCCACGGTCGAGCCCTTGCCGTGGGGGAAAACAAGAATCTTGTCGGCAATGGAGACGCCGTGCAACGCATGGTTGGGGTCCAGAATGACGCCTGTTTCCGGGTCCACGCCGCCGAGGAAGCTGATGGGCTCCGGGCTGACCAGGGCTTCGCCCTCGGCCTTGCCCGCGCGCACCACCCGGCCTTGCAAGATGATGGGGCTTTGTTTTTCGTCAGGATTTGTCATGAGCCTGGGCACTGAAAACTGAACACTGAAAACTGAATACTGAAAACTGGATACTTTCTACTTCCCCAACGGCCACCTCTCCCAATCGACGAGCTTCAAATTCGCGTCGTAGTGGAAGATCATCTCCTGCGGCGGGCCGTGGGGATCGATGACGTAGGGGAAGAAGATGGCGTCGGCCTGGGGAATGGGCAGGCGGGGGACGTCCTCCACGCGGAACCACTGCAACCGCCCCTCTCGCCCGTCTCCAACCTCATCGCCATCCTCCACCTGGGTGCGATAGACGAACATGAGCCACTGCCAGTTGGGATCGGGGGAGAGCTCGGTGATGACGGCCCGCAGCTCGGGATGCACCGCGCGCAGGCCCGTCTCCTCATACAACTCCCGCACCGCACACGCCCGCGGCGACTCGCCCGGATCGATCTTGCCTCCGGGCGCGATCCACAGGCCCAGATTGGGCTCCTTGTGCCGATAGAGCATCAGCACCCGATCGTCGCGCTGGGCGTAGATAAGCGTGGCGAGGATGAAGTTGGACAACTCAATCCTCCCTCTCTTCCGAGATTGGCTTTATATGCTGATCTAGCCATGCCGCCAAAGCAGACCGGTTCATTTTCCCAGCAGCGACACTCAAAATCACCTTTTCCTGCTCCTCTCCCGGCGCTTCGATCTCGTAACCATTGAGCATAAGAAACACTTCCATGGCCGCATGTCCAATGCGCTTGTTTCCGTCGATGAAGGAATGGTTCAAAATAAGACCATGTCCAAGCGCAGCGGCCTTCTCGGAAAGCGTTGAATAAAGGTCCTGTCCCCCGAACGTCATCTGTGGCTGCATAATCGCTGATGCTAGCGCATCCATATCCTGAATTCCCGTCGCACCCCCCGAAATGGCCATGACGCGCACATAGATTTCCAGCACTTCGGCCAGCGTCAGATATCGAATCATGCCCCGGATGCCAATCGACGGTAGAGCGCCTGGTTCTTTTCCAAAACCCTTTTCAGCGCTTGCTCGAAGGCGTCATCAGGACGCGCCAGCAGTTCCTCGATGCTCGCCTGGATGAGCGATTCCGGCGAAACCTGGAGCCGTTCCGCTTTTTCTTCAAGGCGTTGTTTCTTCTCTTCGGGAAGATGAATGGTCAATACGCTCATGACAGACTCCATGAAGCTTGCTTTCTGAATTGTACCCTTTTTGCAAGGAGATAACAAAAGAACGCTTCGGGGCTGCTTCGTCACATTTTTGCAGCCCCGAAGCGCGGCGGTATCAGCTCAACGCCCGGATCTGCTCCTCCAGCCGGGCTTTCTGCGCCCAGAGTTCGGCCAGGGTCTGGCGGGCCTGGGCCACCACCTTTTCGGGGGCCTTCTGCACGAAGTTGGGGTTGTTCAACCGGGCCTGGGTGGAGGCGATGCGCTTTTCCGTCTCGGCCAGTTGCTTGCGCAGCCGGG
>JALXCB010000047.1 GCA_026991225.1 Anaerolineae bacterium | reverse complement strand
ATCACGGCCCACCCGGCGTCAGCGCGAAGTCGAATTCGCCCACGCGATTGGCATAGGCCCGGCCATCTGCGGCCACGCCCTGCACCACATAGAAATAGTTGTGGCCCGGATCGCCCAGCGCGCCGACGTCGTCATATTGCCAGGGCGCCGCGTCCACCGTGGCCCGGGGCGTGCCCATGCGGGTGAAGTAGGGCGATTCGCTGCGCCAGATGTCGTAGCGGGCGTAGATGGCGCTGTGCGTCCAGCTCAAGCGCACATTGCCGCCCTGGGCGGTGGCGGTCACCTGCGGCCCGACCTCCGTCTCTCCGGCCGCGGAGGTGCAACCGGGGTCATAGGGGAAATCGGTCAGGCCGTCGCCGTCGTTGTCAACGCCATCGAAACAGGCGACCAGGTCGAAATCGAGATGGTTGACATCGAGCAGGGGGATGTTGTAGATATCGGGTTGAGCCACGATGAGGGGCGTGTATCCCCATTTCACCAGATTCTGGATGTAGTCGCGCGTGTTGGAGCTGCCAATGTAGGCGATGACCTCGGCGCCGGGGTTCAGATATTGGGCCAGAAGATCAGGCTGGGCGATCTCATCGTCGGATAAGTCTCCCGCGGCCCACTGGTTTTCGGGCTGCAAGAAGATGCTGGCTTTGATATGCAGGTAGTCCATGGTGGATCCCTCGGTCCAGAAATCCACGCCCGGGGCTCGGGCCTTGAGATGGGCCAGCCAGGGCAGTTGTGAACCCACGGGGATGTTGGCGTACGCGTCCAGGCCCACGGCTTTGGCCCCGCGGGCCACGGCCAGGTCCAACTCGTGGTCGGTGGGGTCGACGTGGTTGGGGTCGTTCACGTCCAGAGGGATCATGTGGTCGGGATTCCATTGCCAGGGCACAGGAACCTGCCCGGCCCGGCCCCACCAGAAGCCGAGATCGATGCCGTTTTGCTCGAATTTGTCCAGCGCGTCCAGGGTGTTCTCCACATTGGTGGGCAAGTCGCTCATAAACTGGTGGGGGATGTTGGTGTAGCACTCGGAGCCCGAGACCTGATCGGGCGGGCAATCCCAGAACTGGCCGCCCATGGCCCAGAGCATGGTGCGCTGGTACCCGCCATCCAGCAGCCGCTGCACATAGGTGGTGACGAATTGGGGATCGCCCGGCTCGATGCCATCCAGCCCATCCCGATCCAGCCGGATGTAGTAGTTGTAGCCGCGCAGATTGTGCTGGATGACCGTGGCCTCGTCGATGGGATCGGCGCAGCCGCCCTCGTCCAGGCAATTTTGGTAATTCTCGCGGGCTGCAGAGCCATAGGAGAGGTTGAGGCCGCTGATGGGCCGCGTATCCCGGGGCGTGATGTCCCGCTCCGCTCCGAATTGGGCGTCGAAATAGGTTTTGTAGGGATGTAGGGTGAACAGCCAGGCGTGGGGCGCAGCAAAGCGCAGGGCCAACGTCACCTGTTGCGACTCTCCAGGCCCCAGGCGTTTGCTGTTTTCATCCAGAATGTAGGCGTGGCTCCAGCGCCCATCCGCAAGCTGCACCCGCATGAGGGGCCGCAGTGCGTCCACGGTGTAGTTGAACAGCAGCGCGGATCCCGCGGCGAAATCATCGTCGTGGGCCGCGATGACCGGCGCGTAGATACGGGGGTAGGGCGTGCTCACGCCGTTGATGTCGAAATAGCCGCCGCCCTGGAAGACGCCCTCATCCAGAAAAGTATCTTCGTTCAGAAAGCGTTGATGCAGGTAGGGGTGGGTGGATGTGTTGAGGACGAAGAGGGAGTCTGATTCATTCTGGGCCGCGTAATGCAGCCCATCCACCAGGAAATCGGGCAGGGGTTGTTCTGCGCCCGAGGGATTGCTGATGTCGTATTGAATGTCCACACCCCCGGTCTGAGCGGTGATGGTATAGGCGATGGTCAGGGCGCCGCCGCTGTGATCGATGAAGAATTGCTCGCCGGCGAAGGGCTCGCGCAGCATCAGCCCATCGCTGCGGGTGACGGAAAAACTGGGTTGGCCGTCGTTGTCGAACAGGCTGACGGTGATCTCGGCGCCATTCTGGTAGAG
>JALXCB010000046.1 GCA_026991225.1 Anaerolineae bacterium | reverse complement strand
GCCGTATGGAAATGATCCTCCATCACATGGTTTCTGATGTTTTTTCGTTGCTTTGCTCATATCTTCAATCTTTGCTTGCCTTGTTCACTCGACGAAAAAACATGTCTGCTATTCCAATATGAGCGTTTCTTTTTATCTGCGTTCATCCGTTTCAATCTGCGTCATCTGCGTTCCCTAGTCCTATTTTCAAAGCAGCAAAAGCAAGCCGCCGAGGAGGCCCGTGAGGACGGTGGCCAGGTAGATGATCAGCGACATGGCGATGGCTTGTTCAGGCGCGGCTCCGACCTGTGTATACAACCCCACATAGCTCAGCTCCCTGACGCCAATGCCGCCGATGGAGGGTAGAAGCAGCGCCAGGGAGACCAGGGGCGTGAACACGAGATAATCGACCAGGCTTGCCTGAATGCCCACGGCCAGGCCCGCAGTGATGTTGATGAGAATCCAGGAGGCGTTGAAGATAAGGGACATGCCCACGGCTTGGGCCAGGGTGGAGTTGTCATAATCCTGAAGGGCGTCGTAGAGGGAGCGCAGGCTTTGCATGGCGGCCAGACGTTGGCTGAGGCCGCCGGGCAGCAACCGTAGCACATGACCGCGCAGCCAGCGGATCAGCGTGCGTTGTCGCAGCAGCCAGAATGCCGCGACGCCGCCAAAGAACGCCAGCAGGATGAATAGTAAAACCAGCGGATGGATATCGGCCCGGCTGAAAGGCGCAGCCAAGGCGCCGATGCCCAGGAGGACGAGGATGCCCAGCAGCCTGTCCTGCACGACCGTGCCCACCGCGCCCCCGGCATCGTCCGTGGCCTTGGACAGATAGACCGATTTCACCACGTCGCCGCCGAAGCCGGTGGGGAGCAGGGTGTTGAAGAAGGCTCCGATGTAGTACCAACGGGCCAGGCTCCAGAAGCCCACGGCCATGCCCCGGGCCTGAACCAGCACGCCCCAGCGCAGGGTGCGCAGCAGGATGCTGAGGGCGAAGAGGAGGATGGTTGCGGTCACCCACCAGGGATTGGCGTGGGCGAGCACGCTCCCCAGCGCAGCCAGGTCGATGCGAGTGAGGAGAAAAAGAATCAGCCCCAGGCTGATGGCGGCTTTGAGAAGCGTCTTCCAATGACGGGCCATAGCTCCGGCATTGTGCCACAACCTGGGGCGAGGGGCAAAACAGCGTTCAGTGTTCAGTTTTCAGTGTTCAGACGCCATGAGCGGCTGACGTTGAGACAGTGTCAACGCTGCGCCTGGCCCGTGGGGAAGGCGTCGGTGCGGGTTTCCATGTCCTGGGAGCCGTGGTCGCTCACGTCGTCGATGGTTTCGTCGATGAAAGGTTTCAGCGAGAAGGGCAGGGGGCTGTTGTCGGGGTCAGGTTCGATGCTAATGACGGCCGCGTAGCCGGCGGTGAGATCGATGGGCGGGTTGATGAAGTCCTGGCCGGGGAAGCTGGGGCCCGACTTGGGACCGGCCATGGGACCGTTGCCGTCGCTGTCGGCCATATCGCCCGAGGTGAAGCGCCCGGTGGAGATGGGGCCGTCGGGGCCAGCCACCCAACCTTCGTATACCCAGCCCTGAGGCAGCTGGGGCAGGTTCAGGCCGGGCCACCAGATGCCCTTCTTGTAGTCTGCTTTGGCGTTCTCGCTGGAGGGCGCGCCCAGGATGTAGGAGACGTTCACGCCGTCGAAATCGACGCCCAGAGCCAGGGGATGGCTTACGGTCAGGGCCGCGGCGTCGCCGTCGAAATCGCCGCCGATGATGTGGATGGCATTGGGCGCAGGATCGTCGTCGGGGCTGGGTTCGATGGTGAGAACGAAGGCGGTGGCGTTCTTCAGGGCGTGGGCGTCCACCGGGAATTCGGCGGCGCTGGCCATGCCGTGATCATCCACGGTGAAGACGCCGGTGGTGACAGGTTTGCCATCGACGATGAGCCAGCCTTCATAGGCCCGGTCGGGGCCCAGATTCGGCAGGTTGGCGAAGGTCAGGGTAAGGGCCGCCTGCATCATGGCGTCCTCAGAGCTCATGCCGTCGTCCTTCTTTTCCATGCTCTCATCGGAGCTCATGTCGCCCTCTTCCTTTTTCATGGTGTCATCCGATCCCATAACCTCATCATTCTTTTCCATGGATTCGTCGGAAGCCATGCTGTCATCCTTGCTCATGTCGTCTGTTTTGTTCATGGCGTCGTCGGTCATGGCTGCGGGCGTGGGGGTTGGGGCGGGCTCCTGGGCCCGGGAGCAGGCCGAGATGACGATAACGGCGGTCAGTAGTACAATAAGGGTGAGTAGCAGTCGTTTTTTCATGGTTGCATTCCTTTTGAGCGGGGGGTGAGCTCGGGCCAGCAGCGCCCGTCATCCTCACTTTCGCCCACGCATCTTACAGACTTGCGACGGATTCCTTACGATTCCCTTACGTTCCCGGCCTGTAATGCTTCCGTAAGGATTTCCCTTTTCACTGAGATCATGACGACGCCACCTTTGATTCTAGTTGTAGAAGATGAACCGAGCATCGCCGAGGTGACCCGCCTCTATTTGCAGCGCGCGGGCTATCGGGTGGATGTGTTGGGCGATGGCGCGGCCGCGCTGGATTATCTCGCCCGAGAGATGCCCGATCTCGTGGTGCTGGACCTGATGCTGCCCGGCGTGGACGGGCTGGAGATCACGCGCTGGCTGCGGGCCCGCAGCGACACGCCCATCATCATGCTTACGGCCCGGCGGGAGGAGACCGACCGGGTGTTGGGTTTCGAGATGGGGGCGGACGATTACGTGGTCAAGCCCTTCAGTCCCAGAGAACTGGTAAGCCGGGTGCGGGCCGTGCTGCGTCGCACCCAGGGCGCGTCCAGTTCCCCTGTGCAGGCCCAGCGCGTCCTGGAATTCGAGGGCCTGGTCATCGATTCCAACACGCGGCAGGTGCACGCCCGCGGCCAGGAGGTGACCCTGACCGCCCGCGAGTTCGACTTGCTCCATCTGCTGGTCAGGCATCCCCGCCAGGTTTTCAACCGCGACCAGCTTCTCGATCTGGTCTGGGGCGTGAACGAGTTCATCGACCCCAGCACGGTGACGGTGCACGTACGCCGCCTGCGCGAGAAAATCGAACCTGACCCCTCCAAACCCCGCTATATCCTCACCGTCTGGGGCGTAGGCTACAAGTTCGAACCTTAGCCAGGAGTCCGAAGTACGGAGTCCACAGTCCGGAGTCGGCCCCATTCTTCTGACAACTGATTACTGAACACTGAATACTTCTTACCAGCCATGCACTCTACCCTCACTACCTCCACCCACACCCGTTCGACCTCCCTGACCCTGCGCTTCATCGCGGGCGTGATCCTGACGATGATCATCGCCCTGGGGCTGTTTTGGCTCCTCATGCAGCCGCCCGTGGCCGATTTTCGGGCCATGGCGCTGTTCCTGAGCATCACCGCGGGCATCTCCATCCTGGCCGGGTATGTGGCCTACCGCACGGGCCTGGCCCAGAAGGCCCCGCACATTAGCTGGCTGCTCATGGGCGGCTACGCCCTGGCCAGCATCCTCACCTTTCTCAACGTGTGGCTCACGGCCCGGCTCATGTTCGCCAGCGCACACGATTTGCTTCTGGCCACGGTGCTGCTCATCTTCGCCGGGGGCATTGCCATGTCGCTGGGATATTTCTTCGCCACCGCAGTGGCCGATTACATTCGGGAGCTGAACGACGCGGCCCGAGCCATCGCCCGCGGACGTTACGACGTGCGGGCGCCGGAGCGGGGCTCCAACGAGGTGACGGAGCTGGCCCGCACTTTCAATCTCATGGCCCAGCGCCTGCAAGAAGCCGACCGCAAGCAGCGGGAGTTAGACCAAATGCGGCGCAATCTCATCGCCTGGGCGGGCCACGACCTGCGCACACCCCTGGCCTCCATCCAGGCCCTGATTGAAGCCCTGGCCGACGGCCTGGTGGAGGAACCGGCTATGCAGCAGCGCTATCTGCGCACAGCCCAGCGGGATATCCAATCCCTCTCCCTGCTCATCGACGATCTCTTCGACCTGGCCCAGTTCGACGCGGGCGCGCTGGAGCTGAGTTTGCAGCCGGTGGATCTGAACGACCTCATTTCGGACACGGTTAACCGCTTCGCGGAGGCGGCTGCGCGCCAGGGCGTGGCGCTTTCGGGCCACTCGGCGGCTGGTCCCGACCTGGTGCGGGTGGATGTACAGAAGATCGAGCGGGTGCTGGCGAATCTCATCGCCAACGCAATCCGTCACACGCCCACGGGCGGCGACATGCGGGTGCAGGCCCGACGGCAGGGGTCAGTCACGCTGGTGGAGGTTATCGATACGGGCGAGGGCATCGCGGCCGACGACCTCCCCTACATTTTCGACCAGTTCTATCGGGGCGAGAAGTCGCGTAGCCACGCCACGGGCGGGTCGGGCCTGGGCCTGGCCATCGCCAAACGCATCGTCGAGGCCCACGGCGGCGAGATCGGCGTGGCGAGTGAACCGGGCCAGGGCGCGCGCTTCTGGTTCACGTTGCCTGGAAAACAGGATGGGGAAACCAGGAAACCCGAAGACCGGTAGACCGGGAAACCGGAGCTGGGGGCGCTCACTGCCCCGTTCTCGGCCTACCAGGCCAATAGCCTGTCATACGGACGCGATGCGGTTTGCCAATCCCCCGTCCTTCCTCTATAATCCTCCTATCCTCAATCCTAACCCGGACAGGCTGGAACCAGGAAGGAACACAGAGTTACACAGAGAAAAAATAATCAATGAATCTCTGTGAAGCTCCAAAGCAGCTCTGTGAGCTCTGTGTAACTTTTAGCTCAGCGGGCTAAAATGTCACTGATAAGATGCTAATCTTTACTCTTCACTACTGAATGGAGGCTTGTTTATGGCCTGACCCGAACATGTAACCTACGTTCCCAACCACCATGACGCAGCGCCTGGACTGCGCCCGCAAGGGGCGGCGCAGTTGACGAGGAGAAGGTTGTCGTCCGCAAGGGCGGCCTAACCCTGGCTCGGGCCAGTGGGAAAATCGAGAGATCGGCGGATGCCTTCCCGGTGCAGCCACCACCGGACGTCATGGGAACGCGCAAAGTCTCACCCGAAAGCCCACGGGCGACCGCGGGACAAGGGAAGGGGCAGTGGCAGAAGTCAAGATCCAGGACCCCGGTCGCGCCTGCACGGGCGTTTCCCCGCGTTCGCGCGGCAAACCGACTTCGTCAAACGTCAGGACATGACGCATGATGTTTGATGTTTGACGCCCGTTGTCGCCTCGCCCAACGTTGGGCTGGCGAGCGTTTGCAAATCACACTGTTTTCCGAACAAGGAGCCACTTCCATGTGCGGCATTGTTGGTTATATCGGACCGAGAGAGGCCACCCCCATCATCCTCGAAGGCTTACAACGGCTGGAATACCGCGGGTACGATTCCGCGGGCCTGGCCATCATCAACAACCGGAACGAGATCGAGATCCGCCGGGACGCGGGCAAGCTCAGCAACCTGCGTCAGCGCGTGGCCGAAGCGCCCACCAACGGGCATATCGGCATCGGACACACGCGATGGGCCACCCACGGCCCGCCCACCGCCTACAACGCCCATCCCCACCGGGCCAAAGACGGGCGCATCGTCGTGGTGCAGAACGGCATCGTGGAGAACTTCCTGCCCCTGCGAGAGGAGTTGATGAGCCAGGGATACGAATTCGCCTCGGACACCGACACCGAGGTCATCGTCCAGCTCATCCACCGGGAATTCACCCAGACCGAGGACCTGGAAGAGGCGGTGAGGCGGGCGCTAAGCCTGTTGCATGGCCCGTCCGCGGTGGTCGTTCTCAGCACCTACGAGCCCGACCGGCTCATCGCCGCCCGCCTGGGTAACGCGGGCGCGGTGGTCGTGGGGCACGGCGAGGACGAAATGTTCCTGGCCTCCGATATCCCTGCTATCCTCGAACACACCCGGCGCATGTCCTTCCTCGAAAATCGGGAGATGGCTGTGGTCACCCGCGAGGGCGCGGCCTTCAGTACGCTGGAGGGCGAGCCCATCCCCGGCAAGGAGATCATCGCCATCCCCTGGGACCCGGTGTCCGCGGCCAAAGGGCCCTACCGCCACTTCATGCAAAAGGAGATCTTCGACCAGCCCAACGCGCTCACCGATACGATCCGCGGGCGCATCGACTTCGTCACGGGCGAGGTCACCCTGCCCGGAGCCAACCTCACGCCCGAGATCGTCCAACGCATCGACCGGGTGACCATCGTGGCCTGCGGCACGTCCTACTACTCGGGCCTGATGGGCAAGTTCTATATCGAACGCCTGGCCCGCCTGCCCGTGGAGGTGGATTACGGCTCCGAATACCGCTATCGGGAGCCCATCTTGGACGACCGCACCCTGTTCATCGCCATCACCCAGTCGGGCGAGACGGTGGACACCCTGGCCGCGATGGAGGAGGCCCGCCGCCAGCGCGCGTTCCTGCTCTCCATCGTCAACGCGGTGGGGTCGCAGGCCGCGCGCGTGGCCGATGGCGTCATCTACATGCAGGCCGGGCCCGAGATCGGCGTGGCCAGCACCAAAGCGTTCACCTCGTCCGTGGTAGACCAGCTCCTCCTGGCCATGTTCCTGGCCCAACAGCGGGGCCTGCTGGACCAGGACGCGTCGCTGGCGCTGGCGCACGAGCTGGCGTTGCTGCCGCAAAAGCTGGGAGACGTGCTGGCCAGGGATGAGGAAATCCGTAAGTTGGGCATTGCCTACGCCAACTACGAGGATTTCCTCTATCTGGGCCGGGGATTGCAATATCCCATCGCCCTGGAGGGGGCGCTGAAGTTGAAGGAGATCAGCTATATCCATGCGGAGGGGTATCCCGCGGGGGAGATGAAGCACGGGCCCATCGCCCTCATCGACGAGACCATGCCCACTGTGGCGCTGGCCCCGCGCGATGGCGTTTACGAGAAGATGGTGAGTCAGGTGGAGCAGGTGAAGGCCCGGCGGGGCAAAGTCATCGCTATGGTGAATCCGGGCGACCGCGTCATCGCCGAGAAGGCCGATGACCTCATCGTCGTGCCCGAGGCGTCGCCCTGGTTGCTGCCCATCCTCACCGTGGTTCCTCTCCAGCTTTTCGCCTATCACATCGCGGTGTGGCGGGGTGCGGACGTGGACCAGCCCCGCAATCTGGCCAAGAGCGTGACGGTGGAGTGATGTGCGCAATCGGACTTGCCGCCCGCGGTATCCAGCGGTGAGGGACCATGCGTTTCCTCATTCTTGCTCCATTCGGACGCTGCCGACGGGGGACCGTGGGTAGTCGGCTGCTGCCGCTGGCCCGAGCCCTGGCCGCCCGCGGGCATGGGACCGCGCTGCTCATCCCGGCGTGGGATTGCCCCGAGGAAGTCAGAGGTCAGGGGGCAGGGGTCAGAGGTCAGAAGTCGGAGGGCGGACCGTGGGGAGCGGAGGCGGTGAAGGTGATGACGCCGGAGCTGGGAGTGGGGTGGCGGGGAGCGTATCCGGCGCTTTTGGGACGACTGCGGCGGGAGGTGGAGGCGTTTGGGCCGGACGCGTTGATCGTGAGCAAGGGGTTGGGCTATGCGGGCTGGGTCGGGCGCTGGTGGATGCGGCGGGACAGGCGGGTGGTGGTGGATGTGGATGATCTGGAAGTGGCCTGGATGGAGGAAACGGGGCGGAATCGGCTTCTCGCCCGACTGCTGACCCGCCAGGAGCGCGAGCTCATCCGCGACGCCATGGGCGTTACCGTCGCCTCCCGCTTTCTGCAGGCCCATTGGTCGCCATGGAGACCTCGGAGGTCTCAGCGGACCTCCGAGGTCTTGGGCCGTGCGGACGCGCTGAAGCGCTTTCCTTCTCCCATGCCTTACTATCTTCCCAACGGTCTCACACCCGCGGCGACCCGCGCCCCGGTGGAAGCCAACCTCCCGCACGCGCTCCTGCTTACGCGCGGGCATGATGCGGATGCGGGGATGCTGACCCGCGTCTGGGCACAGGTGAGCGCCCGCGTCCCCCAGGCCGAATTGCTCATCGCGGGCGGCTGGCGTCCCCCCTTCCCCGTGCCCAACGCCCGCATCTTGGGCTGGCTCCCCCCCGACCGCTATGTCCAGACCATCCGCTCAGCTGCGGTCTGCCTCTTCCTGCCCAACAAAAAGCCCCTGGTCCAGGCCAAAAGCCCGGCCAGGGCGCTCGACTGTCTGGCGCAGGGCGTCCCCTCGCTGACGTTGGATGTGGGGGAGTATGGCGCGCTGGTGCGCGAGGCGGGCGGGGAGCCCGCCCCGAACGAGGACACGTTGATCGCCCGGCTCCAGCTTCTGCTGACGGACGCATCGGCTCGCGGCCGCCTCAGCCGGGCGGTTTTCGCTGCAGCGCCCCGCCTCAGTTGGGAGTGTCGGGCCGCGGGCCTGGAAGCATGGTTGTCCGCGTTTTGCCAGACCTGACAGGTCCCCATGCGCCTGTTCGCGTCCCTTCTCCATCGCGCTTGCGGGCGGACCCGACGGGACGAGGACGCGGGATGGGACCTGTCAGGTCACCGCATCAGGCCATCGTCATCTCCAGCGCCTCTTCACCCGCGGCCTCGGTGAACTGGCCGAAGATGACGCCGCTGGTGCGGGTGTCGAGGATGGCGTAATGCCCGTCCTTCTCTTGACCCGCAACCCGACCAGTGGTAAAGTCCACATAGCGCAATTTTCCATTTCTCTGTAACTGCTCAGGTAACCTGATTCGACCTCGAAAACGCCTTGCCACGAAGGCTCGACCCCCTCCGGCTCCCCCAAGCTACGCTCAGGGGAGGGGACGAAAAGAATGCAGGTTTGCAAGTTGCAAGCGGCAAGTTCTTCTGGCAGCGACGTTTTTCATCCGCCACTTGCCACCTGCTACCTGCCACTTTTCCCCTTCGCGCTTCGTGTCGTCGTGTCTTTGTGGTTTTTGACCTCGCTACGTGAGTAGTTGCTTTCTCTCACTCGAACTCAGGAGGCGGTTCATGACTCAAACAACGGACGTCATCATCATTGGCGGCGGCATTCACGGCGCCAGCCTGGCCTTCCATCTGGCGCAGCGCGGAGTGCAAGTCCTGGTGCTGGAAAAGAAATTCGTGGCCGCGGGCGCAACCGGGCGCTCCAGCGGTCTGGTGCGCATGCACTATGACCTGCGACTGGAGTCGGAGCTGGTGTGGCAGTCGTTTCAGTATTTCCGCAATTGGGAGGAGATGGTAGGCGGCGATTGCGGATTCGTGCGCACGGGATTTTTGCGGTTCGTGCAGCCCGAATATGAGGACAACCTGCGGGCCAATGTGCGAGTGCAGCAGGAGATCGGCATTCCCACCCTGCTGGTGACTCCGGACGACGTCAAGCGCCTGGCGCCTTATATGCTCACCGAGGACTTCAATGTGGCTGCATACGAGCCTGAGTCAGGCTACGCAGACCCGCCCGCCACGGCCATGAGCCTGATGAACGCGGCCCGCGAGCGGGGCGCAGGCTTGAAGACGGGCGTGCAGGTGGCCGATGTGCTCACCAGCTCCGACGGCAGCCGGGTGCTGGGGGTGAAAGCCGCGGACGGAGCCGAATTTCATGCGGCCGCCGTGGTGAATGCAGCGGGTGCATGGGCGGATCGCATCGGGCACATGGTGGGCCTGGAGTTGCCCATGACCACCTGGAGCCACGACGTCATGTTCATCCGCCGCCCGAAAGTCATCGGGCCCAGCCATCCCACCGTCATCGACGACATCAACGAAATGTATTTCCGACCCGAGCAGGGCGGCCTCACCCTGGTAGGGCTGGAGAAGGGCAACCCCTTGGGCGAAGACCCGGACAGCGACGCGGATCATGCGCATCCTGGCTATGTGGAGCGAGCCGTGGAGCACATCTGCCGCCGCATTCCCGTCATGGAAGAGGGTTCGCTGCACAGCGCCCACACCGGCTACGATGGCCTGTCTGACGATCAGCGCGCCATCCTGGGCCCGGCCGGGCCCGAGGGCTTCTGGCTGGATTGCGGGCATAGCGGCACGGGCTTCAAGATCGGGCCCGCCGTGGGCCTGTGCATGGCCGAATGGATGGTGGATGGCGAGCCCCACACCGTGGATATCCGCCCCTTCGCCTTTTCCCGCTTCGCGGAAGGCAAGCTTCTGCGTGGCGAGTTCCCTTACGCGGATATCTGGCGATAGGGGTGGCAGGTTGCGCTGCATAGAAAACTTGCGACTCGCTGTCTGCCAACTTGTTTTCGATGAATCCCACCATGCTGCATTCCGAGGGAGCAAAGCGCCCTTCGGGTTAGATTCCTTATATGATTAAAGCGGGGGGAGGATGTATGATAACCGTGTCATATCGCCCACCTCAACCTGGTCAGGAAGAGAGTGAATCCGCATGATTCCGCTCCTCCCTTCGGTCGTCGGAATGCCGTTTCAAAACCGAAACTTATTTACGAAAAGCTGTCCTTTAGACCATCAACAACGGCGGATAACCTTCCTCCCATGACCGAATTGCGAGAAAAGTGCGGCTTTATCGATTTTGTGTTGAAAGAGTGGCTGCTGATTGCATCGGGCGTCGGCCTGGCCCTGACTTCGCTGCTGACCATGCGTCTGCCGCGCTTTTCGGAAGATGAGCTGGGCGTGCTTCTCATCCTTTTCGCCCTGTTTGTAACGGTGAAAGGGCTGCAAGAGAGCGGTCTCATCGCCAATATCGCCCGCCGGATCGAGCAAGGTCGGGCCATTCCCCTGAAACTGGTGCTGGGAACGTTTTTCCTGGCGATGCTGGTGACCAATGACGCGGCCCTGGTGGTGATGGTACCCCTGACGCTATCTCTACAAATCAGGCGCAAGGACATCCTCGTAATCCTGGAAGCATTGGCCGCGAACGCCGGGTCTGCGTTGACGCCCTTCGGCAATCCGCAGAATCTGTACCTCTACTGGCACTATCAGATTCCTCCCTGGACTTTTATGGCGGCCATTGCTCCCTTTTCGCTGACATTCCTCGCACTGCTGGCTGGCGCCGCTTTGATCGCGAAGACGGAAAACAGCGCTGCCGCTGGGACATCTCTGCCCGCCATCCGCCGAATTGCCTGGGGATTTGGGGGTCTTTTCCTCATCCTCATCCTCGCTATCCTGCACGTGCTGCCATTGTTCATTGTTTTGCTGGTGATTCTGGCCGCGGTCGCATTGGACAGGCGGGCTTTGCGGGTGGATTATGCGATTCTGGTCACTTTCCTTTTCTTTTTCGGGATCACGGACAATGTGAGACAGGTGTTGACGGCTGAATTGCACCAAGCCGGACATATCTTTTTGCTATCTGCCCTGACAAGTCAGTTCATCAGCAATGTGCCCGCGGCCCTCTTGTTCGCCGAGTTTACGCCTCACTGGCAGGCGTTGCTGTGGGGCGTCAATGCCGGCGGCTTTGGGAGTCTCGTCGCATCCCTGGCGAATCTGATCGCTTACAAGTTCTATCTGGCAGACAGCCAAACCCAAGCGCCCTTTACCTTCACCATCACGTTCCTGGCAATGGGCTTCACGGCGTTGGCGATCGCCATCCTGCTGTATGGCATGCGTTTTGGTTTTGGGGCGATGTAAGCAGGGGCTTTTTCATCGGCCGTGACGAAAGTCACTGCGAAATCCATTGGCGAAAGTGAGAATAAAGGAAAAGGCTGTCCCCGGAGGAATGATCCATGAAGAAAACCGACGCATACAAAAACCAATCCATTGAAGAAACCCTGAGGGAGCTGGGAACCGACCCGCAAAAGGGCCTCAGCTCGGAAGATGCCCGCAACCGCTTGCAGCACTATGGCCCCAACGCCATCGAAGAAAAGGAGGAGCCCCTGTGGCACCGCATCTTTCGTCGTTTTTGGGGCCCGATTCCCTGGATGATCGAGGTGGCGGCCATCCTCTCCGCCGCGGTCAAGAAATGGGAAGATTTCATCATCATTATCATCATGCTGCTGGTCAACGCCGGGCTGGACTTCTATCAGGAAGGGCGGGCGTTGAGCGCGTTGAAATCATTGAAGCAGAAGCTGGCTCAGCAGGCCATTGTGCTGCGGGATGGCGAGTTCAAGACCATCCCGGCCAAAGAGCTGGTGCCGGGCGACATCATCAAACTCAAGATCGGCGACATCATTCCTGCGGATGTGAAATTGATCCAGGGCGATTACATTCAGGTGGATCAGTCTGCGTTGACCGGTGAATCCCTGCCCGTGAGCAAGAAGCCGGGCGACGTGGCATACTCCAACACCATCGTCAAGCAGGGCGAGATGCTGGCCGTGGTGGTGAACACCGGCATGAACACCAATTTCTCGCAGGTGGCGTCGCTGGTGGCCCAGGCCCAGCAGGAGGAGAGCAGCCACTTCCAGAAGATGGTGATTCAGGTAGGAGATTACCTCATCCTGCTCACCCTGGCGCTGGTGATCCTCATCGTCATGGTGGGAATTTATCGGGGCGAGGAGGTTCTGGAGTTGATCCGTTTCGCCCTGGTGCTGACGGTGGCGGCCATTCCTGTGGCCATGCCCGCGGTGTTGTCGGTGGTCATGGCCGTGGGAGCGCTGAATCTGGCCAAGCGGCAGGCCATCGTCAGCCGTCTGGTGGCCATCGAGGAGCTGGCGGGCGTGGATGTGCTGTGCAGCGACAAGACGGGCACGCTTACCCAGAACAAGCTGCAGGTGACCCAGCCCACGGTCTTCGATGGGCATGACGAGCGGGAGTTGCTGCTGATGGGCGTGCTGGCTTCCAGACTGGAAAACCAGGACCCCATCGACATGGCCATTTACAACTATCTGAAGCAAAAATATCCTGATCTGGATTGGAAGGAGTACGAGCAAACCCACTTCACGCCCTTCGATCCCATTCGCAAGCGCACCGAGGCGGTTATCAGGCGCGGTGATGAGACCTTTGTCGCCATCAAGGGCGCGCCGCAGGTGGTCATCGAGATGGCCAAATTGCCCGAAGACCAGGTGGCAAAGCTGGAGAAGATGGTGGACGATTTCGCCAGCAAAGGGTATCGCACCCTTGCCGTGGCCAAAAAGGTGGGCGATCAGGTGGAGCTCATCGGCCTCATCCCCATGCTGGACCCGCCGCGGCCCGACTCCAAGGCCGTCATCGAGGACCTGCGCGCCCACGGCGTGCGGGTGAAGATGATCACCGGGGACAATATCGCCATCGCCCGGGAGATCGGGCGCATGTTGGGGCTGACGGGCCCGGCCATGCGCTCCAAAGAGCTGCGCAGCAGCAAAAACGAGGGCGTCATCCTGCTCACTGAAATCCTGGCCGAAGCCATCTACAAGAAGTTGCACCCCGACGCGGATACGGACGCGGCCCGCAAATTCGCGGAAGAGGTGGTGAAAGAGGTCGAAGAGAGCTTCGACACGCAGAACCTGAGCAAGGGCCTGGTCAGCGTCCATGAATCGGAGATCATCGAGAAGATCGAGCAGACCGAGATTTTCGCCGAGGTGGTGCCCGAGGACAAGTTCCTCATCGTCAAGGCCCTACAAAAGGCGGATCACATCGTGGCCATGACCGGCGATGGCGTCAACGATGCGCCGGCGCTGAAGAAAGCGGACTGCGGCATCGCCGTGGCCAACGCCACCGACGCGGCCCGCTCCGCCGCGGATATCATTCTCACCACGCCCGGTCTGGCCGTCATCAACGACGCGGTCAAACTCTCCCGCAGCATCTTCGAGCGCATGAAGAGCTACGCCACCTTCCGCGTGGCCGAGACCCTGCGGGTCATCTTCTTCATGACGTTGAGCATTGTGGTCTTCAATTTCTATCCTGTCACCGCCCTGATGATCATCATCCTGGCCCTGCTCAACGATATCCCCATCATGTCCATCGCCTACGATAACACGAAGGTGGACAAGAAGCCTGTGCGTTGGGATATGCGAGAGATGCTCACCATTTCCACCATGCTGGGCATTGCGGGCGTCATCTCCTCCTTTCTGCTGTTTTTCATCATGATGCAACTGCACCTGCCCAGGCCGTTGATCCAATCGTTGTTTTTCGCTAAACTGGTGATTGCCGGGCACGGCACGATTTACAACACCCGCATCGATGACTGGTTCTGGAAGAAGCCTTATCCTTCCTGGATTCTGTTTGGAGCCACCTTCAGCACCCGTGTGATCGGCACGCTGTTTGCAGTCTATGGTTGGTTCATGGAACCCATCGGCTGGAAGCTGGGCCTGCTGATGTGGGCCTATGCTCTCACCTGGTTCGTGTTCAACGACGCGGTAAAGATGCTGACCTACAAATGGCTGCGCAGCCGCCGCGGTCAGGCTTATCTGGCCAGCAAGACCACCATGGGCGCGCTGAGGAAGCTGGTTTGAAAACAGACGATAGACGATGGACGGTGGACGATAAGGCTTAGCGCCATCGTCCATCGTCATTTTCTCTCATCTCTCACCCAAGGAGCACCGCATGACGACGCAAACGCAATCGACAACCGAACAGCTTTCTCTTGCCGAACTCGTCGCCCTGGGCGTGGGCGGCATGGTGGGGGGCGGCATCTTCTCGGTGCTGGGGCTGTCGGCCCTGGTGTCGGGCCACGCCGCGCCCCTGGCCTTCGCCTTCGGCGGTGTCATCGCCCTGCTGACCGGATACAGTTACACCCGCCTGGGCCTGCACTTCCGCTCGGATGGCGGCAGTTTCACCTATCTGGAGCGGGCGTTCAAGCAACGCAATGTGGCGGGGATCGGCGGCTGGTTGCTGCTGGTGGGGTATATCGGGACGATGGGGCTGTACTCCTACACCTTTGGCGCGTATGGCGCGGCCATGTTGGGTGACAAGCTGAATACACCCCTGATGCAGCACGCCCTCGCGTCCCTGGTGCTGCTCATCTTTTTGGGCGTCAATCTGTATGGCGTCAAGGCGTCGGGAACGACAGAGCTGATTTTGGTGGGGGTGAAGGTGGCGATCCTGGCCCTCTTCGCCGCGGCAGGCCTGATGACGATCCAATCGGATCGCCTGCTCCCGGTGCTCAACAAGGGCGTTGTGGGGCTGATTATGGGCGCGGCGCTGATTTTCGTGGCTTACGAGGGCTTCGAGCTCATCCCCAATGCGGTGAACGAGATGAAAGACCCCCAACGCAATTTGAGTCGGGGCATCTTCATCTCGATCTTGATCACTACGGCTATCTACATTGGCGTGGCCCTGGTGGCGGTGGGGAATCTCACCCCCGAGGAGATTAACAAATACAAGGAATACGCCCTGGCCGTGGCGGCCAAACCCGCGCTGGGCGAATTCGGCTTCCTGCTCATCGGCCTGGGCGCGCTGCTCTCCACGTCCTCGGCCATCAACGCAACCCTGTTCGGCACGGCCCGCTTGGGCATGGTCATGGCTCAGGAAGAAGAGCTGCCCAAAGCCTTCAGCTACACCGCCCGCACCAAGCCCGTGCCCTGGGTGAGCCTGGTGGCCATCTCCCTGGTGACCCTGGTCTTCGTCAATATCGCGGATCTGACCATCATTTCCTCCTTCGCCAGCTCCACCTTCCTGCTCATCTTCATCGCCATCAATCTCTCGGCCATCCGGCTGCGTCGCATCATCGAGGCCAATGTCTGGGCGCCGGGTCTGGGCCTGGCGTTGGCCGCGGGGTCGTGGGTCGTACTCATGGGCTATCTGTGGCGGCACGAACCCAAGAGTCTGTACCAGATCGGCATCTTCTACATGGCGGTCATCGTCGCCGAGCTGCTGTTCAGCCAGCGGGCGCTGATCCGGCGGAAAGTGTAGCGTTCAGTGTTCCGGGCGGGTGTTTCAGGCGAGGGTCTTCTTGAAGATGCGGTGGCGTTTGTCGAAACTGACGCCAAACGCCGCCATCTCCTGCTGCATCACCGTGTTCTTTTCATTGATCTGGCACAGCTCGGCGAATTCGTAAGGTCGATCCGAGTTGTGCACCGCCCGCCATAACGAGGCAATGAGCAGCGCATCGACGCCGCGGCCACGGTGCTGGGGCAAGACGCCGATACCGTTCAGATCGAGCCATCGCGTCTGTTTGAACGCTCGCATCAAACGCCACCACCCCAGAGGCCACAACTTTCCCTCGATTTTCTTGATGGTGCGGTTGATATCGGGATAAGCGAGGATAAAGCCCACGACCTCATCATCCTTCCAAACCACCTGCGGCAAGGTTGGATCATCGATGACGCTGAGGATTTTGTGCGCCAACACCTTCGCTTCACTGTCCGAGATCGGTGCAAATTCCCAGTTTTGGGTAAAAGATTGGTTGTACGTGTCGATGACCTTGTCGACGATGGGAAGCAGTTCCTTCTTGCTGCGATAAGACGCGGCCCGATAACCATAGCGCTGCTCCACCCGTTCCGCAATCCGAAAAATTTTGTCCGGCACAGGAAAATCGACAGGAATCCAGCCTGAGGTGTAGTCGGTCTCCTTCTCGAACCCCAGGCGCTCCATGAATTCGACATAATACGGGAAATTCCAGGCCATGCCCATGGCCGGAAATCGATCGAAGCCTTGCGCCAACATGCCCACGGCATCGATGGTCAGAAACCCTTTGGGGCCAATGAGCTGGTTCAATCCCCGACGCTGCGCCCACTCGTAGGCCTGATCGAACAGCGCCTCTGCCACGTCAAAGGATTCGATGCACTCGAATAGATAAAAGAAGGCTGTGCGTTCTTTGCGCCAATGGTTCAATCTGCGATTCTCGAGCACGGCAATGCGCCCGGCCGGGATGCCATTTTTCTCGGCGATAAAGAAATCAGCGTGCCCGTAGATGAAAAAAGGGTTCTTTTCCCGATTCAATTGGAATTTGGCGTCCGA
This sequence comes from Anaerolineae bacterium, assembly GCA_026991225.1. Lineage (GTDB taxonomy): Bacteria > Chloroflexota > Anaerolineae > J102 > J102 > M2005. The sequence continues at coordinate 55,685 of JALXCB010000046.1, read as the reverse complement.
TTCCAATTGCGGAACCCACATGGGGGCGTTTTCATAAATCCGATAGGGGAGTTCGATCCACGCCTTGACGTCTTTGGCGTCCAGAACATGGAGTTTTCGCAGGGTGATCATGGTTTGTTCCGGGTGATGAGCGAGTGGATTCCAGGTCCTTGCATTGTAATGTGGGCCTCTCACGAACGCCAAATGCGGAGCATGACGGGTGCGTCCCAGATAATTGGCGCCGCAGATGACCTCCGGGAGGTGGCGACAGGGTTTGGGGCAAAATGAAGCGTTTAACGCCACCTCCCGGAGGTCTGCCAAAAATTGGGATACACCCGATCATGACGCCCGGTTTGGTTTTGTGAGTAGTTTGTGGAACAATAAGATCGTCTAGACCGCCATTCAGGGAGCTTCGATATGTTATCTCCCAATCGACGTGCATCCTCATCCGAATCACCGCGCAAACTCGCATTTGTGCTGGGGGGTGGAGGCGCGCGGGGCGCCATGCAAGTGGGAGCGTTGCGCATATTGCTGGAAGCGGGCATCCAGCCTGATATGCTCGTGGGGACTTCCATCGGCGCGGTGAACGCCGCCATGGTAACCATCAATGGACTTTCGACCGAGGGGCTTGAGCGTTTGGAACGGGCCTGGCTGGACGCGAAAGATGCTCACTTGCTTTCGGGGGATTATCTCAAGCTGGCGTTGCGCACCGTAGTCAATCGCATGGGCAGCGAAAAATATCGTCAAGAGATGCGGGCATTCTATATCCGTAACGGCCTGACGCCCGACTTGCGCTTCGACGATTTTTCCCATCCCCGGCTCTACTGCATCGCCACTGATCTGAACCGTTATGAGCCTTATATCTTCGGCGTACATCCCGAAGACCGGATTTTGGATGGCGTCATGGCCTCTTCGGCCATCCCGCCCTGGATTCCACCCTTGCGTCTGGGGAAGGAATGGCTGATGGATGGCGGAGCTTTGAGCAATTTACCGGTTGAGCCAGCGATCCGGTTGGGGGCAACGGAGATCATCGCCCTGGATCTGTTTGATCCTCGCCCTTCCGATCCCGACGCCCATGGTTTCTCACCTTTTCTCGACAAGCTCCTTACTTCGGTGGAGCATCGACAGGTGGCCATGGAACTGGCCCTGGCTGAGGCCAGCGGCATTCCCGTGCATCATTGGCGATTCCGCTATCGGGAAATGGTGCCCGTCTGGGATTTCAGCCACACAGAGGAGCTCATGCACACGGGCTATGTGCAGGCCCAGGCCTATTTGCAAAAAATGCAGGCGCAGCAAGCGGCTGAGAGGCGAGAGGCCTCGAATGCGGGGCTCTGGCAAAGATGGATGGCCTGGCTGAAGAAGCAATGCTTATGGAGTTTTACAAATTAAACGGGTCATAGGCCTCATTCTATTACCGGATTGTTTTGTAAACGTTCATCAGCTCCGGGTGGCCGAGGCCGAAAGCACCTGATTTCAAAATACGTTTGGGTTAGGCAAATGATCTGGATCATTTCGGATTTCTTCGGTTATCAGGTATGATGAGAGACGCATAGGAAATCTTTTCCATCCCATGCCACACACACGACCACACACAACGCCAAAGGAGGTCCGATGGGTATCAAGGACAAGGATGTTTATCACATCCATGCAGAGATCTGCCAGGCGTTGACTCACCCCGTGCGCCTGGAGATCATCGACCATCTGCGAATGGGCGAGAAAACCGTCAGTGAATTGGTGGAGGAGATGGCCCTGCCGCAGTCATCCATCTCGCGGCATTTGCGGTTGATGCGGACAAAGGGCGTAGTGCGCACCCGCCGGGAAGGGCTCAACGTCTATTATGAGCTGAGCAACGAGAAGATCGTCCAGGCGTATGATCTGATCCATCAATTCGTGAGCGATCATTATTCCCAACAATCGGATCTGCTCGAAACCGCTATTTTCTGATCCATTCGTAACTGCTAACGTACTGGACTTTAGGCCGCCAAAAGCCACGAAGGCTCGAAGTTTTTCGAAGACACGAAGGGATAAAATAAAAAATACGTTGTGCCTTCGTTTTCTTCGTATCTTCGTGGCAAAAAGCGGCGGCGCGACCTTAGGCAGTTACATCCATTCAGAGACCAGCCTTTGCGCGTCTATTCCACCACCGGCTCCGCCTCCACTGTCTCGGGCTTCGATGACTCGCCCCGGATTTCATTGGTAAGGGCCAGCATCTCCGCGAAATCCTCCTCGATGAAACGGGCGATCTGTTCGGGGTCGGGCACAAGTCCGTAATCGGTCATCACGCCCACATTGACCATGCCCGCGTAGCTGAAGATGCTGACGCCCATGCCCAACCGACCCGATTGCGGCACCCAGAACATGATGCGCTCGATGGGGCTGCCCGCGAAATAGAGCTTCTGCCGGGGACCAGGCACATTGGTGAGCACCAGAGTCGATTTCATGGCGAAGAACCGCACCGCCAGCTTCTCGATCTCCGTGGGCGACATGCCCATGGCCTCCAGCAGCGTGTAGCCCACCACGGCCTCGGGCGAATTCTTCAGATCGTCCATCCGCCGTTTGACTTCCATCATCCGTTCCAGGGGATTTTCGATCCCGACAGGCAGCGAGAGCACCACCAATCCGAAGTGATTCCCCAGTTTGGCCGCTTCTTCCAGGGGACGGAGATTGACCGGCACCATGGCCCGCACGCTAAGGCTCTTATACACCCGCTCACCCCGATAAACCAGATAGCGGCGCAGCCCGCCCGCGACCGCGGCCATGAGCACATCGTTCACGGTGACCTTGAAGGTGTTCTTGACGCGCTTCACATCCGCCAGCGGCATATCCGCAGTCCAGGCCACCACCTTCTTCCGCCCCAGTTTGCCCTTGAAGATGGTGCGGGTGTCGGGGGGCAGCAGCGTCAATCGAGCCAGACGCTCCATGAACGCCTTAGCCTGGCCCGCCCGCTTCATGGCGTGGGTTGGGTTCAGCAACATGAGCTTGCCCTCATCGGCCACGGCCCGGCCTGCCGCAAAGAAGGCAGCGGCGGGCGGGAACAGGGATCGCACCTGACGCCCGCGGCGCTGATGCGCCTCCTCCGGCTCCGGTTCCGGCCAGGGCGCATCCGCGTCCACATCGCACAGCGTCATCAGAACCGACATGAGCGCGATGCCGTCGGCGATGGCGTGATGCAACCGGGCCACCAGAAACGAGCCGCCCCCCTGAAGGTTCTCGATGAGATGGAATTCCCATAGCGGCTTGGTTTTGTCCAGCGGGCGGCTGGCTAGCTTGCTGATCATCTCCTTCAGCGCCGCCTCGTCCCCGGGCGAAGGCAGCCCGATGCGGAAGACATGGTTGTCGATATCGAAATAGGGATCGTCTTCCCAATAAGGCCCGCGTAAAGACAGCTTTGATTCCCGCACGCGCTGACGAAAGCGCGACCAGCGTTGCACCAGCCGGATATCGATGGTGGCCCGCAGTCGTTCGAAATCCACCGGCCCCGCGAATTCGAAGAAACCGGTGATCATCATCAGGTTGGTGGGATCATCCATGCGCAGCCAGGCGGCGTCCACATTGGACAAAGGTTTCCGGGCCATGCTATCCTCCAGAAGACAAGTAGGACGGTTCAGTATCATCTTATCCTACCCATTACAAAACACCAAAACGCTGAGTGACTGACAAAACGTTGCATATGCGTTTGCCGCGTCCCTTTTGCCCCCTCCCCAGGGTCTCTTGGGGAAGGTTTTGCAGAATCGGATGGCCTCCCCCTGAGCGTAGCTCGGGAGGAAGGTTGGAGGGGGGCCATGCCACCGAAAGGAAAGACCACAGACTTTTGTCAGTCAACCAGCGCCAAAATGTAACGATGAAGACAGAATGCGCGAAGAAATATATAGCTGAACACTAAACACTGAACACTGTATATGTCCTGGAAAATCCGCGCATCCCAACAGGCGCTGTTAGACCAAGAAATCGGCGCCATTCATAAGGATTGGGGCGGGCGACTGGTCGTCGCCCTGGCCTTCCCCAACGCGTACTACGTCGGCATGAGCTCTCTGGCTCTGCAGGTAATCTACCGCGGCTTCAACGCCTTTCCCGACGTGGTGTGTGAGCGCGTCTTCTGGGACAAGGGCGGCTACGAGGCCCGACGCCCCTTGCTCACCCTGGAATCGGGCCGCCGCGTGGATGAGGTGGACGTATGGGCCTTCACTATCTCCTATGAGATGGATTTCTTCAACGTGGTGGAGATGCTGCGGCAGGCGGGCGTGCCGCCTCTGGCCCGGGACCGGGACGCATCCTGGCCCCTGATCATCGCCGGCGGCCCGGGCGTGACCATGAATCCCGAGCCCATGGCTCCCATCTTCGATGCCATCGTCATCGGCGAGGGCGAGGAGATCCTGGCCGACCTGGTGGACCTGTTCCGCCGGGCCATCGACGCGCCCCGCGCCGAGCTCCTGGCCGAGCTGGACAAGATGCCGGGCGTCTACGTCCCCGCCCTGGTTCCCCCCATCGCCGAACAGGGTGACTCGCCCCGCAAGATCGAACGGCTGTGGGTGCGCGACCAAAGCCTGTTTCCCCCCATCAGCAGCCTCTACACGCCCGAGACCGAGTTCCGCGGCATGCACCTTATGGAGATCGCCCGCGGCTGCGGCCGGGGCTGCCGTTTCTGCCTGGCAGGGTACGTCTACCGCCCGCCGCGCGAACTGCCCATGGACCTGCTGCTGGATTGGGCGAAGCAAGGGCTGAAGCATACCGACCGCATAGGGCTCATCTCCGCTGCGGTCTCCGACCATTCGCAGATCGACGAGCTGGCCCCTGCCCTGGTGGAGCTAGGAGCGAAGCTCAGCGCCTCCTCCATGCGGGTCGATCCTATCTCCCGGCCCCTGGTGGAAGCCCTGCGGGCCAGCGGCGCGCAGACCCTGACCATCGCGCCCGAAGCGGGCTCCGCCCGGCTGCGCGACGTCATCGCCAAGACCCAGACCGAGGAGCAATTGCTGGAGGCCGTGGCCCTGGCCGCGGAGCTGGACTTCCCGCAAATCAAGTTCTATTTCATGATCGGGCATCCCACTGAGGAACAGGAGGATATCGAGGCGCTGGTCGAGTTCGTGCTCAAGGCCCGGGGCGTCTTCAAACGCCGCATCGCCATGAACGCCACGCCCTTCGTGCCCAAGGCCCACACGCCCTTCCAGTGGATGCCCATGACCCCCGCCCGCACCCTCAAGAAGCGCCAGAGCTTCATCATGCGCAAGCTGGGGCGGCATCGCATCGCAGTGCGGGCCGATTCGCCCGCCTGGGCCGAGGTGCAGGCCGCGCTCGCCCGCGGCGACCGTCGCATGGCGGACGTCATTCTCGACATTCCCCGCCTCAGCGTGCGCGACTTCTGGGAAACCATGGCCCGCCACGGCCTGGAACGGGACGCCTACCTGGGCGAACTGTCTCTGGATCAGCCGCTGCCCTGGGAGATCGTGGAAAGCGGGGTGAAGCCGACGTTCTTCCGCTATGAATGGCGGTTGGCCCAACAGGCTCGCCTGGGGCCCCACTGCCCGCCCGACAGCGCTGGCTGCCTCACGTGCGGCGTCTGTGATCCCGCCTGGGCTTATCGCTTTCAGCCGGACAAACTCCTCAAGCTCGCAGTCAAACGGTGATTCGACCACAGAATTTCGGTCACGTGAGCGATTTCCTTGTCGGGGACCTGAAACCATGGTATGATGATCGGCGTATAGGTGGATGAGTTCTGTCATCTACGCTCAGAGGTATTCGTTTCATGACCCAACAAACCCAAACCAACGCATCTACTTTCATCCAATTATTGGACCATCTCAAGCTCTCCTGGCAGCTCTTCCGCGATCCATCCGTCAGCGCCCTGGTACGCTATGGCATTCCCATCATCGGGCTGATTTATCTGATCTCGCCCGTCGACGTCATCCCCGACGTGTTGCTCGGTTTCGGGCAACTGGACGACGCGGCGGTATTGCTCTTGCTCTCCCAGTTGATGATCATGCTCACGCCCGACGACATCGTGGCCAGGTATCGTCAGGCCGCGCAGGGCGCGACGGCTCCGGCCGACGACGCGCCCAAAGCCAAGACTTCCTCCAATGAGGACGTCATCGACGCCGATTATCGGGTGATTCCCTGACCCCATCGCGAAACCGGGCTACGCGAGCGAGAGATCACCGATACGAATAAAAAAGCCTTGTGGCCAGAGCGGCTCGGGAAGCCGATGACGTGACAAGTGAAACGTGATGCGTGAGGACATGACGTTTCACGTTTGACGTTTTACGCCCATTGCAGCCTCGCCCAATGTGGGTTTCGAGTAGCTTTTGTAGACGAACGCGAAGCCGTTGATGTCCTCTGAAGACGACGCCTTGATCCGACCCGCCGAGGCCGCCCAGCGCCTCGGCATTCCCGCGTCCACCCTGCGACGATGGTCGCGGCGCTTTGCCGCGTTTCTGTCGCCCCAGGCCCATGGCTTGCGCCCGGCCGATGGGACGCGCGGGCATCGCCGCTACACGCCCGAGGACCTGGCCGTGCTCGCCCGCTGCAAAACCCTTCTCAGCCAGGGCCTCACCTTCGACCAGGTGGCGGCGATGCTGGAGATAAATTTCGAACCCGAGGTGACCGTCGTGGAAGGCGAGGTCGAGGAGGAAGGCGGGTCGGTCAGGGCGGAGGAGCCCGCCCGGGGCGAGGAAGCAGGCGAGATGGTGTTGGGGGAGGATGCCGCGGATCTGGGAAGGATGATGGCGCAGATGATCTCGACGCTATCGGGCAGCCAGCAAATGATCATCACGGGACAGCAGACCGAGCGGGAATTGCTGAGCATTGTGATTCAGGACAACATGAATCTCAAGGAAGAGAACAAACGTCTGCGGGAGCGCATGGTGGAGACCGAGCGGCGCATTTTCGAGATGAAACGGGAGATGGAGCGCTATCGGGAGGATGAGCGGGAGCGGATGCGGCAGATGGAGGCGTACATGTTTCAATTGCAGCGCCAACTGGATGATCTGGTGCGCAGTCAGCGCCAACCTGTTTTCCCTGCGGCAGCGATTCCTTACCAGCCTCCTTATCCGCCCGCCCCTGCGCCTGCTTCCACTCCAACGCCAACGCCTTCCCCGCCCGCGCCTCAGGCCCGACCCCCTGCGCCCGCGGCCGCCCAAACGCCCATGCCCGCGCCTGAACCCTCCCCATCCGACTCGGCGACGCCCCCCGCACCCGCTTCTGAGACGGCGACAACGCCCGAGCCGAGGAAGAAGCGCTCGTTTCTGGATTGGCTGTTTGGGCGGGAATGAAAAAATTGTCATCAAGCCGGGAATGAAACGCGGCGGGGAATTTGCGTTTCCGAGGAGTTCTTGTTATTTTTGCCCGGCTTTTCGACGCGCGGTCGTCTGGTCGTCTGGTCGTTCGGTCGATCGGATCCGCTTCATTCAATCTTACAGTAACTACTAAGGTGTCGCCGCCACTTTTTGCCACGAAGACACGAAGAAAAGCGAAGGCACGACGTATTTTTCTTTATGTTTCCTTCGTATCTTCGAAAAACTTCGAGCCTTCGTGGCTTTTGGCGGCCTAAAGTCCAGTACGTTAGCAGTTACATCTTACAAGGAAATCCGCATGAAAAAATACCTGCTCGCCTTCTCAGCCATTGCTTTTCTCTCCCTCATGTTTTCCCTGCTTCCCTACGTTCAGGCGGCTCCGGACGCCCGCCCCGCCCACGCGCCCGACGCACCCAACGCCGCCGGCGGCTCCTGGGCGCGCATCTGGCGGGGATCGGGCGCGATCTTCGATTTCGATTGCGCTAATGCGAGCGATTGCATCGCCGTGGGCGAGGAAGGACTCGTGCTCACCACGCGAAACCAGGGAGAAACCTGGCATCAGGAAATCCTTTCCCCCGCGAAGGACCTGGAAGGCGTCAGCATGAATGGGGAGGGACTGGCGCTGGCCGTGGGCGCGCAGGGCGCGGTCTATCGTTCGACGGATCGCGGCCTCTCCTGGGATGCCGCGTCCTCGCCCACCGGAGCGAACCTACACGATGTGTGGCTGCTGGACGATGGTCGGGCCTGGGCTGTGGGCGATGGCGGCGTGATCCTCCACAGCGCTGATGGCGGACTGACCTGGTCGGCTCAATCCAGCGGCGCGTCGGGCCCCCTCTACGCGGTGCAATTTCTGGATGCGCAAACAGGCTTTGCCGCCGGAGAGAAAGGCGCGCTTCTAAAGACGACCGACGGCGGAGCGCATTGGACCTCCATCGCGGGCGCTTTCCCGGCCTGGGCCCGCATCAACGCTCTTTTCTTCACCGATGCGGATACGGGCTATGTGGCTGGACAGGCGGGCAATCTCTATCGTACGGACGATGGCGGCCAGACCTGGACGAAGATCACGGTCAGCAAGGATGGCGGCGCGCTGGCCACCGATATCCTCACTATCCACATGGGGGACGGCTTCGGCGTGCTGGGTGGCGCCAATGGCGTCATCGCCACCAACCCGGACGGGCAAAACTGGACCGTGCAAACGGCTCTCAGCCAGGACGCCAGGGATGTGTGGGCGGTGTTCAGCGGAGGCGGCGATAACGTCTGGGCCGCGGGCGCGGTCAAGGACGCGAATTCGGCGGCGTTCTTCATCACCCACAGTCAGGATGGCGTGACGTTTGAGCCGGTCGCGGGCGATTACGGCCTGCATCCTATCTTGCACGAGGCTGCGGCCCCCAGTCAGGATGTGGCGTTCGTGGTGGGATCAGGCGGCGCCATCGGCCGTTCTCTGGACGGCGGCGAGACCTGGCATTGGCGTCATTTCACCAGCAGATTCCCCACATCGCCTATCATCTCGGGCATCTCCTGCCCCACTGTGAACGACTGCTGGATCGCAGGGCAATCGCCGAGCAATCCAGGTATTCTTTATGTGACCCATGATGGCGGCGACACCTGGGAATGGCAGAATCCGCCCGGCGCGCAATGGCCCTGGCTGTATGACGTGGACATGGTGGACGCCATGAACGGTCATGCTGCCGCCAATCCCTCCATGTTCTACACCACCGATGGGGGACAGACCTGGAAGCAAAGCGGCGTGGAAGGGAACACGGCCAATGTGGAGATTGCTATGGCCAGCGTCTACGAAGGCTGGACGGCCCAACGGAATCTTGGGCATCGCTTTACTACCAACGCGGGCAAGAGCTGGCAGCGGTTGATGCCTTACACCGAGCACGCGGGCCTGTTTTTCTTTGGGGTGGAGACGCTGGATGTAAACCAGGATGGCGGCGTGGATATGGGCTGGCTGGCAGGGTGTTCATGGTACAAGGCGGAGGAGCGATGCCTGCCCAATACGGGCGTGATTTTCTTCGCCCAGAGCAATGAAGACCCCGGCTACGCCCAATCCTTGCCTCCGGACACGCCCCCGCTTTACACCATCACCATGCTGGGCAGCCGCCGCGGCTGGGTGGGCGGCGAGGATGGCGCGTTGCTCTACACCGACACCGGCGGCGCGACCTGGCGAAAGGTGGACGCCCCCACATCCGCCCTCATCACAGATATCGCCTTTTTCAAAGATAAAATCGGGTTCGCCACCACCTACGCCGGTGAAATCCTGCGGTTTCGCGGGCCCGGGCGCGATCTGGGCAGCCTCACCCAGTCGACGCCCATCACCGTGGATGGAGCTATCTGGGATTGGCGCTACGGCGGCGCGCTCTATCTCGACGCCGAGAACGCCAGCGCTGTCCTGGGCGACGAGCCCTCTCCCACGCCCGAACAACTCTCGGCCAATTTCTACAGCCGCTGGACCGAGGACGCGCTCTACCTCATGGCCGAGATTACGGATGACATCGTTGGGCCGGAAGATGGCGTGCGGTTTGCGCTGGATGGCCTCGACGATGACATTTGGGGCAACGAGGGCGATCTGCTGCTGAGCGTGACCGCGAATGGCGACTTCGACGCGGGTTCGCCCGAGGCCAACGCCGCCATCGCCCACGCGGTCGGGCGTAGTGAGACGGGCTGGATCGTCGAATTGGGCATCCCCGCGGCATGGCTGGGTCGCGACGCCTTCGCCCAGGATGACAGCATGGGGATAAATATCGAACTGGCGGACCATGACGGGCCGGGCGCGAGTCACACCCTGATGATGGAGGATCGCCGTTTGTTGGGCAATCCCGCCATCTGGGGAACGATTCGGCTGATGGGCGACACGTTGGCCTTGCAAAATGGCCTCAACGACTATCATGGCGCCACCGACACCTTCATCACGATTTGGGGCGAGGATGGCCGCGTGATTCATGGCAACGACGAGATTATACAGGTGCTCTATGGCTGGGAACGGGCGTACAGCAACACACTGCTTCGTTTCGACATGCCCGGATTGCTTGACGACGCCACGGTCACCGGGGCCCGGTTGGCGCTTTATGTGCGCGTCAGCAATGTCCGTCCTGACTTCAAGATCGCGGCCTATCGCCTGCTGCGTCCCTGGAATCCCGATGTCGCCACCTGGTATCAGGCGGATGCCGGCGCGACCTGGGGCAAGCCGGGCGCATTGCAGCCGGGCGTGGACTACGATCCCCAGGCGCTGGATGTCCTCGCCATCCCCGACAGCCCGGCCAACTCCTGGCTCATGTGGGATATCAGCGACGCGGTGGCCTATTGGCGCGACCATCCCGAGGAAAATTACGGCATCCTCCTCACGGGGGTGTCGGACCAACGCTATATCACGGCGTATAGCAGCGACTACAACGGCGAGCCCGCGCAGCGCCCCAAGCTCCTGGTGGATTTCACTCTCAATCCGCGGCCCACGCCCACCCCGACGCCCACGCCCGCGTTTCGGTTGCTCTACATGCCGCTGATCCGACGCTGACGCCGCACTCGATGCATCATCCCATCCTCCAATCCCTGACGCTGAGCGAGGCCCAGACCCGGGCCGCGTTCGGCCCCACCGATGTGCTGGTGACCGCAGGCGCGGGCGCGGGCAAGACCTGGGCCCTTACTGCCCGTTTTCTGGCCCTGCTGGCCGCAGGGCTGCCCCTGCGGGGCATCGTGGCCATCACCTTCACCCGCAAGGCCGCCCGCGAGATGCGCAAGCGCATCCGCGAGCAGGTGTGGGCCTATCTCGCCCGCCCCGATCTGGAGCCCGCGGAACGGGAACGCTGGCACGCCATCGCCTCGCAGCTCGACGCGGCCCGCATCAGCACCATCCACAGCCTCTGCCAGGAGATCCTGCGCGCCCACCCTGTCGAGGCCCGGGTCGATCCCGATTTTCAGGTCATCGAAGAGGGGCGCATGGCCCTGCTGAAGCGTGAGGCGGTGGAAGACGCCCTGTTTTGGGCAGCGAATCAGGCGGAACTGGCCGGATTGTTCGCACAGGTGGGGGAAAGCGAGGTGCGCGGGGCTTTGTCGGCATTGTTGCAGCAGGGGGTGGATGCGCGGGCGCTGCTAGCGTCCATGCCCCATCATCCGGATGCCCTGCTGGCCGCGTGGGAGACCGAATTGGCCCGGATGCAGCGGGCGCGGCTGGAGGAGATCGTGGCGGATCCCGACTGGCAGGCCGCCCGCGCGGCGATAGAACAAGCCCGCATCCGAGTTCCATCCGATAAGTTGTCCATGTTGGTGCAGACGGCTCGGGAAGCTCTGCAATGGCTGTCGGATCGACAGGACGCCGACGCGCTTCGGCGGGCCGCAGCCCTGTTGGCTGGCATCAAAAATTACAGCAGAGTGGGGACGGCAAAGGCCTGGCCCGAGGGGAAAACCGCCATCCAGCAAGCGCTCAAAACGTTGCGCGAACCCTTCTTCGGCAAGGAGAACGCATGGTTGAGCATGGGGCTGAACGAGGAGGACGCGCGCTCGGCCCGGGCGCTGGCGGCGCTGCGGGCCGTGGCCCTGCAAGCCTTCGCCATTTACGAGGCCCGCAAGGGCGAGGCCCACGCTCTGGATTTCGACGATCTGGAAACCCGCGCCGTGAGCCTGCTGGAGGATCATCCCTCGGTGCGGCGGCGCTGGCGGGAAGAGGTGCAGGCCCTGCTGGTGGATGAATTCCAGGACACCAACGCCCGCCAGGCCCGGCTGCTGGAACTGCTGGACGGCGGGCGGGGCGTGCGTTTTCTCGTGGGCGACGCCAAGCAGTCCATCTACCGCTTTCGCGGCGCAGAGGTGGCGGTGTTCACCCGCACCGAGGGGGACTTCGAGGCCGCGGGCAAGCGCGTGGCCCGGTTGAACGCCACCTACCGCGCCCACGCCCGTCTGGTCGATGGCCTCAACGACCTGCTGGAGCCGGTGTTGGGGCGGGCCCGCTATGATTGGGAAGCCGCGTTCGCCCCGCTGACGTCCGCCCGCGACCGCGCGCCCCGCATCGCCTCCGACGCCTTCATCGAGGTGCAGTTGGCCGCGGGGAACAAGGGGGAGGCCATGCCCATTGCGGCCCGGGCCGCGGTCAACCGGCTGATTGCGTTGTTCGACCAGGGCTACGCCCCCGGCGACGCGGCCATCCTCTGCCGGGCGGCGACCAGCTTCGCCGCGTATGAGGACGCGCTGGACGCGGCGGGCGTGCCTTTTCTCACTCTAGCCGGGCGGGGCTTCTTCCAGCGCCCGGAGATCCGCGATCTGACCAACGTCATGCGGGCTGCGGCCGACCCCACCGACGACGTCGCCCTGGTCGGGGCCTTGCGGTCGCCCGGTCTGGGCCTGAGCGACGTCGCGCTCTATCATCTCGCCCGGCATCGGGAGCGGCTTCGTCAAACGTCAAACGTCAAACGTCACGATTTGTGGACAGCCGTCCAAACCCCACCCCACGACTTTCCTCCGGACGAACTCCCCCGCCTGACGTTCGCCCGCGAGCTCCTAACCCGGCTGCACGGCATGGCGGGCCGCGCGCCCGTGGCCGACCTGCTCAAGGGCTATGTGGACGAGACCGATTATCTGGCCATTCTGGCCGGGGCGGGGCAAAGCCGGGCCGTGCGCAACGTGAACAAGCTCCTGGCCGATGTGCAGGCCGCGGGCCTGGTGCACATGGCCTCGTTCCTGGAGTGGATCGATCTGGCCCGGGATGCGGACGTGCGCGAGGGCGAAGCGCCCGTGGTGGCCGAGGGCGCGGTGCAGATCATGACCGTGCATCGGGCCAAGGGCCTGGAGTTCCCCATCGTCGTGCTGGGCGATATCACTTATGCTCCGCGAAGAGGCCGCGGCGTGGTCATCGCGGATGGCTGGATGGCCTGGAAGGTCCCTTCGTCCTCGGAAAACGAAGCCAAACCCGCGTTTTATCAGCTTCTGCAACGGATGGAGGCCCGCAAGGAGGAGGCCGAGGACAAGCGGCTGTTCTATGTGGCCGCCACCCGGGCCGAAGATCACCTGATCCTCAATGGCGTGGTGGGGCGATGGAACAAAGGCGGCTGGTATCGATGGCTGAAGCTGGCTTTGCCGGAGCTGGATGCCTTCGTCCAGGCGGAGGGTGCGGGGGAGCAGATTTGTCGTTTGGGGATGGCGGGCGCGCCGGTGCGATGCGTGCGGGTGGAGGACGCGGCCGCGCCCCGGCGAACGTACACGCCCGAGACCGACGCCCTCGCCCCCCCGCCCTTCCAACCCAAGCTGCTGGCGCCTTTCGAGCCGGTCGAGGACGCGCTGGATGAGGACGCGCGCCAGCGGGAGCAGGAGCCCGAGCGCCGGGTGTGGCGCATCTTCCCGCCCGAGGGCGCGCGGGCCTGGGCCCCGGCGTGGATGGTGGGCAAGCTCGCGCATCGGGCCATCGAGCTGGAGCGTATGCCCGACGCGCCCAACTTCGACGCCTGGCTGGAGGCCAGCGCCCGGGGGTTGGGCCTCAGCGACCCCGGCATGATCCGCAACGCGCTGTGGCGGACCCGGCGTCTGCTGCGCAACCTGGCTGCGAGCGCCCTGTGGGCCGAGATTCAGGCCGCGGACCAGCGCCTGCACGAAGTCCCTTACGCCTATCTCGATCCCGACGGCGTCCCCGCCCGCGGGACCATCGACCTGCTCTACCGCACGGGCGAGGACTGGACCCTGGTGGATTTCAAGACGGATCGGGCGCGGGACCGGGCGGAGATGGAGGCGATTATCGCCGAGAAGGGCTACGACGAACAGGTGCGGCGCTATGCCGAGGCGGTGCGCGCATTGTTGGATGTGACCCCGCGGGCGGTGGTGTGTTTTCTGGATGTGGCGGGGGAGGTGGTGGTTTACCGCGTCAACCGATAAATCGCCTCCGCGTACACCGCCATCGCCCGATACAGGTCTTCCAGGATGACATACTCGTTCGCCTGATGTGCGGTCTCGGGGCGGCCGGGGAAGTTGGGACCGTAGGCCACGCAGTTGGGCATGGCCCGGGCGTAGGTGCCCCCGCCGATAGCGATGGGCTGCGCGTCCTCATCGCCCGTCACCTCGCGGTACACCGCCAGCAGCGTGTTCACCAAGGGATGGTCCAGGGGCACGTAAAGCGCGGGCATGGAGGCCCGCTCATGGTAGCTCAGCCCGAACTTGCTCGCTGCCTCCTGCAGCTTCGCTGTTACCTGAGCCACGTCCGCGGTGACGGGGATGCGCATGTCGATACCCAGGCGCTCCTCTTCGGGCGTGATGATAAGTTTGCCCACGTTGAAGGTGAGTTTGCCCGAGACCTCGTCCTCCACCCGCCCGAAGATGGCCTTCGCGTGGTAATCCATGCCCGCGGTCTGGGCCAGAAAGCGGATGGTCCTGGCCTGGCAGCCGATGGCGTCCAGGGCGATGGCCAGGCGGGCGATGGCGTTGACGCCCTTTTCGGGCAGGGAGGCGTGGGCGGCCTGGCCCAACACGCGGATGCCCGCGTCCACCCGCTCATATTCGAAGCCCAGTTCGTCCAGCTTCGCGGCCAGCGCGTCCTGATGCGGGCCGGTGTAAAGGGCCTCGCCCGGCACCGCATTGAAAGCCGTGCCCAGGTCCATCTCGGGCGCGGCAGCCTCATTTGGACCCATCAGCTCCACTTGCAGGATGTGCTTTTCCGCGAAGATGAGGGGGAATTCCGCGTCGGGCGTGAAGCCCATGCTCGGAACTTCCTCCCGCGCCAGATAGCGGTCGATGCCCCGCCAGTGGTTCTCCTCATCCCCGCCAAAGATGAAGCGCACTCGCTTGGGGAAGGTCACGCCCGCATCCATCAGCGCCTTCACCGCGAACAGCGCCGCCATCATCGGGCCTTTGTCATCCTGCGTTCCTCGCCCATACAGCCTGCCATCCCGCTCATCGGGCTGGAAGGGAGGCGTGATCCAGGATTCGGGATTGCCGGGCGGCACCACGTCCACATGCCCCACCACGCCGATCAGCGCATCCCCCTCGCCGATCTCGGCCCAAGCGTAATAGCCCGCGCCGTCGTACCACGCGCGGAAGCCCAGGCCCGCGGCGATATCCACAGCCTTTTGCAGGGCCTCGTGCACCGCACGGCCAAAGGGATAGCCATCCCCGCCTTCGACCAGGTAGCTGGGGATGCGCACCATCTCCTTGATGGCGTCGGTCATGGGACGATGAAGGCGTTCCAGGTGAGAAGTCAAGTCATCAGTCATGGAGACATCCTCCATTTTGGGATGATGGGGAACGCTGATGCCGCAGATGCTTCGCATCGCGGACAATCACGGATTTTTATCCACATCAATCCGTTCAAATCTGCGTCATCTGCGTTCTTTTTTCGATCAGGAAAGGCCCAGCGCCCGCAGGTCCAGTTTGCCATCGCGGATGGGCGGGCACCAGAAATAAGCGCCTGTGAGGGGCCGGGAGTAGGTGAACACGCCGTCCACGATGCCGTCATCCAGGCCCGCCATGCGCTTGAGTTGGGCCTCGAACGCGTACAGGGAATGCCCGAACGCCACGAAGAAAAAACCCTCATGGTGGGCGTCGGCCCAGGGCATGGAGCGGCGCAGCACAAAAGCCTCGGGTTCGAAATCTTCCTGAGCGGTGCGCTTGACATGGGCCGAGGGCGGCGCGTCCTCCATCTCCTCGTTGTCCACCTTGCGGCGGCCGAACACGTTGTCCTGGGCCTCGGGCGGCAGGGATTCGAAATAGTCCAGGTCGTGCAGCCACTGCTGCGCAGCGACGAAGCTGGAGCCATCCAGACCCGCGCCCTGTCCCTGGACAAAGGCGGCTGCCAGGGCGTCGTCGCCGGTGGGATTTTCGGTGCCGTCCTCATAGCCGGTCAGGTCCCGGGCCGGGCCGTAGCGGAACGCGTCCACCACTTGCGTCAGGGTGAAGGCGGGCGTCAGGAGTTTGGCGAGATGACGGCTATGCTGCACGATGACGCCGCGATCCTCGCCTCGAATCCAAAGCCACAGACCCGCGGGCGTGGCCGGGATGTCAATGCCCGCGTTCACGATGACGGGGAACGGGCGCAGTCCCTCGATGTGCGCGCCCAGCTTCTGCACGGTGGAGAGGCCGACGCCCACGACGATCTCCTCGCCGTCGGCGACCTGGGCCAGACGCTGCAGGGCTTCTGCAGGATGCTCGTTGGGGTTGAGGGCGAAAGTGAGATAGCGGGCTAAACTGGGGATGGGTTCCAGAATGCCGGGTTGATAGGTTGACATGATTTGCCTCTCAGAGCGGGGTGATATGGTTGCATTTTCAGTGTTATTATCGCCTGTATCGCGGCTTTTGGACAATTCGGCCGGGATCGTTTGGGAAAGCCAGGCCAGATTTGGGGAAGAGATTACACGGTGTCGAAAAAGCGTTTTTGTGATTTCAGTGCAAGATGTTAGGATTAGTCGCGTGGCCGCTCAATCGCCTGGTCGTCACTGAATACTGCTCACCGGCTTTCCTGAAAAGAGCAACTTCACCGCAGAGTGCGCTGAGAACGCATGAGAAAATCATCAGGTTTCGCAGAGAAAACATCCCTGAGTCCAATCTTTTAACTCCGCGTCCTCTGCGTACTTCGCTGTTAGCAACCTTTTTGCAGTAAAGCCCCGACTGATTACTGAAAACGCTGTTTTATGACTCGCGTCATCCCGCCCGATGCCTTCGACGAAGCCGTGCAAGCGCTGCGGCGAGGCCAGCTCGTCGTCTTCCCCACGGACACCGTTTATGGCGTGGCCGCTTTGGCCGAAAACGCCGAGGCCGTGACCCGCATCTACGCGGCCAAAAACCGCCCTCGCCACATGGCCATCCCCGTCATGGTGGCGGAGCCGGATCGGGCGACGGACGTGGCCCGGCCCCTGCCCGGTTTTTGGGCTCTGGCCGAGGCGTTCTGGCCCGGGCCCCTCACCATCATTCTGCCCAAAACCGAGGCCCTGTCCCCCATCGTGGCCGCGGGCGGCGACACCGTGGCCCTGCGCATCCCCGATCATCCCCTGGCCCTGGCGCTTCTGCGAGCGGTGGACCGCCCTTTGGCCGTTACCAGCGCCAACCTGTCGGGCCAGCCCCCAACCCTCACCGCAGAGGAGGCCCGGGACCAGCTCGAAGGCCGGGTGGCGATTATCGTCGACGGCGGCCGCGCGCCGGGCGGCCAGCCCTCCACCATCCTCGATCTGACCTCGGAACCGCTTAAAATCCTGCGCCCCGGCCCCATTACCTGGCCGCAGATTGCGGAGGCCTTGAAAATGACTCGATAACCCAGGAAGCCGTTGAACCAGGAAACCGGTAGATCGGTAATCTGAGGGGTCTTCGCTTGGTTTCCTGGTTTGCGGGCTACCGGCCTACAGGTCTACCAGGTTCTCCTCAATTCGCTCCACCCAACCCCAAGGAGTTTTTCCATGCGTATTCCCAGTCTCGTACTCAAACAGCTCTACACTTTCGGCAGCCTGCGCAATTCGGGCGAAGGCGTGGCCTTCAAAGTCAAAAACCGCCTCACCGACGTCACCCTGCTTGCTCTGCACGGCATCAAAATCGACGGCAAGCCCGTGCCTCTGGATAAAATCGTCCTGGAGGTGGAGGACGAACAGGGCACGGTGCTCACCCCGGCCGAACTCATGGCCCGCCCACTTTTCTTCCCCCTGCGTCAGGTCATCGAAGTCGTCATGGATATCCCGCCCCTGGACCCCGGCAAGCACAAGATCGAGCTCGAATTCGAGGCGGAGAAATATGGTCGGCTCAAGGTCAAGGTGGAAGACGCCATCAGCGAGGAGGACGCCAGGATCGAGCGCATCCCCCGCGATCCCATCGACAACTATTCGGATGAGATCATCAAGGCCCGGCAGAAGTTCATCGAGCAGAAGTCGGGCGTCAAGCTGAAGCACATCATCCACTATTCCTTCGATCCCCACGTCACCCAGGGGAATATCGAGAACTTCACGGGCGTGGCCCAGGTGCCTATCGGGTTTGCCGGGCCCATTCAGGTGAATGGCGAATACGCGCAAGGCGAGTTTTATGTGCCTCTGGCCACCACCGAGGGCACGTTGGTCGCCTCCTACAATCGGGGCATGAAGGTGCTGAACCTGTCAGGCGGGGCCACGGTCACCGTGGTGGGCGACGCCATGCAGCGCGCGCCTGTCTTCGTCTTCGAGAACGCCCGCGAGGCCCGGGACTTCGTGAAGTGGGTGGAGGAGCACTTTGATCAGGTCAAAGAAGAAGCGGAGGCCACCTCCAGCGTGGCCAAACTCATCTACATCGACTACTACCTCTCCAACAAATTCGCCTATCTGCGTTTCAACTTCACCACGGGCGACGCCGCCGGCCAGAACATGGTGGGGCGGGCCACCTTCGCCGCTTCGAGCTGGATCATCGACAATTATCCCGGCAATATCATCCGCTTCTATCTGGAATCGAATCTGGCCACCGACAAGAAGGCCTCGCAGGTGAATGTGATGCGCACCCGCGGCAAGCGCGTCATCGCCGAAGCCACCATCCCCCGCGACGTGCTCATCCAGAACATGCGGGTGGAGCCGGAAAGCCTGGCCTATCACTACGGCGTGGCCAATGTGGGCGCCATCCTCTCCGGGGCCAACAACAACGGCCTGCACTCGGCCAATGGCATCACGGCCATCTTCATCGCCACGGGCCAGGACGTGGCCAATGTGTCGGAGAGCTCCGCGGGCATCCTCTACGCCGAACTCACGCCCGAAAAGGACCTCTACATCTCCATCACCATCCCCTCCCTCATCGTCGCCACCTATGGCGGGGGCACGGGCCTGCCCACCCAGCGGGAATGCCTGGAGATTTTGGGATGCTATGGCAAGGGCAAGGTGAAGAAATTCGCCGAGATCGTGGCCGCCACCGTGCTGGCGGGCGAGATCTCCCTGGCCGCGGCCATCTCCACCACCGACTGGGTCTCCAGCCACGAGCGCTACGGCCGCAATCGGTGATTCAGGCGGCGCGAGCGATGGCTCGCCGATACGGCGGAATATCTCACGCAAAGACGCAAGAGCCGCAAAGGAAATCAGGTGGCAGGTGGCAAGTAGCAGGTGCGCCCGGTATGACCTGCCACCTGCAAACAAACCTGCATATTTGCAAACCTGCCTTAGCGCCTTGGCGACTTGGCGTGAGATCGATTTTCAAAGCCTGCGCTATCGCCCGGCGAACAAGGCCAGCACCACGCCGCCCGCCACTACGCTGGCGATCTGGCCCGCGGTGTTGGCACCCATCGCGTGCATCAGCAGGAAATTCTCGAAGTCCTCCTCCTGCGCCACCTTCTGCACCACCCGCGCGGCCATGGGGAAGGCGCTGATGCCCGCCGCGCCGATGAGGGGATTCAGCGGGCCGCGGGTGACCCAGTTCAGGAATTTGGCGAATAGCAACCCCGCAGCAGTGTCCAGCCCGAAGGCGAACACGCCCAGCACCAGGATGAGCAGGGTGTCCAGCTTCAGGAAGTATTGCGCCTGCATGGTGGCGCCAATGGCCAGCCCCAGAAACAGGGTGACCACATTGGCGATCTCGTTCTCGGATGCGCCCACCAGCCGCTGTACCACGCCCGACTCCTTCATCAGATTTCCCAGCATCAACATGCCGATGAGGGGGATGGCCATGGGCACGAGGATGCCCACGACGATGGTTACCAGGATGGGGAAGAGGATGCGGGTGCGGCGGCTGACCGGGTTCTCGCTATAAGGCATGCGGATGCGCCGCTCCTTCTTGCTAATCAGCGCCCGCATGATGGGCGGCTGGATGATGGGCACCAGGGACATATAGCTGTAAGCGACCACGGCGATGGGGCCCAGCAAGTGAGGAGCCAGCAGATTGCTGACATAGATGGACGTAGGCCCATCGATGGCGCCGATGATGCCGATGGACGCGGCTTCATTGATATTGAACCCGAGCAGCAGGGCCAGAAACAGTGTGCCGAAGATGCCGAACTGGCCCGCCGCGCCCAACAGCAGCATGTGCGGCCGCTCCAGCAGCGGCCCGAAGTCGGTCATGGCCCCGATGCCCACGAAGATGAGCAGGGGAAAGAGCTCGTTGGCCACGCCCGCCTGATAGAGGATGCTGAGGATGCCGTCCTCGCCGACCACGGGCGAGAGGGGCAGGTTGGCCAGCACCGCGCCCGCGCCGATGGGCAGCAACAGCACCGGTTCATATTCCTTGACGATGGCCAGATAGATGAGCAGCAGCCCCACCCCGATCATCAATGCCTGGCCCCAGGTCATGCTGAGCAATCCTCCGAAGATGGTCGCCAGGATGTTCATCTCAGCCCTCCCGATAGCGCAGCAGCAGGTCGTCGTAGTTCACATTCTGGCCCTCGTGTACGAACACCTCCGCCACCACGCCATCCCGCGGGGAGCGAATGGGGTTTTTCATCTTCATGGCTTCCAGCACGAAGAGCTGATCGCCCCGCTGCACCGGGGTTCCGGGCGTCACGCTCACCTCCAGGATGACGCCGGGCATGGGCGCCCGCACCTCGGCGGGGAGCTCCTCCGCAGCTTCCGGTTCGGGCAGGTCGGGGGGCCTGGAGGAGGGGGCCTTGGGCAGGAGTTCGGGCGCTTTGTGGGCCAGCGCGGGCTGATCTTTCGCCGCCTGGATCACCTCGATGCTGGGGATCTCCGCGTCGCTCTCCTCCACGGCCACAACCTTGATCTCATACACCTGGCCGCCCGCCAGCACGCGGAAGCGGTCGGGATTGTCCAGCTCTTGCAGGCCGATGATGTGGGTCTTGTCGCCGATGGTGATGGTATAGCTTTTCATAAGGGCTCACGGTGAAAGAGTCAAAGTCAGCAATTAAACTGAAAGCAAATTGAAACCAAGGCTTTTGGTTCGCATTGGATCATCAGTGAAAGGCGATTCTCTGGCCGCGCCGCCGCCCGCAGGTTCACCTGCGGGCTAAAAACGACGCCCCATCAATGGGGCTATGGCGCAGGTCGCTCGCCGCAGGAAGCCGGGTTCACCCGGCGTCGTTTCGTAGCCCGGAGCTTCAGCTCCGGGTGGCCGAGGCCGAAAACACCTGATTTCCAAATGCGTTTAGTTTAGGGAGACGCTCTTGATAACCCAGGAAACCAGGAGACCAGTAGACCTGGCATAGCCGGTCTACGCATGGTTTCCCGGTCTACTGGTTTTCCGGTCTACCGGTTGCCATTTTCATCCATCTCGATGAGGAAGCATTCGCGGTTGGACAGATCATGGATCACTTCCTGCCACTTGTCCCTCGCGGCGGGAGGTTTTGCCGCAGCTGATACGCCCGTCCTACGGCCACCCAACGCGCCTGGGAGGGCTTCAGGCGTTTGGGCACGCGCGGGCCCGCCCTCTCGGGCTGAGCGGCCTCCAGACGATAGCGGTGCACGGCCACGACGATGGCCGCCAGCAGCTCGGGGGACGGCTCCTCGGTTTTGGGGGCCCTCCGGGCCTCCTCCCGGGCGAACATGCGACGGTCGATCTGCTGGAACAGGGCGATGAGCCCCCAAAGCATGGCCAGAATGATGAACACCATGGTCATGCCCACGACCATCAGCAGGGCGCCAAACTGGAGATTTTCGATCATACCGGCATCAACCCATGCTTTTTGGGCGGGTTTTGCTGCACCTTCGTGCGCAGAAAGGCCAGGGCCTTGATCAACTTGGGCCGGGTCTCGCGCGGGTCGATGACGTCATCGATGAAGCCTAGCTCCGCGGCGATGTAAGGGTTGAAAAAGGCGTCCCGATACGCCTGCACGAATTCGGCCTCCAGTTGGGCCGGGTCTTCCGCTTTCGCCAGGTCCTTGCGATGGAGGATGCGCACCGCGCCTTCCGCGCCCATGACCGCGACTTGGGCTGTGGGCCAGGCCAGGGCCAGGTCGCTGCGCATGCGTCGGGAACTCATGGCGATGTAAGCGCCGCCCATGGCCTTGCGTAGAATGACGGAAATCTTGGGCACGGTGGCCTCGACATACGCGTAGATGATCTTGGCCCCGTGGCGGATGACGCCGTAGTGCTCCTGGTTGACGCCGGGCAGGAATCCGGGCGTGTCCACGAAGGTGAGGATGGGGATGTTGAAGGCGTCGCACACCCGCACGAAGTGTGCGATTTTATCGCTGGCGTCGATGTCTAGCACGCCCGCCAGGAAGGAGGGCTGGTTGGCGACGATGCCGACCACATGCCCGTCCATGCGGGCGAAGCCCACCACGGCGTTACGGGCGAAGTAGGGCTGCACCTCGAAGAAGCTGCCCAGATCGA
Organism: Anaerolineae bacterium; assembly: GCA_026991225.1. Taxonomy (GTDB): domain Bacteria; phylum Chloroflexota; class Anaerolineae; order J102; family J102; genus M2005. The sequence continues at coordinate 33,241 of JALXCB010000046.1, read as the reverse complement.
CCACGGCCTGGATGACCTCCTTCACGTCGTAGGGCTGGTCCTCAGCCGCGGGCACGATGCGCGCCAGGGATTCCTCCTGACGGTCGGGCGGGTCGTTGGTGGGGGCGTGGGGCGGGTCCTCGGTGTTGTTTTGGGGCAGATAGCTGAGGATCAGGCGCACCATCCGCAACGCGTGCGCTTCATCTTCGGCCAAAAGATGAGCCACCCCGCTGCGCACATTGTGCACCATGGCCCCGCCCAGCTCCTCGGGGGTGACCGTCTCGCCCGTCACAGCCTGCACCACGTCGGGCCCGGTCAGGAACATGTAGCTGGTGTCTTTGACCATGATCACGAAGTCGGTCAGGGCCGGTGCGTAGACGGAGCCCCCGGCCGAGGGGCCCATCATCACCGAGAGCTGGGGGATGACGCCCGAGGAGAGCACGTTGCGTGTGAACATGTCGCCATAGCCCGCCAGCCCGCGAATCCCCTCCTGAATGCGGGCCCCGCCCGAATCCATCAACCCGATGATGGGGACGCCCGCTTCCAGAGCCAGGTCCTGCAGGGCCACGATCTTGCGGGCGTGCATCTCCGAAAACGTCCCGCCCAGCACGGTGAAATCCTGGGCGTAGACCGCGGCCTGACGCCCGTCGATGGTCCCGAAGCCCGTCACCACGCCATCTCCCGGATAGCGCTTCTGATCCATGCCGAAATCGCCGATCTGGTGCTTGACGAACATCCCCAACTCCTGAAAACTCCCCGCGTCCACCAGCAACTGGATGCGCTCCCGCGCGGTGAGCTTGCCCGCGGCGTGCTGCCTGGCGATGCGGGCTTCTCCTCCCCCCTGCATCGCTTCTTCTTTGAGCTGTCGGAGTTTGTCGAGATGATCCTGCATGGGTCACCTTATAAGATTGTGAGCGAGGAAGGTGGCGGCGTAACTGCTCAGGCAGCCTGATTCGGCGCTGAAAACGTCTTGCCACGAAGGCTCGAAGTTTTTCGAAGACACGAAGGAAAAATAAAGAAAAATACGTCGCGCCTTCGCTTTTCTTCGTGTCTTCGTGGCAAAAAGTGGCGGCGACACCTTAGTAGTTACGAGAATTGACGCCTATTGTATGCAAATGTGAGGGAATCTACAAATCGAAGTCTGCGCTTGAAGCGCGGCGCGGTTTTTATGATTTCTCTCGGGTTGCAGTATACTTGAGCGACAAATACGCAATAAAACGTTAACGGCCACGTTGGCGCGGGGAGCCGAATTCGTGAACCGTGATGCGTGATGCGTAAAGCCCTCACGTTTCACGTCTTCACGAATCACGCCCGTGGCAGGCTCGCCCAACGTGGGCTTCAAGTCTTTTTTGCAAACCAACGCAACGTTATTTTCAACGCAGGCGGCCCAAGCGCAAGCTCGCCGACACGGACGAAAATGGCGGGGTGCGTAGCCCCGTAGTCCCGTAACCCGGTAAACCAGGAAACCAGGGAAACCGGGCCGATTCGCTCCCCCACCCGGTTTACTGGTCTACCGGTCTACCGGTTTCCCGGTCTGCCAAATCAATTTTTATAGCAGTCCGATGGCGGGCAAGCCCGCGCCAATACCAATGAAAATGAGAGCGCAGATGACACGGATGCTTCGCAATGCAGATTTTCGCAGATGATTTTCGCAGATTTTTTCTTTATCATCTGCGTTCATCCGTTTCAATCTGCGTTATCTGCGTCCTCCAAATCTATTTTCATAGCAGGAGTTCCCATGCGCGCTGTCGATATCATCGCCAAAAAACGAGACGGTCTGGAATTGACCACCGAGGAGATCGATTTCTTCATCCAGGGGTACACGCGGGGCGAGATTCCCGACTACCAGGCCGCGGCCTGGGCCATGGCCGTGCTGTTACGAGGTATGACCGACCGCGAGGTCACCGACCTCACCCTGAGCATGGCCCATTCGGGCGAGACCCTCGACCTGAGCGACGTGGTCAGGCCCGTGGCGGACAAGCATTCCACCGGCGGCGTGGGCGACAAGGTGACCCTGGCCCTGGCGCCCATCGTCGCGGCCGCGGGCCAGCCCATCGGCAAGATGTCGGGCCGGGGACTGGGCTTCTCGGGCGGCACCCTGGACAAGCTGGAATCCATCCCCGGCTGGCGGGCGGAGCTGACCATTGAGGAATTCAAGAAGCAACTGGCCGACATCGGCATCGTCGTGGCCGGGCAGACCGCGGAACTGGCTCCCGCGGACAAGAAGCTTTACGCACTGCGCGATGTGACCGCGACCGTGCCCAGCATGGCCCTCATCGCCTCCTCCATCATGTCGAAGAAGCTGGCCGCGGGCGCGGACGTGATTTTGCTTGACGTAAAAACCGGCAATGGCGCGTTCATGGAGATACTGGAGGACGCGGTGGAGCTGGCCCGGCTTATGGTCGCCATCGGCAAGCTGTCCGGGCGCAAGGTCGCGGCCCGGGTCACCGACATGAATCAGCCTTTGGGCCTGGCCGTGGGCAATGCGCTGGAGGTGAAGGAGGCGATCGCCACCCTCAAGGGCGAAGGCCCGGCCGATTTCACCGAACTCATCCTCACCGAGGCCGCGCATCTATTGCAGATGTGCGGGCGAGTGGACAGCGTGGAGGAGGGGCGATCCCGCGTGGAAGAGGCCCTGGCCAGCGGCCGGGCGTTGCGCAAATTCCAAATGTTCGTGGCCTATCAGGGCGGCGATCCTCGCGTGGCCGACGATCCCGACGCCATCCTGGCCGCCGCGCCCGTGGTCCTGCCCCTGACGTCCCCTCAATCGGGCTATCTCAGCCAGGTGCGCGCTCGCACATTCGGCGAAGTCACGGTGAAGCTGGGCGGCGGCCGCGAGAAGAAGGGCGATCTCATCGACCATCGCGTGGGCGTCGTCCTGCGGGCGAAGATCGGCGACCGGGTGGATGCGGGCGACGTCCTCTGCGACATCCACGCCCGCACCGAAGCCGAGGCCCGGGCCGCGGCCGAAGAGCTTCTGACCGCCTACGCCTGGAGCGATGAACCCGTGACGCCGCCCGCGTTGATTAAAAAGACGATTGAATGAATTTCATGCGCCGCGAGCGACGTTTGCCGATACCGATGAAAACGCCCCGCGGCCAGGGCGGCGCGGGAAGCCAGCTACGTAATGCGTAATGGGTGATGCGTAATGACCTCACGGATTACGGATTACGCATCACGTCTGTAGCAGACCCGCCCAACGGGGGCTTCGAGTTATTTTTGTAAACCAATGCAACGCTATTTTCGGAACAGGAGCCTTGTCATGAACCAACCGATTTATCCTGTCATCCTTGCCGCAGCCCGCACGCCCGGCGGCCGGTTGGGCGGTGCGCTCAGCAACATCCCTGCGCCCAAACTGGGCGCGCACGTCATCCGGGCGGTGGTGGAACGGTCGGGCATTGATCCCGCCGAGGTCGAGGAAGTGTTCATGGGGCAGGTCATCCCCGCGGGCACGGGCCAGGCCCCGGCCCGCCAGGCGGCCGTCTTCGGCGGCCTGCCCGAGAGCGTGGGCGCGGTCACCCTGAACAAGGTGTGCGGTTCGGGCCTGCGCGCGGTCATGTTCGCGGCCAGCGCCATCCGCGCCGGCGATGGTCGGCTCTATGTGGCAGGGGGAATGGAGGCCATGAGCATGGGGCCCTACATGCTGCCCAAAGCCCGCTTCGGCTACCGCCTGGGCAATGGCGAGGTGCTGGACGCTACCGTGCATGACGGCCTCATCGATCCTTTCAACGGCTTGCACATGGGCAACGAGGCGGAATGGATCGCCCGCACTTTCAACATCACTCGCGAGATGCAGGACCAGTTCGCCTATCAGAGCCACATGCGCGCGGTTCGGGCCACCGAGGAGGGGCTGTTCAAAGATGAGATGGTTCCCATCACGGTGAAACAGAAGCGCAAGGAGGTGGTCGTGGATCGGGATGAGCCCATCCGCCCGGACACGAGCCTGGAGGCCCTGGCTCGACTGCGGCCCGCGTTCGAGGAAGGGGGCACGGTCACCGCGGGCAATGCGCCGCCTATCAGCGACGGCGCAGCCGCCACGGTTATCGCCCATCCCGAGTACGCTCAAGCCCATGGCCTGACGCCCCTGGCCCGCATCATCGGCTACACCCACGCCGCGGTCGAGCCCCTCAAAGTCTTCACCGCGCCCCCCCACGCCATCCGCCGCCTCATGGACCGCATCGGCTGGAGCCTGGCCGACGTCGATCTGTTCGAGCTGAACGAAGCCTTCGCCGCCCAATCCCTGCAAAACATCATCGAACTGGGGCTAGACCCGGAGAAGGTCAATATCCACGGCGGGGCCATCGCCCTGGGGCATCCTTTGGGAGCCAGCGGCGCCCGCGTCCTCACCACCCTGATCTACGCCCTGCGCCAGACGGGCGGGCGGCGGGGCGTGGCCGCGCTCTGTCTGGGCGGCGGCGAGGCCGTGGCTATGGCCATCGAGCTGCTATGAAAATCGAATGATCGCTGGTTGCTGAAGGTTCGCAAAGCCAAGGTTGGGCGAGTCTGCAACGGGCGTGATGCGTGAAAACGTGAAACGTGAGATCGTTACGCATCACGCATTACGTGCTTGGCTTCCTGCACGGCCCCGGCCGCGGGGCGTTTTCATCCGTAACGGCGGGTTGCTGCCCGTGTCGCCTGAAAAGAACGTTGAGGAACAATTGGCTTCGATTGTTCGTATACAAAACAGGTGCGACCTATCGGAATGCCAGCTCATTTCGGTCAAGTCGCACCTTTTCTCATATCCCACCCCTTGCGTCGCATGGAACCATGAGCGCAACACGGACGATTCAAGACGACAAACTCCCCATCGCCATCATCCTTCCCCACGCCGGGCTGGCTGTCCCGCCCGAATTCGAGGGGCGGCTGGCCATCGGGGAAGATCACATCTTCAACGAAGCGGATGTCTACACCGACCTGATTTTCGACTTCCGCGACCGCGTGCGTCACTGGGTGCGCTTTCCCTACGCCCGCGCCCTCATCGACGTCAATCGCCCCGACGATCCCGGCCAGCTCAAGCGCATCGGCGATGGCGTCATTAAAGACGTCACCAGCTACGGCCAGACCATCTTCAAGCCCGGCCAGCATCCCGATTTGGCGGAAGAGCGGGAGCTGGTGCATCGCTACTGGCATCCCTGGCACGAACAACTGGCCGCCATCGCCCGCGACCCGGAGGTGAAGCTGGTCATCGACGCCCACAGCATGGCCGCGCGCGGGCCCCGCAAATACGACCCGGCGCAACAAATCCGCCCCCGCGGCTGCGTCTCCAACCTGGGCGACGCCCGCGGCCACCTGCGCAACGGCTACCCCCGCACCACCATGCCCGCCGACCATCTGCAATTCTTCGGGCAGGAAGTGGGGCGGCGGCTGAACCGCATCCCTTCGCTGTGCGAGGTGGCGGAGCCGGGCCCGGTCGCGCTCAACAGCCCCTATTGGGGCGGCTGGGACCTGAAGGCGCATGGCATGGAGAGCCAGCAGCCCTGGGCCATGATCGAAGTCAGCCGGGCCATGTATGTCGGGCGGCAGGATGAGGACACGCCCGCGCAGCCCCCCAACATGGAACAAATCGAAGCCCTGCGCGAGGCCGTCTGGGAAGCCATCCAGGCCCTGTACTGGCGATTGGAGGAGGCAGCAGAAGCGTCCCGTGCTTCTTGATTCCAATCTCACATTCCTTCAGCACCCGCCGATTTTCGGCGGGCTTTTTCTTTGAGCGCGTGTTTCACCTCGGTTTTTAGCCACTTTTAATGTAGGATTCATCGCATTCTTTGTTTTCTCGGGGTTTTGGAGAAGACATTTTTTGGTCGTCGATTGCAATCTGTGATAAGGTTTACTTAGAAATTATGAGGTTTGCTTAACTTCTATTCCGAACCGCCCTTCCTGATTTCTGCGTCGATTATGACGATCCTTTGCCTTGGCTTGAACCACCGCACCACGCCGCTGGCCCATCGCGAGGCCTTCGCCATCGAAGGCGAGGCTGCCCGAGAGGCCCTGATCCAACTTACGGCCCACCCCAGCATCGATGAGGCCGCCGTCCTCTCCACCTGCAATCGTACGGAGTGGTATCTGGCGGCCTCGGACGCGTCTGCGGCTATGGGCCTCCTCCGCGACTTCTTCCAGGCCCGAACGGGATTCTCCGCCAGCCAGTTGCAACGCTATCTGTATGTCTGGCAGGGGCGGGATGCCGTCGACCATCTGGTCCGCGTCGCCTGCGGGCTCGATTCCATGGTGCTGGGCGAACCACAGATTTTGGGCCAGGTGCGGGATGCCTATGAGATGGGGCTGGAAGTGCACGCCATCGGCCCGCAACTGGCCGAGCTCTTCCGCACGGCCATTCAGACGGGGAAGCGGGCCCGCACCGAAACCCCCATCAGCCGCAACGCCGTCTCCATCGGGTCGGTGGTCATGCGCTGGGTGGATGGTCATGCGGCCTTGAGTCAGAGCAAGCGTCTGGCCATCGTGGGCGCGGGGGAGATGGGGTCGCTGGTGGCCAAGCACGCGGCCGGGCTCAGCGACGCCCGCATCCGCATCTACAACCGCACTCTGGCCCGGGCGCAGGCCCTGGCTGACCGCGTCCAGGCGACTGCCCACCCCCTCAGCCAACTGCCAGATGGCCTGAGCTGGGCCGACGCCGTGATCGTGGCCGCGGGGGGCGACGGCTTCCTGATCACGCCCGCCATGACGCCCCGCCGGGCCCGTCCTCTCATCCTGGTGGATCTTTCCGTGCCGCGCGCCATCGATCCCGCGGTCGCGAGCCTTCCCCACGTGGAGCTTTTTGTGCTGGATGACATTCAGGAGATCGTGCAGCACAACCTGGAGGAGCGGCAGGCCGCTATTCCTCAGGTGGAAGTCATGGTCGCCGAGGCGGCGGATGGCTATATGGCCTGGCTGGGAAGCCGCCAAGTGCTGCCGGTGCTGGTGGGCATGCGCCGCAAGGCCAACGATCTGGCCCGGGCCGAGCTGGAACAAGCCTTGCGCAAGCTTCCGCACGATGATACCATCGTCGCCGATCAGATGACCCGCCTCGCCCATCGGCTGGTCAACAAACTCCTGCATGAACCCACCTTGCAGCTTAAGGCCCAGGCCGCCCGCGGCAACGCCGAACCCTACGCCCGCGCCATTCAGGACCTCTTCGCCCTGGAAGACTATCTGCTCCGAAAATAGCGTTGGTTTGCAAAAATGACTCGAAGCCCACGGTGGGCGAGTCTGCAACCGACGTGATGCGTAATGCGTAATCCGTGAGCTCCTTACGCATCACGCATTACGGGAGTGGCTTCCCGCGCCAACCTGGCTACGTTCCCTCATCCTATCCTGATCCCAATCTCCACTCTCATGCCCACTCTCACCTTCGCCACCCGCCCCTCCGCACTGGCCCGCTGGCAGACCGACTACGTCGCGGATCTGCTGCGGGCGGCGCATCCCGGCCTGACCATCGACATCCAGGTCATCGTCACCCAAGGCGACCGGATTCTGGACAAGCCCCTGCCCCTCATCGGCGGCAAGGGGCTCTTCACCGCAGAGCTGGAGCGGGCTTTGCGGGAGGGCCGGGTGGACGCGGCCGTCCATTCCCTGAAAGACCTGCCGGTGGAGGATGCGCCCGGCCTCACCATCGGTCTCACGCCCCCGCGGGCCGACGCCCGAGACGCGCTCATCTGCCCTGCGGGACGCACGCTGGATGCATTGCCCGCGGGCGCGGTGGTGGGCACCTCCAGCCCCCGGCGTCAGGCCCAACTGCTGGCCTATCGCCCCGACCTGGCGGTCAAACCCATCCGCGGCAATGTGGACACCCGCATCCGCAAGGCTCGGGAGGGCCAGTACGACGCCATTGTGCTGGCCGCGGCCGGGGTCACCCGGTTGGGCCTGGAAGACGCGGTGACGCAGTATCTGCCCCTGGACGTCATGCTGCCTGCGCCGGGGCAGGGCGTGTTGGGCGTGCAGTGCCGGGCGGACGATGAACGCACCCTGGCTCTGCTGGCCGCGGTGGAAGATCCCGCCGCGCGGGCGGCCGCACAGGCCGAGCGGGCCTTTCTGGCGGGATTGGGCGGCGGCTGCGCCATTCCCGTGGCCGCATACGCCCATCCTGTCGATGCCGGCCTGCATCTCACCGGGCTGGTGGCCTCGCCCGATGGCCGCCGCACGCTACGCGTGGAGGCGACGGGCGACGATCCCCTGGCGCTGGGCCGGGCCCTGGCGGAAGAGGCGCTTGTCCAGGGCGCTGTCGAAATCTTATCGACTTCCGATTAACTTTATCCCTGCATATCGGGCTTCCACAGGAGGACCTGATAGTCCTCGAATACTCTATCGTGACTCACGAGGATCAGATTCTCCGCCAACGCCTGAGCGATGATCAACCGATCAAATGGATCCTTGTGAATGAGTGGCAGTTCATCCAGCAAAAACACGTGATTTGACGTTACAGGAAGCAGTTGCAACCCGTTGACGCTTTGTTGTAAATGAACGAGCTCCTTCAACGGCCTTTGGAACGTTAATTTCCCCAATTGCGCTTTGATCTGCATTTCCCAAAGACTGACAACACTCAAAATCAATTCATTTTCAGCGTTCAGCAGAGCGTCGAGCAGCCGTCCATCAAGACGTTCTGGCTCATCCGCCCACCAGATAAAAATGTGTGTGTCGAGCAGAAGGCGCATTTACTCCCCGATCCAATAGGACTCTGGCAGCGGCTCATCGAAATCTTCGGCAGCTTTGATTTCACCTCGGTTCAGTCCAGCGACGCGGCCCTCGTTTGGTCGAACCGCTGAGATGCGAGCCAATGGTTCGCCTTCATCGGTGACAATGACCTCGACGCCCTGTTGCGCCAGTGCGAGCCATCGCTGGAACTCTTTTTTGGCGTCTCGGATCTCGACGGTTTTGACTTCAACTGCCATAGCGCATCTCCTGAACAATGATTGCATTGATCCTAACATAATGGACATGAGACCGTCAAATCATCTCTCACCATTCACCATGACTTTTTCTCCCACCATCGTCATCACCCGAACCGCGCACCAGGCGGACGAACTGAAGGCCCTGCTGGAGGCCGCAGGCTTCCGCACCCTGCTTTATCCCGCCATCGCCATCCAACCGCCCGCGGACGCCGGCCCGCTGGACGTGGCCCTGCGCCACGCCCGCGACTACGACTGGTTCCTCTTCACCAGCGCCAATGCGGTGGAGGCCGTGGCCCGACGCCTGGATGCGCTGGGATTGCCCCCAAACGCGCTGCACGGCCCGAACATCGCCGCGGTGGGCCCGGCCACCGCCTGGGCCGTCGAACGTCGTCTGGGGCTGGACGTGGACCTGATCCCGCCCAAAGCGGTGGGGGAGAGTCTGCTGGCCGCGCTGCCCATTCCCGCGGGCCAGCGGGTGCTGCTCCCGCGGGCCGCCCAGGCTCGGGACGTGCTGCCCGACGGCCTGCGGGCCCGGGGTGTGCGGGTGGACGTGGTCACAGCCTATGAGACCGTGCTGGGGAGCGGGGGCGAGGATCTGCCCGCGGCTCTGCACTCGGGACTGGTGGACGCCATCACATTCACCAGTCCCTCCACTGTACGCAACACCCTCATTCGCCTGGAGCGAGAGGCGGGCCTGGGCGTAGAGGCCCTGGCCGGGGCGGTCATCGCCTGCATCGGGCCCGTCACCGCGGACGCAGCCCGGCAAGCGGGCCTGACTGTGGACATCATGCCCGAAGAATACACCACGCCAGGACTGGTCGCAGCATTGAGAGATTGGTTCGGAGAGCCGGCGGTCAGTCTTTAGTCTTCGATCTTTCGTTTCCTCTCATAAGGACTTTTATCATGAGCGCAACTTCTTTCCCCACCATCCTGCCCACAGCTGTGACGTCATCGAGGCCCGGCAACGGCCATCGCTCCCTCCTGGCCCGCCCTCGCCGCCTGCGCCTTTCCCCCGCGCTGCGGCAAATGGTGCAGGAAACCCATCTCCATCCCGAGGATTTCATCTACCCCCTGTTCGTGCGCCACGGCGAGGGCGTTCGTCACCCCATTCCCTCCATGCCCGGCCAGTTCCAGCTCTCCATCGACACGATGATCGAGGAAGCGGAGCGGGCGTGGAGTCTGGGTGTGCGCTCGGTCATCCTCTTCGGCATTCCCGAACACAAGGACCCCTACGGCAGCGAAAATGACGATCCTCACGGCATCATCCCTGAAGCCATTCGGGCCTTGAAGCGGGCGCTGCCCGGCCTGGTCGTGGTCAGCGACATCTGCATGTGTGAATACACCAATCACGGGCATTGCGGGATCATCAACACGCCCGACGAGCCCGCGTACAACCCCAATCTCCCCACGGGCTACGTCCTCAACGACCCCACCCTGGATTACATCAGCCGGGCCGCGGTGACCCACGCTCGCGCCGGCGCGGACATGGTCGCGCCCAGCGGCATGATGGACGGTATGGTGGGCGCTATCCGCTCGGGCCTGGATGACGCCGGGTTCGAACACATCCCCATCATGAGCTATGCGGCCAAGTACGCCAGCGCCCTCTACGGTCCCTTCCGCGACGCGGCCGAAAGCCCGCCCGCATTCGGCGACCGCAGCCAGTATCAGATGGACCCGGCCAACGCCCGCGAGGCCCTGCGCGAGGTGCAGATCGACATCGCCGAAGGCGCGGACATCATCATGGTCAAGCCCGCCAGCTTCTACCTGGACATCCTGGCGCAGCTCAAGGAGCAGGTGAAGCTCCCCCTGGCCGCATACCAGGTCTCGGGCGAATACGCCATGATCAAGGCCGCGGCCGCCAACGGCTGGATCGACGGGACCCGCGTCATGCTGGAGAGCCTGCTCGCCATCAAACGCGCGGGCGCTGATCTCATCCTCACCTACTTCGCCCTGGACGCCGCAAAATTGCTGTAAAAGGTCATGCAACACGGATAAAAGAAAACACGGATGGGAAAATGGCTTAATGATAGCATCAATCGAATGTCATCCGTGTTCCTTCCATCCGTGTCACAAAAGACGAATCTTCCAATCCCAATCCCAATCCTCCCATGTCCAACCTCACCCCCTCCGCCACAGCCGAACGCACCTACCACGACCGGCGCATGGTGCACGCGGACTTCGACAAAGCGCCCTTCACCATCGCCTGGGAAGTGACCCGGGCCTGCGCCTACGCCTGCGTCCACTGCCGGGCCGACGCCCAACCCCAACGCCATCCCCTGGAACTCACCACCGAGGAAGGCTTTCAGCTCATCGATCGGCTGGCCGCGTTCGGCAACCATCCCATCCTCATCTTCACCGGCGGCGACCCCATGATGCGCCGCGACCTGTTCGATCTCATCGCCTACGCCACTGAAAAGGGCCTGCGCTGCTCCCTGACGCCCACGGCCACGGCTCTGCCCACCAAAGAGCGGCTGCAAAAGGCCCGGGACGCGGGCATCCGCCGCATCGCCCTTAGCCTGGATGCGCCCCGCCCCGCCATCCACGACGACTTCCGCAAGGTGGCGGGCTCCTGGCAGCGCACCATGGACATCCTGCATCGGGCGCATGACGTGGGCCTGAGCGTGCAGGTGAACACCACCGTCGCCAAACACAACGCCCACATCCTGCCCGAGATGGTGCCTTTCATCGAAGAGGTGGGCGCGGTGCAGTGGTCCGTCTTCTTCCTGGTGCCCACGGGCCGGGGCCAGATCGACTGGATGATCTCCCCCGAGGAGCACGAGCGCATTTTCAATTGGCTGTATGACCTGGCCCAAGAAGCGCCTTTCGACGTCAAAGCCACGGCCGCGCCCATGTATCGCCGCGTGGCCATCCAGCGCAAGCGCCAGGAACTGGGCGAAGATGCGCCCATCGCCTTCCAGGGCGCGGGCTTCCAGTACGCGGACGGCCTCAACCGCCCCACCAAAGGCGTCAACGACGGCAATGGCTTCCTCTTCATCTCCCACATCGGCAATATCGAACCCTCCGGCTTCCTGCCCATCGTGGCCGGAAACGTCCGCAAAGATGACGTGGTCGAGGTCTATCGCAACCATCCTTTATTCAAAGACCTGCGGGACCCCGACAAACTGAAGGGCCGCTGCGGCGTCTGCGAATTCCGCGACGTGTGCGGCGGCCAGCGCGGCCGGGCCTATGGCGTCACCGGCGATTATCTGGAAACTGACCCGGCGTGTGTGTACGTTCCTGAAGCCTTTCGCGAGGCGAAGTAATCAGTTATCAGTAAGCAGTAATCAGTGAGGAACAAACCGTTGGACTGATGACTGATTACTTTTCCAATGAGAACCCTGACAATGATGACTAACGAGCCAACATCGAGATTTCTGAGAGCCACTCGAAGACTGATTACTGACACGACGCCCGTCTGGTTCATGCGCCAGGCCGGGCGCTACATGCCCGAATACCAGGCCATCCGCCGCCAGCACAAGAGCATCCTGGAGATGATCGCCCGGCCCGAGGTCGCGGCCGAGATCACCCTCCAGCCCGTGGACACCCTGGGCGTGGACGCGGCCATCCTCTTCGCCGACATCCTCCTGCCCCTGCCGCCCATGGGCCTGAAGCTGGAATTCGTCCCCGGCCGCGGGCCCGTCATCCACAACCCCGTGCGCTCGCCCGACGACGTGGCCGCGCTCCGGCCAGTGGACGTGCGGGCCGACCTGGGGCATGTGTACGAGGCCATCCGCCTGGTGCGGACGGAGTTGGATGGTCGGGACGTTCCCCTCATCGGTTTCGCAGGAGCGCCCTTCACCCTGGCCGCCTACATTATCGAGGGCGGGCCGTCCCGCAACTTCGTCGAAACCAAGAAGCTCATGTACGGGCAGCCCGCCGCCTGGCGCGCCCTCATGCAAAAACTCACGCCCGTGCTCATCGATTATCTGCTGGCGCAAGCCGACGCGGGCGCACAGGCCTTGCAGCTCTTCGATTCCTGGGTGGGCGCACTGAATCCTCAGGATTACCGCCGTTTCGTCCAGCCCTATTCCCGCCAGATTCTACAAACCCTCATGGCCCGGGCCGACGTCCCCGTCATCCACTTCGGCGTGGGCGCAACCACGCTGCTAGGGGAGATGAAGGCCGCGGGCGGGCATGTCATCGGCCTGGATTGGCGCATCCCTCTGGATGAAGGATGGGCGCTGTTGGGCGACGACGTGGCCGTGCAGGGCAATCTCGATCCCACCGCACTCTTCGCCCCCCTGCCCGAGCTGGAAAACCAGGTGCGGGACGTGTTGACCCGCGCGGCGGGTCGACCGGGCCACATCTTCAACCTGGGCCACGGCATCTTGCAGCACACGCCCGTGGAGAACGTGCGGGCCGTCGTCGCAATGGTCCATGAATTTAACCGGAAGTAATCAGTAAACAGTGATCAGTAATCAGTATCCATCCGCGCCCCCACTGATTACTGTTTACTGATAACTGATTACTCAACGTAAGATCACTCTATGACTCGACTCATCATCATCGGCGGTGGCATCGCCGGCCTCTCCGCCGCCTACTTCGCCCTCACCCGGCCCCAAAACCCGCCCGATGAGGTCATCGTGCTGGAAAAAGCCCACCGCTGGGGCGGGAAGATCGCGACCGAGCGGGTGGATGGCTTCGTCATCGAAGGCGGGCCCGACACCTTCATCGCCATAAAGCCGTGGGGCATGGCCCTGGCCCGAGAGCTGGGCGTCGCCGACCGTCTGCATGGCAGCAACCCCAAGCAGAAAGCCACCTACATCCTGCACAAAGGCCGCCTGCATCCCCTGCCCGGCGGTCTGACCATGATGATCCCCACTGATTTCGGGGGGATGCTGCGCACCGGGCTCATCTCCTGGCCTGGCAAGCTGCGCATGGGCCTCGACTTCCTGCTGCCGCCCGCGAAGTCGCCCGGGGAGGAGAGCCTGGGCCGGTTTGTGGGCCGTCGCCTGGGGCGGGAGGCTTATGAGGCGCTCATCGAGCCGTTGATGAGCGGCATCTACGCGGGCGATGGCGACCAGCTCAGCCTGCAAGCCACCTTCCCCTATCTGCGAGACCTGGAGGTGAAGCATGGGGGATTGGTGCGGGGCGCGCTGGCCGCCAAACGGGAGCGGATGAAGCGCAACGGGGCCGCGCCCGGCTCCCGCAGCATGTTCGTCACCCCGCAAACGGGCCTGGCCGAGCTGGTGGAGGCGTTGGTGGTGAGGTTGCGTAAATTGGGGGCGGAGTTGAGGTTGGGTGTGGAGGTGAGGGAGTTGAAAAAGGATAGTCACCAATATTCAGTATTCAGTAATCAGTATGCAGTGTTGAAGGCTGACCGACTCATCCTGGCTGCGCCCGCGTTCGTCTCTGCCCGCCTGCTGCGCCCGCACGACCCTGAACTCGCTTCCCTGCTGGACGCCATCCCCTACGCGTCCACGGCCACCATCTCCCTGGCCTACCGCCTGGCCGACGTCCCCCGCCCGCTGGACGGCTACGGCTACGTGATCCCCCGCCGGGAGGGGCGCAAAGCCCTGGCCTGCACCTGGACCTCTACCAAATTTCCCCACCGCGCGCCCGAAGGCATGGCCTTGCTGCGGGTGTTCGTGGGCCGCGCGGGCCAGGAAGACGCCATCGATTGGACGGAAGAAGGGCTGTTGGCCATCGCCCGGGAGGAGCTGCGCCTGACCCTGGGCGTCACCGCTGAGCCCTTTCTTCACCGCGTCTTTATCTGGCCGCGGGCCATGCCCCAATACAACGTGGGCCATCCCGCTCGGGTGGGACGCATCCTGGCCGGGTTGGAGCGCTGGCCGGGCCTGGCCCTGGCTGGCAACGCCTACCACGGCATCGGCATCCCCGACTGCATCCATTCGGGCGAGATGGCGGTGAAATCCTTGTTCCGAAGCCAGGATGAGAGAACGCAGGTGAACGCGGATGCAAGCAGATGAACGCAGAAAAAATCAGAACGAAGGCGCCATGCGCGGCGGCGCGCCGATACCGATGAAAATGTCTCGCGGCCAGGGCGGCGCGGGAAGCCAAGCACGTAATGCGTAATGCGTGATGCGTAACGATCTCACGGATTACGCATTACTCATCACGTCCGTTGCAGCCTCGCCCAACGTTGGCATGGCGACTTTTGGCAGGGAGGGCCAACGCTATTTTCGGAACAGATCTGCGGAAATCTGCGTTGCGAAGCATCCGTGTCATCAGCATTCCCATTTCCGTTCGTATCGGCGAGCCGTTGGATTGTCCGATAAGGTCCTGCTCAGGCCGCTTGAGGCAACCTGTCCCGAACGACGAGGTCAGCCAGCGGGAGTCCTTTCAGCTCCAGTCGAGACAAATTGAATCGCTCGCTGGCATCCTCGATTTCAATACCAATGATGCTGCCCTGATCGTCCAGATCGATGACAACGCCGGGAGCGATTTCTGCCGATTCCACGCTGATGCCCTCGTTCAATTGGATATAAAGCATGTCCGTATCTGGAAAATACTCGAAGATCATGATGCAAATCCTGGCTAAGGTTTGAAACGACGATCGAAAAAGGCATTGTGAACGGTTTCTCCATCCGCTTCTGTGACAACGCGCAAATACTTTCCTCTTTCTTCAATCCAGCCCCAAAAGCGGATGCGTCCGTTTGGTTGCGTTTCGGTGCGAATCGGATGGGCTATTACCCGTTCGATCCATTCCCATCGCAAGTAGGGACGCCGTTTCAAAACGCTGTTGATGAAATAGTTCGTCGCCTTCACGGTTTCAACATTATAACTTAGTCGTCATAACTTGCCAACCCCACTCCTGATCCAGCACTATGACTCTCAACACCACCCGATCCCAACAATTCTTTTCCCAGGCCCAAAGCCTGCTCCCCGGCGGGGTGGATTCGCCCGTGCGGGCCTTCAAGTCGGTGGGCGGCCAGCCCCTGTTCATCGAGCGGGGCGAGGGGCCCTATCTGTTCGACGTGGACGGCAACCGCTTCATCGATTACGTGCTCTCGTGGGGCCCGCTCATCCTGGGCCACGCCCATCCCGACGTGGTCGACGCCCTGACCGAGGCGGTTCGCAAGGGCACCAGCTACGGCGCTCCTTCGCCCCTGGAGATCGAGTTGGCCCGGCTGGTGACCGAATTCATGCCCAACATCGAGATGGTGCGCTTCGTCAATTCGGGCACCGAGGCCACCATGAGCGCGCTGCGCCTGGCCCGGGCCTACACCGGCCGCCACAAGATCATCAAATTCCAGGGCTGCTATCACGGCCATGCCGACTTGCTGCTGGTGCAGGCAGGGTCGGGCGTGGCGACGTTGGGCCTGCCCGATTCGCCCGGCGTGCCCCCGGCCATGGTGCAGGACACCCTGGTCGCCCGCTACAACGATCTGGACTCGGTGCGGGCGCTGTTCGACGCGTTCCCCGAAGAGATCGCCGCGGTCATCGTGGAGCCCGTGGCCGGGAATATGGGCGTCGTGCCTCCGGCAGAGGGCTTTTTGCAGGGGCTGCAGGCGATAACCCAGGCCCATGGCGCGCTGCTCATCTTCGATGAGGTGATGACCGGCTTTCGCGTGCATCCGGGCGGCGCGCAAACCCTCTACGGCATCCGGCCCGACCTCACCTGCCTGGGCAAGGTCATCGGCGGGGGGCTGCCTGTGGGCGCGTACGGCGGCCGGCGGGAGATCATGGAGATGGTGGCGCCGGTGGGGTCGGTCTATCAGGCCGGGACCCTTTCCGGCAACCCCCTGGCCATGACCGCGGGCATCGTCACCCTGCGCAAGCTGACGGAGCCGGGTGTGTGGGAGACGCTGGAGGCCCGGACGGAGCGATTGTCTCGGGGCATCGGCGACGCGGCCCGGGCCGCGGGCGTGCCCATCTATCAGACCCGAGTGGGTACCATGTTCGCCGCCTTCTTCACCGAAGGCCCGGTCACCGACTGGGATTCGGCTGCGGCCAGCGATACGGCACGCTTCGCCCGCTACTTCCGGGCCATGCTGGAAGCGGGCGTCTATCTCGCCCCCTCCCAATTCGAGGCCGGCTTCATGTCCCTGGCCCACGACGATGCGGTCATCGACGCCACCGTCGAAGCCGCGCACAGGACCTTCCGCGCCATTTGATCTCATGCAAAGACGCCAGGGCGCAAGGGGGAAAAGAAGTGTTGGCAGGTGGCAAGTCAGCTTGCGCAGCTCTACTTGCTTCCTTCCGCCTGTCACCTGCCACCCGCCACCTGCGACTTGCAAACTTGTCTTGACGACTTGACGCTTTTGCGTGAGAGATTTTCCTGCCCAGTGGGCCGAGTTTCCATTGCTATGGCGCTAATCCTCGCTTTCCGAGGCTTCGATCACGGTGCGGGCGGCCTCTTTGACCCCGCGCGCCATCTGCTCCCCGGCCTGGGCCAGCTTGTCTGTGGATTCGGCAAAGGCCTTGCCCAGGCGGGCGCTCTCGAGCATGCCCGTCGCGGCCGTGCTGGCCCCATCCTTTATCAAGACAGCCCCCCCTTTGGCGCTCTTGGCCGCAACTTTCGCCGTGCCGGTCATCATGCGCGCGCCCGCTTTCACGCCCTTGCCCATGAGTTTGGGCGGAGCCAGCAGGGCCTTGCCTTTGCTCCGCGGCGCTTCTCGCAGCACCTCATAACTCTCCACAGTGACGATGCGACCCACATTCGCGGCGGTGCGGCCCGCCTCCCTGGCCACTTCCACCAGATGCCGCCCCGCGTTGCTCGCGCTTCGCTTCATTTTGCCGCCAAAACGTTTGGCGCCTCGCCCGGTGGATCGGGCCATGTGCGCGCCGCTATCTGCGGCCAGCAGGGTGGCCTCTTTGCCGCCGCCCGCCAGCTTTTTGGCCGCTTCAGGCGTGGCCGCGGCCTTGGGTTTCACCCTGGCCAGCAGATCCGCGGGGACGCGTAGCAAACTCTCCCCGCGGCGGGCCCGCTCCTCGTTGAAACGCTGATAAAGCCGCAGACGGGCCTCGTCGGAAAGAGCCATATCCTTCGTTTTGCTCAGCGTCTGGCGCAGGGCCCGAAAGCTAGCCACCGATTCCTGACAGTCAGGACACTCCCGGAGATGCGCTTCGAAGTCTGCGCGCTGCGCTTCGTCCAAAAGCCCGTCCACATAATCGGGAGCGAGTGCGCTTGCCTGTTGATGATTCATGTCATAACCTCCTCGTAATACTGTGCAAGATACTTTTGCAGAAATTGGCGTCCGCGGTGAACCCGTAGCTTCGCGGCGGACTCTGAAACGCCCAATGCCTGGGCTGTTTCTTTCATGGAAAACCCTTCGATCTCATAGAGCATCAACGCCGCCCGCAGTTTGGGCGACATAGCTTCCAGGCCTTGTTCCAGCAGGGCGCGGTTTTCTTGTTGCAAGATGAACGTTTCGGGCACGATGACCTCCGCATCGGACAGAGGCCTTTCATCGTCCTCGTCGTTTTCCAGCGACAGATCCCGGCCTTGTTTTCGGATGTTCGAGCGCAACATGCTCAGCGCCATGTTGGTAGCCACGCGGTAGAGCCAGCTCGACAACTTCGCGTCACCGCGAAAACTATCGATGCGGCGATACACCGTAATGAACGTCTCCTGCATGGCGTCTTCAGCCTCCTGGGGGTTCTGCAGGATACGATAGCACACGCGGTACACCATATCCGCGAATCGCTCGATGAGCTCCTCACAGGCCCAGGATTCATGGGCTTTCAACCCCTGGATGAGCTTCTGTTCATGAACATCATCCATCTTTGTTGGCATCATAGACGGCCTCGTTGCATGCATCATGGGGCGGCCCCGAGTTTATCCCGGGAACCGCCCGCAGAATGTCGTTAAAAAACGAGCTGCTGTTGGATGTCTCTGTTATACCACTGAATGGTCTGCGTATTCACCGTCATCGCGTCCTTGGTCTCCTGGATGGAGCGGACCAGCGTTAGGACGCTCTCGCTGATGAGGAATTCGCTGACCACGATGCGGTCCGACATGATCCCGATCTGACCTTCGGTCCACAGGATGCGGTTCGCCATCTTACCAATATCTTCTGCAAGAGAAAGCGTGGTGACTTCCGAGTGATCGATGCGGTAGTTGATGTCATCCGCGGTGACCGCAATGGCTGCGGCGTCCTGCTCGATATCTCTGGCTGCCGCAATGATGCCATCCAGATCGCGAATGATATCAGGATTCGTCTCCATATCACGGGCTTGCTGCGCCATCAGACGCATTTGAAAGGCTTCATCTTCCAGCGTGATGGCCTGTTCATGAATCCTGTTGGCGTCTGTCTGAATCTGTTGCCAATCCGGCCCTCCTCCCCAGGCGAAGGACGCCCGAGGCAGGAGAAGCAATATCAGGGCAAGTAGAACAGTCAACCATGTTTTCATTGTGAAAGAACCTCCTTTGGAGAGAAATGGCAACTGCCAGGACAGTCTGATTCTGCCTCGAAAAATGTCATGCCGCAAAGATGCGAAGAGCTGACGACGCGAAAAAGGCTTTTATTTTCACCTTTTGTCTGGTCGCGTCCTCATCGTCTTTGGCTTTGACGCGTTGGCAATGGCAATGAATGAAATGAATGCAATGAATGAAAGAACAAAACGAAAGAAAATGAATGTAGCGTTATCGCCAACCGACGATAAGACGCCCGCTTATTCAAATCGGTTACATTTACGCGGCGTCATCTTGGCGAATCTTGGGTCGCCAGCTTCGCCCGACGAAGCGGACGTGCGGGTCTATCTGGATGAATTCCTGATGGATTCACGCATCCTCGACATGCCCTATCCCCTGCGCTGGCTCATCGTCAAACGCTTCATCTTGCCCAAACGCCCGGCCCAATCCGCCAGCGCCTATCAAAGCATTTGGTGGGAGGATGGCTCGCCGCTGATCGCACTCACCGACCGGGTGCGGGCCAAGCTGGAGGCCCGACTGAATATGCCCGTGGTCATGGCCATGCGCTACGGCCAGCCCTCGGTGCGGTCGGGCCTGGAGAAGTTGTTGGGACGCATCGAACCGGGCGGGGAGGTGATCCTTCTGCCCATGTACCCGCACTACGCCATGTCCACTTACGAAACCCTGGCGTTGAAGACGCTGGCGGAGTTCGAGAAGCTGGTCGGCGTGAAGGTGACGGGTGACAGGGCCGCGACGCGCTGGCTGCGGGGGGCCGTGGCCCAGGCTCAGGCGGATAGGAAGGCCATTGCCCGGCAGGTGGGGGAGTACACGCTGCGCATCATCCCGCCCCATTATGATCATCCCGACTACATCGCCTCACTGGCCGCCAGCATACGTCCCATCCTCGACTCAAATGATTTCGTTCACCTGCTATTCAGCTATCACGGCATCCCCGAGCGGCATTTACATAAGACCGCGCCGCGGGGCGCTGGCTGCCTGCGCGATGGCTGCTGCGCGACGGCGGCCGCGGCCCATGCGGTGTGCTATCGCCACCAGGTCTTCACCACGACGCGGCTTGTGGCCCAAACGTTGGCGTTGCGGCCCGACCAGTATTCGGTGGCCTTCCAATCTCGCCTGGGGCGGGACAAGTGGCTGGAGCCCGCCACCGCGGATGAGCTGGCGCGTCTGGCCCGCGTGGGCGTGAAGCGCCTGGCCGTGGTCACCCCTTCCTTCACGGTCGATTGCCTGGAGACTCTGGAGGAGATCGGTATCGCGGGTCGGGAGACGTTTCTGGACGCGGGCGGGGAGCATTTCCAGCTCATCCCTTGCCTGAACGACCGGGATGATTGGGTGACTGCGATGGCGGGGATGGTTGCGGCCTCGGCCAAGGCGTGACGGTCGTTAACCTGACGGTAAGAGGGCTGGCAGCTGTGAAAACCGCACAAGCCGGCAGAGGCAGTGATCCGCCAACGCCGCCCCACCCCTGCGCTTCCTCACAAGGGTAGGTTACCGGGAAACACGACGAGGACTCGGAAAATGGTGGGTTTTATCACGAAATAACGCGCAGAAGTCCCACCTTTCACGGGCGATTCGCTGAAAATCATGGGAAGTTCGACGTAAAAAGGCGGGGAGGGGGCCATCCCCGCCGCATCCAGGTAAACCAACAGTATCCTTCAGCGCCGGGGGAGCCCGCATGACCGAATTCCTGATGACAACGCGATTTGCCAAAAATTAGGCCGCACCCTGGATGATGAGTCGAGTTGGCATTCAGTGGAAACTGCGATATCATGAGCACTGTCCTTTCATTTTATCCTCGGAAGCTTTTGATGCCTCAATTCGGCGTATATTCTGAAATCGGTAAGCTGCGCAAGGTGCTGGTGCACCGTCCCGATCTGAGCCTGCAGCGCCTCACGCCCGCCAATCACGATGAGCTGCTCTTCGATGACGTCATCTGGGTGCAGCACGCCCAGTTGGAGCATGACGCGTTCGTTCAAATCATGCGGGATTGGGGCGTGCAGGTCTTCTATCTCGCTGACCTGCTCACTGAAACCCTGGCGGCCAGCGAGGAAGCCCGACGGCGCATTGTCAGTCTTGTCATCACCCCGCACACCGTGGGCGCGGCCCTGGTGGAGCCGCTGCGGGCCATGCTGCATGAGCTCAGCCCCGACGCGCTGGCCACGCACCTCATTGGGGGCATGACCAAAGGCGAGGCGAAGAAGCTCGGGGGTAGCGACTTGTTTCGACACGCTTCCCTGGTTGGCGTCACGGCGACCGACGACGCTTTCATCCTCCCGCCCCTGCCCAATTCCCTGTTTACCCGCGACTCCTCCTCCTGGATTTACAACGGCGTCAGCATCAACACCATGTATCATCAGGCCCGCCACCTGGAATCTTACAATGTGGGGATGATCTACCATTTTCATCCCATGTTTCAAGAAGCGTCTTTCGAGTTCTGGATGCCGTTGCTGGAGGAGGGGGATGGTTGCCGGTTCGACGCCGAAACTTTTGGCCGGGCCAGCATCGAGGGCGGGGACGTCATGCCCATCGGCAATCGCACCCTGCTGGTGGGAATGAGTCAACGCACCACGGGGCAAATGATCGAACAGCTCGCGGCCCGGCTTTTCGCCGCGGACGCGGTGGATCGGGTCATTGTCGCCCACATGACCCGCGACCGGGCGCACATGCACCTGGACACCGTCTTCACCATGCTCGATGTCGACGCGGTGACCATCTATCCCAAGGTGGTGGGAGCTATCCGGGCGTACAGCATCCGTCCGGGCGACCACGAGCGCCAGTTCCATATCACGCCCGAAGCCGATTTTCTTGAAGCCGTGCGCGACGCCATGGGCGTGAAGTCGCTGCGGGTGATTCCCACGGGCGGGGATGAGTATCAGCAGGCCCGGGAGCAGTGGGATGACGGGAATAACACCGTCGCCATCGAGCCGGGCGTGGTCATCGCCTATCGCAAGAATACATACACGAATCAAGCCATGCGCCGAGCGGGCATTCGCGTGCTTGAGATCGACGGCTTTGAACTTGGGCGCGGCCGGGGCGGAGGCCACTGCATGACCTGTCCCCTCCTGCGCGACGGTGTCTGATGCGCCATGACCGAGCTCCAGACTTATTTGCTGCACCGCATTCCCATCCATTTCCGCGTCGATGACGAGGCCGCGGCCCGACGTCTGGCGGACCAATGGCGATCTTTTCGGGCGTCGACCCTGCCCGATACGCCCGCCATCCACTTCGCTCTGACGTTCACCGATGCGCCCATTGTCGCTCCTGACCTGCCCTGCATCAGCTCCGGCCCGTACGTGGCGCACTTCCGAGAGGGGGAGCGTCTGGTGACAGTCTTTCATGGATGGGGACGTTTCGATATCGATCTGGAGAGCGGAACCATCGCCGGGGAGATGGCAAGGGTGGCCATCCGGGCTTATGGCGTCTTTGAGGATATGATCCTGCTGGCGATGACGCCTTTGCTGCGCCGACGGGGGTATTTCCCCATCCACGCCTTTGCTGCGGCCGTGGGAGAGCGGGCCCTTGTGCTGCTGGGCGATGTGGGCGCAGGGAAGACGACTTCGGGCGTCAGCCTGCTGATGCGCGGCGCTCGTCTCATCGCCAATGACGCGCCTCTGGTGCGTCTGGCAGGGGATGAACCCATCCTGCACGCCTATCCCGGCCTGATCAGCGCCTATCCCGACAGCATCGCCCGTTTTCCCAGGCTTTCGCACCTGCTGACCGAAGGTCAGGTCCTCGACGGCAGCGAGAAAATCAGCTTTCCGGTCGACGCCATCCACCCTGACCCCTGGGCACAGTGGGGGAGACCCGCCGCTTTGCTTTTCCCCCATATCGCATCCGATGCTCTCCAATGCCAAATCGCTCCTATGCCTCGTTTCGACGCCCTCAAGCGTCTGGTGACTCAGTCTATCGAGGACTGGGATGCTGAAACCATCCCCGCACACATGCATGTCTTGCGGCGATTGGTGGAATCCGCCCCGGCATACCATCTCACCCTGGCCCCGGATATCACTGATCTGCCCGATTTGCTATTCGAGCTGGGATGAAGTTGAGCGCCTTCCGCCCGTAACTTTTACCATTGCTTTTCGTCTTAAGGAGTGTAGTGGGAAGGCTTCTATCGAAGGACAACGAGGTTGACAATGATGATGTGACGCGCCTTCCAACAAAAACCTCCAGGGGAATATTCGAATTTCTTTGTTCGCGTCGAAAATTTTCTGTTCGCGTCGATTTGGATTTGTTTTCGCGATTTCTAAATTTTGTGCAATTTTATAAATCCGCGTTCATTACCAACAGGATTTACTTGACACAGAGAGGGTTCTCTGATAGAATGCTTACAATGGTGTATTTTATCCATTATCCCCCTCCCCCCTCCCTTTTTCGCTCTCGTTTGCAGGAGGAGCATCGTGGAAAAACATAAGCGCATGCTTTTCATCGCGCTCACTGTGGCTCTGGCAATCATGCTGGCTTCGGGTATCGTCAGCACATTGGCAGGTTCTTCCAATGGTGAATTGATCAAAAATGGCGATTTCGAGAATGGTTTTCGTAGGGTCGATGGCTGTGGCATGGTCGGCGTTGACTGGGGCTGCTTCAATACAGGCGGCGCAGGCGGCTACGGCTTCTATGATGACGCATGGGATCCGGTCGTCGCCACGGGCGCACATGCTCAGCTTATCGAGATCAACACCAAGGAGATCGGTGGCGACCAGAACCGCACGGCGGGCATTTACCAAACCGTCAGCGTCACACCTGGCCAAACCTATACCCTCTCCTTCAACGGCATGATTCGGGCCAGCGATTTTGCCGAGGGCGGCGATCCCTGGCGATACGTCATGCTGGTGGGCTTTACCCACAATGGCAGCACGAACTGGGCCGACGCCCAGGTGCAGGAAGTCAATGTGGGCCCCATTCAGGATCGGCTGAATCCCACCCAATATTACAATGTCAAGATGAATGTGACCGCCCAGGGCGACAAGCTGACGATCTTCATTGCCGGGCGGATGAAATGGGGCGATTGGTATAAGGAAGTGGATTTCGATATTGACACCGTCTCTCTGAAGGGCCCCGCCCCCGCTCCCATTCCCACTCAGGCGCCTACTGAGGTGGCTCCTGCGCCTACGGTCGCGCCTACGGCGCAACCTGCTCCTGGCGAGCTGGTTTGCGATGGTCCCAACCTGTTGCAGAACCCCGGTTTCGAGGATGGGTTCGACGCCGATGGCACCGCCACGAAATGGGGTAAGTTCAACAACGGCGGCCGCGCCAATTACGGCTACTACAAGGAAGAATGGGGCCCGGTGGTGGCGGAAGGCAAGTACGCCCAACTGCTGGAGATCAACTCCAAGGGTTACATGCCCACCGACCCCGACCGCTGGATCGGCATCCACCAGAAGGTCAGTGGTCTGAATCCCGGCGGCACTTATCAGCTCAGCGTCAAGGCCATGATTCGGGAGCGTGCGGATCACAGCGATGAAGACGCCTGGCGTTACGAAACCTATTGGGGCGTCAACAGTGATGCGGGCAAGATCAGTGATGTCAGCGAGCTTGAGATACTGTCCGGCATCCCCGTCTCCGGCATCTACCTGCGCACAGCTCCTGGCGGTTACGCCAGCTTCTCCACCACCTTCCAGGCTCCGGCCAGTGAGATTCGCCTGTACCTGCTGGGGCTGAAGAAGTGGGCCACCTCCGAACGCGAGGTCGACTTCGATTTCGACGCTGTCGAACTGCGAGCCTGCCACACTGCCGGCGCAGCGTCCTCTGATGATCCGCCTGCGGATTCCTCTGGCGGCAGCGGCGCTTACAATCCCGATAGCAGCAGCGATTCCGTCGCCTCGGTCAGCGACGGCGCATCCGACGACGCTCAGGCTCCTGTTGAGGTTTGCACCTACATCGTGCAGCCGGGCGACTACATCTCCCGCATTGCTGACCAGTTCGACACCTCGGTGGAGTGGCTGGTGGCCAACAACAACATCGCCAACCCCAACCTGCTCTTCATCGGCCAACCGCTGCTGGTGCCTTGCGGCGTCAGCACTGCTCATTATGATCCACTCCCTGCGGACAACACCCAGGTCAACGCGGGCGCTCCTACCGACGTCGCCTCCGCTCCCGATGAAGATTCTGTAGCCCGCGAGGACGATCAACGCCAGCGAGAGTCCACCGACACCGACACGGAGCAGCAAGAGCACACCATCGTCCGGGGCGAAAGCCTCAGCCAGATCGCCTTCCGCTACGGCACCACCGTGCAGGAATTGCGGCGCATCAACCATATCGAGAATCCCCGGTTGATCCGTCCTGGCCAGGTGATCAAGCTACCCACCCAGTAAGAACGCTTCCCCTCCAAAAATCAAGCCCCCTGCCACGCGGCGGGGGGCTTTTTTGTTCCGAAAATAGGATTAGGGAACGCAGATGACGCAGATTGAAACGGATGAACGCAGATAAAAAATCTGTGAAAATCATCAGCGAAAATCAGCGTTCCCATTTCGTATCAGCGAGCCATAGCTCGTGTCGCCTTTTTTTTACCGCCCTCCAACAACGACGCCCACGGGAACCTCCCGCTCCTCGGCCAGGCGATCCGCGGCCACGCCCTGCATGCTCCATGGGCCCGTCCAGGTGATGGCGACCTCCATCAGCCGCCCGCGCAGGTCCCGATCATCTTCGAAGAAGACGAGCCGGTTCTGGGGCGTGCGCCCGCGCCATTTGCCTTTGTGCAAGTCCTCCACCAACACTTCCACCGTCTGATGGAGCCAGCGGCGGTTGAGCTCGCGGCTAATGCGCTCGTGTTGGGCCTCGAGAAGTTGGTGGCGGCGCTTTTTCTCCGCCTCGGGCACGTCGTCGACCATGCGGCGGGCGCTGACGGTGCCGGGCCGGGGGCTGTAGCGGGCGATGTGCACCTTCTCCAGCCGCAATTCCTCCAGGATGTCGTAAGTGCGTTGGAATTGGGCCTCGGTTTCGCCCGGGAAACCGACGATGATATCGGTGTGAATAGCGACGTCGGGGATGATTTCGCGGATGCGATGCACCAGGCGGCGGTAGTCGTCCGCGGTGTAGCCCCGCTTCATCCGGGCCAGCATCTCATCATCCCCGGCCTGGATGGGAACCTCGATGTGGGGCATGACTTTGGGCAGCCGGGCCACGGTCCGCAATAGATCGTCGCTCATGTAGCTGGGATGCCCGGTGAGGAAGCGGATGCGCCACAACCCCTCGACCTCGTGCACCGCCTCCAACAGATTCACCAGATTCGGGCGGCGGTCGGGGAAGTCGTAGCCATAGCGGTCGACGATCTGCCCCAGCAGGGTGACTTCCCGCACGCCTTGGGCGACCAGTCCCCGCACCTCGGCCACGATCTCATCCAGCGGGCGGCTACGTTCCACGCCACGACGGTAGGGAATGATGCAGAAGGTGCATGCGTGGGAGCAGCCGTAGACCACGGGCACATACGCGGCCACGGGCGGTTCGCCCGTCAGCGAAAGATGCTTGAGGGAAGCGATGGGATAGGCTTCATCTTGCAAGCGATGGCGCAGCGCGATCTGGCGCTCCTCCAGGCGGCGCAATTCCTCCGCGGTCATGCGGTTTTTGATGTGGTCGACCAGGGGTTTGGCCTCGCTTGGGCCCATGAACACGTCCACCCAGGGATAGGCGCGTAGTAGCCTGGGCGAGGGTTTCACGCCTACGAGGCAGCCCATGAGGGCCAGGGTGCGGTCGGGTTTGCTCTGACGCCAGGGCTTGAGGGCTCCCAGTTTGCCCAGGGCTTTGTTCTCGGCGCTCTGCCGCACCACGCAGGTGTTCAGCACGACGATATCCGCTTCATCCACGTCCGCGGTGGGCTCATAGTCCAGTTTTTCCAGTTCCGCGCCGACGTGGGTGGAATCGGCCACATTCATCTGGCAGCCGATGGTCCAGATATGGTACTTTTTCATTGTTCCTCCGTTGGCGATCCCTCGTACAAGGGGCCAGGTTTTCAGTAATCAGTATTCAGTGTTCAGTGCAAGTCCGGGGCGGGCGAGCTCGCGTCGCGATGGATGAAAATGGCGGGCTGCGTACCCCCGTAAACCGGTAAACCAGGAAATCAGGGAAACCAGGCCGATTCGCCCCGCCCGGTCTACTGGTCTACCGGCTTCCCGGTTTACCAACGCTTTTTCAACGCAACGGCAACTATTTTACTCGAATGCGAGGGGGGAGGCAATTTTTCGGGCGCGTGGGGGTGTGATACAATAAAAAGCTACCTCAATTCATCCCATGCAGGTTCGAATCCTGCCCGGCGGAAGGTGAGCAGGATTGGGATCAGGGTCAGGATTGTGCGTCGACATTCGCCAATCCTAATCCTAATCCATCCCTACCTTCCCGTCGGTAAGCGAGATTGGAGAACAACATGACCATCACGACCCCGGAACAGATCACCGAGGCCCTGAGCCGCGTGCTTCTCAAAGTGCGTCAGCCCGCCCGCTATGTGGGCGGCGAATGGAACAGCGTGCGCAAGGATTGGTCGGGCGTGCGCAGCCACGTGGCCCTGGCCTTCCCCGATATCTACGACCTGGGCATGAGCAACCTGGGTCTGGCCATCCTCTACGATACGCTCAACAAGCGAGAGGATGTGCTGGCTGAGCGCGTCTTCCTGCCCTGGATCGATATGGAAGGCATCATGCGGGAGGAGGGCATCCCCCTCTTCAGCCTGGAGACCCGGCATCCCGTGGCCCAATTCGATATTTTGGGCGTCACCATCCCCTACGAACAGCTCTATACCAACGTCCTCAATCTCCTCGACCTGGCCGGCATTCCCCTGCGCAGCGCCGACCGCTCGCCCGAACACCCGCTGGTGCTGGCGGGCGGTTCGGGCATGACCAATCCCGAGCCTATGTGGCCCTTCCTGGATGCCGTTTTCCTGGGCGAGGGCGAAGAAGCCATCCATGAGATCGTGGATGTGCATACGGCCTGGCGGGAGGAGGGGCGACCCGGCGGACGGGTGGAGCTGCTGCGGCGATTGGCCCGCGTCGCGGGCGTCTACATTCCCGGCTTCTACGAAAGCCACTACCATCCTGACGGAACCCTGGCGGCCACCACGCCCAAACCCGAGTTCGCGGACGTCGCGCCCGAGGTGGTGCAGAAGCGCATCGTGCCCGTGCTGCCCCCGCCCATCACCGATTTCATCGTGCCCTACATCGATACGGTGCACAATCGGGCGGCCATCGAAATCCAGCGGGGCTGCACCCGCGGTTGCCGCTTCTGCCATGCTGGCTACGCCTTCCGTCCGGTGCGGGAGCGTCCGCTGGATGAGGTGCTGGCCGCGGTGGATCGGGCTATCGAAAGCACGGGCTTCGAGGAAGTCTCCTTCCTCTCCCTCAGCTCCTCCGATTACTCCTACATCGCCGAACTGGTGGACGAGGTGACGCGGCGCTACGCGGACAAGCGCCTCTCTATCGGTCTGCCCTCCCTGCGTATCGAGAGTTTCAGCGTGGAGTTGATGGAGAAGCTGGAGAAGGGGCGACGGAGGTCGGGCTTCACCTTCGCGCCCGAGGCCGCCACCGATCGCCTGCGCGACGTCATCAACAAGCCCATCCCCACCGATCTCATGCTCCAGACGGCGCACGAGGTGTACGGCCGCGGGTGGACGACCATCAAAATGTACTTCATGATCGGGCATCCCACCCAGACCATGGAGGACGTGGCCGCCATCGCCGATCTGGCCTTGCAGGTGCGGGCCATCGGCAGGGAGTATGTGGGCAATAAAGCCAAGGTGCGGGTCGGCGTCTCCATCCTTGTGCCCAAACCCCACACGGCGTTTCAATGGGCTTCACTGGAGGATGAAGAAACGCTCAACCTGCAGCTCGACTATCTCAAACGGCGGCTGCGGGTTCCGGGCGTGCACTTCACCTGGAGCAAGCCTCGCGAGTCGCTGATGGAGGCGTTTCTCAGCCGCGGCGACCGCCGTCTGGCCGAAGTGATCCAGCGGGCGTGGGAGTTGGGTGCGAAGTTCGACGCCTGGGGCGATCAGTTCAATTGGGAGGCCTGGCGCCGCGCGTTCGAGGAGGCGGGCCTGGAGATGGACTGGTACGCCCGCCGCGGGCGTTCGGTGGATGAGGCCCTGCCCTGGGACCACCTGAGCATGGGCGTGGACAAGGGCTTCCTGGTGCAGGAATGGCTGCTGAGCCAGGATGGGGCGGTCATCGATGACTGCCGGGAGCATTGCTACTCTTGCGGCATCCTCACCGTGTTCAAGAAAGAGCGGCGGCAGGCGCAGGAGGTTCTGGGCCCGAGCAGTTGGGGGTGTCCCGCGTTCGGGCGAGGCGTGGAACGCCAGCCCGTCTCCCGCCAACAGGTTCCCCTTTTCTTCGATCCCGAGATGAGCCCCCACAAGGTCCCCCTGGGCCAGTTCGACCACCCGGTCTTGCAGCGGCGTCGGGTGTTCGAGGATCACGAGGCGCGAGCGAAGGAGAAACGGCTTGTGGGTGGCAAGTGAAGGCGCGACCTGTCCACGGGGTGCGACTCAAAGTTGATCCATCGCATCAGCCTCATCCGCGGTGAATTGAAACGCACGTCATCCATAAACGCGCATCAAATTGGGATAAGTTCATAATAGTCCGATGGCGGACAAGCCTGCGCCGATACGGATGAAAATGGCAGGGCGCTTAAACTGGAAGCAAAATGAAAACCAAGTTTTTGGCTCGACTTCCATGCGAATATGACGCGGTTCTAAAACCACCCGCAGGTGAACCTGCAGGCTAAGAACGACGCCCCATGAATGGGGCTTTTCTGCCGTGGCCGCATTCAAGCCGGGTTCACCCGGCGTCGTTCCGTAGCCCGGCGGCTTCAGCGCCGGGCGGGCGCGGCCCCAAAAATACCGAGTTTCAGAATGACTTCAGTTTAGCTCCGTAAACCGGTAAACCAGGAAACCAGGGAAACCGGGCCGATTCGCTCCCCCTCCCGGTCTACTGGTGTACCGGTCTACCGGTTTCCCGGTTTACCAAATCTATTTTCAGAGCAGGCGACACGAGCGATACTCGCCGATACCGATGAAAACGCCTCGCGGCCAGGCTGGCGGGCCGTGAAACGTAATGCGTGATGCGTAACGATCTTACGTTTCACGTTTTCACGCATCACGCCCGTTGCCGCCTCGGCCGATCTTGGCTTGGCGATCCTTTCTCAATCAACGACAACGCTATTTTCGGAACAGACTCTATCTCTACCGCTACGCGCCAGCCTCAACGGCTCTCTGCGATGGGCGCGTGAGATACCAGCGCTGGTAGGAGATGACCAACACCATCACCAGGAATTGGAAGAGAGTGGGGAGGACCGCAGTGAACTGATCCATGTAGAAGGTCACCACCTGCAGCACGGTGAGGGCGAGGATGCTGCCCAACAGCGCCAGGGTCATGCCCGCCCGCTCCTGCCTGAACAGGATGGCGACGAAGGCCGCCAGCGCCACGACACCCACCGCGCTTTCCAGGCCCGCATGCACCCACTGCATCACCACGCCCCCGGCGTCCGCCTTCTGCGCCTGCGCCACCATCCACGTCAGCAAATCATCCTGGGTGGCCTGGGGCGAGATGGCGACCCAGGCGAAGAAAACCAGCGCGGCCAGGGAGCTGACCGCGTTGATGAGGAGCGCGGCCAGGATCAGCCAGCGGTGTCGGACGCG
Source organism: Anaerolineae bacterium (assembly GCA_026991225.1). GTDB lineage: Bacteria > Chloroflexota > Anaerolineae > J102 > J102 > M2005. Next base: position 2,424 of record JALXCB010000046.1, on the reverse strand, counting down.
GCCCAACCTGTGCATGATCTCGTAAAACCTGGTGCTGATGCGTTGTAGCAGCGAGGGCTGGTAATCACTGAAAGGGACGTTGCCCGCGGCCACGTAGCCCCACAGCAGGTCGGCCAGCCGGGCGATTTCGGGGCGGGGGTGTTGACGGGCCAGTTCCAACTTCTCTAGCAGCTCCCGCCCCTCCACCTCATCCAGGTCTGCATACACCGCGTCCTGCAATTGTTCCAGGGCCAGGAGGATGGCCCGCCGCGGGTCTTCGGGATCGGGTCGTCGCACCAGGAGATACACCACGCCGAAGGCCAGGAAGAAGGCGTAGATAATGGGCGCGGCCGCGGGGAAGAAGTAATCGTTGTTTTGGGTGATGAATTTCCCTACCTCATCCATGAACAAGCCCGCGCCCACGCCGTTGAGAAAGGCCGCCAGATACATGACGCCAGGATTATCCCAGATGAGGAGGATGGTCACGGCCGCGAAGAGGGCGAGCCCGCCCCAGAGGAGATGGGCAATGTGGAGGGTGCTTCCGCCCACCTGCGGGTATCCCGTCAGCTCCAGAAAAAGCCGCACCAACACGACGGTGGCGGCGAAGGTGATGACCGAGATCAGGATCAGGGTGGAGGCTTGCTCCCGTTCGACCAGGGCGTGGCGGTATCGGATTGTCATAGGGCGGTCTCCCAGCGGATGGGATTATGAGAAGCGGGTGATGAGGCGCGCCAGCGCGTCGAAGCCCCGCTCCAGCGTGGGCATGTCGGGCCCGAAGCTGATGCGGGTGTAGTTGCCGTAGCGGGCGATGGAGCGCCGTCGGTCGGGGTTCACGTCGAAGAACACGCCGGGCACGGTGATGACCTTCTCCTTCAACCCCTCTTTGAAGAAGCTGAGGCCGTCGTTCAGGGGCGCGGGCAGGCTGGAGAGGTTGGCCCACACGTAGAACGTCCCCGCGGGCTCCGATTCGATCTCGATATCCAGGTCGCGCAAGCGGTCCAGGGTGTATTGCCGCTTTTGCGAGAAGTGTTTTTGCAGCGCCTCGGTCTCCTGGAATACGTGCTCCGGCTCTAGCAGTTCCAGGGCCGGGGCCTGGAAGGGATGGTTGGGTCCGCCGTCCAGGAAGGAGCCGGCGCTGGCGATGGCGTTGATGACCTCTTTGGGCGCCAGGGTCCAGCTCAATCGCCAGCCGGGATAGCGCCAGTTCTTGGTGAGGCCGTCCACGATGATGACCGGGTCGGCGTTCACGTCCTCGACATAACGGGCGGCGGAGACGATTTTGGGGGGATAGCCGTTGGGCAGGCCGGTGTAGATGTAGTGGGAGTAGAATTCGTCGATGATCAGGGAGCAGTGCAGGTCCCGGGCCATCCGCACCCACCGGCGCAGACGCTCCCCTTCCACCAGTTGCCCGGTGGGATTGCAGGGGTTGCTCACCAACAGGGCGCTGAGCCCCCGCCCCAAAATCTCCCGCTTGAGCATGGCCAGGGGAGCCTGATAGCCTTCATCGGGGTCCAGGAGGATGGGGATGGGGATGAAGGCTTTGAAGACGGAGAGCAGTTCTTCGTAGGCGGTGTAATCGGGCAGGAAGTGGCCCATGTTGATGTTGCCCAGGGCCGCGGCGATGCGGGTGAGCGCGGCCCGTCCGCCCCCGGCGATGCTCACGTTCTCCCAGGTGTACTTGCTGGCTTTATCCTGCCGGAAGAGGGCGTTGTAGAGGTCAGCCACCTTCTGGCGCAGGGCGATCTCGCCGGTGATGGGGCTGTACTCCTGCGCTGCGGGGTCGATGCGCAGGGTCTCGACGCGGGGCGGCGCGCCGGGGATGGGGCCGGTCTCGGGCATGCCCTGGCCCAGATTGGCCCAGTCGGGATGGCCGGGCCGGTAGCCCTCCCGCCGGGCGCGGTGCATGACGTAGATGACGCCGGTGCGGGGCACGCGGCGGAAGCCGGGGATGGTGGGTTGGGTCATCGTTCAGCAATCAGTTATCAGTAAGCAGTAATCAGTGGGATTGGGTGGCGACGTCGTGGGCGGCGCGGGCGATGAGGGGGATGATGACGCCCAGGCCAGCGAAGCGCTCATCTTTCGTCTGGCCGCGCACGTAGCGAATGTAGATTTGGGCGGCGATGACCGTCAGGCGGAACAGGCCCAACGCGTGGTAGAAGTGCACGTCCGACATGTCCCGGCCCGAGATGGCCGCGTAGCGCTCGATGAGCTGGCCGCGGGTCCAGAAGCGGGCGTCGCCCACGGGCATTTGGGCGATGGCCTGCATGTAGGGCGGGTCGTCGGGCTCGGTCCAGTAGGTGAGGAGCGCGCCCAGGTCGGAGAAGGGATCGCCCAGGGTGCACATGTCCCAGTCGAAGACGGCCACGATCCGGCCCGGATCACCGGCGGCGAACATGACGTTATCCAGCTTGTAGTCGTTGTGCACCAGGGTGGGCGGGGGAGAAG
>JALXCB010000045.1 GCA_026991225.1 Anaerolineae bacterium | reverse complement strand
CGGGGAGTCGGGGCAGAATGGGCATGGTTCGTAATCAGGGGTCAGTAAGCGCCTTCGCCGATGATGACTTTGGGAATGGTGCGAAGGAGGATGGCGATGTCGAGGCCGGGCGACCAGTTCTCGACGTAGTAGATATCCAGCATGACCATCTCATCGAAACTGAGGTTGGAGCGTCCGGACACCTGCCAGAGGCCGGTCATGCCGGGCAGAGCCTGTAATCGCTTACGATGCCAGGGCTCATAACGTTCCACTTCTTCGGGCAGCGCGGGCCGGGGGCCAACCAGGCTCATCTCCCCTTTGAAGACGTTGAATATCTGAGGGAGTTCATCCAGACTGGTGCGGCGCAGAAACCGCCCCACGCGGGTGAGGCGGGGATCATCTTTGATCTTGAAGATGGGGCCGTCGGCCTCGTTCAGCGCCTCCAGTTGCGGCTTGAGGCTTTCGGCCTCGGGGATCATGGAGCGGAATTTGTAGGCTTTGAAGTGTTTGCCATTCCGGCCCACGCGGGTCTGGATGAATAAGACCGGGCCCGGGGAGTCGAGTTTAATGGCCAGGGCCAGGACGCCCATGATGGGCAGGGCCAGAATCAGGCCCAGGGCGCCCAGGGTGAGGTCCATGGCCCGTTTCACCGCGAATTGGGCGCGGGTGAAGCCCGGTTGTTTGACGCTGATCAGGGGGATGCCGTTGAGCACTTCGATATCGACCCGATCGAGGCTCAATTGTAACACATCGGGCACGACTCGCGCGCGGACGTTCATGCGGTTGCACTGGTTGAGGATGCTGGTGATGCGGCGGTGGTACTGCCAGGGCAGGGTGACGATGACCTCATCCACCTGATTTTCCACCAGCGCCTGGGGCAGGTTGTCGATGGGGCCCAGGCCCTGGAAGGGGCCGAGATCGCGCTGGCCTTTCTGGGGGTTATCATCGAGGAAACCGAGCACTTCGTAGCCCAGGGCGGGCTCGGCCAGCAGCGTGCGCATGATGGTGCGGCTGATCTCGCCCGCGCCCACCAGCAAGATGCGGCGGGTCCCAAATCCCTTCTTTCGCAGCCGTATGGTGAGATAACGGTTTCCCAGGTGGGAGAGGGTCGTCAGCAGCAGGATGAAGCCTCCCGCCATGCCGTACACCAGGCGGGAATGGTATAACGGCTGGAACATGTAGTTCCCCACCATCAGCACGATGGTGACCACGGCGCTGGAGGTGAACAGCCGCGAGAATTCGGCGAAGAAGGAGGCCCCGCGCGGCATGGCGTACACGCCTTGCAGATAGAAGATGAGCAGGGTAAAGCCTGCGGCGATGACACCGATCTGGAAGTAGAAGCTGAAGTCCGTGTACGACGCCGGGTCGACGGTGTGATACCACTGCCGCTCATAGCGCAGATACCACGCCAGGTAAAAAGCGAGGATGACCAGAAGCGCGTCGACGCCTGCCAGCAGATATTTCTGGTAGCGATGGATGAACTTAAGCATGGCGGTTCCGTACGCGGGCATAGACGCGGGCGGTCTGGAGGGCGGTTCGCTCCCAGCCAAAGGAGCGGGCCTGAATCAAGCCCCGCTCCCGCATGGAGGACAGCCGTTCCGGCTCGGTTTCGGTGACGAGCAGGATGGCGCGGGCCAGGGCTTCGGGATCGGCTGGATCGATGGTCATGGCGGCGTCACCCGCCACCTCGGGCAGGCTGCTGGCGGTGGAGGTGATGACAGGGAGGCCGCAACGCATGGCTTCGGCCACGGGCAGGCCAAAGCCTTCATAGCGGGAGGGGTAGAGGAAGAGGGTGGCCGCGTTGTAGAGCCAGGGCAGATCTTCCCAGGGGACGAATCCCAGAAAGCGCACATGATCTTCCAGCCCCAGGGTCTGCACCCTGGCGAAGATCTGCTGATAATGCCACCCTTTGCCGCCGCCGATGAGCAGGGGCAGGGGCTGGCGGGCCCGTTCGCGGTAAATGGCGTAGGCTTCGATCAGTCCCTGATGATTTTTCCGGGGCTCCAGGGTGCCCACCATGAGAAGGAAGCGAGCGGGCCAGCCCTTTTTCTGGCGATAGGCGTCCACCTCCTCCGGCGGGAGCGGGCGATAACGTTCATCCACGCCGGGATAGATGACCTCGATCTTTTCGGCGGGAACCTGAAGCAGGGATTGTAAATCCCGGGCGGTGGCCCGAGAGTCGGCGATGACGACGCGGGCGCGGTGGCAGCTAAGTGCGGTCATGCGGGCGAGATATTGCTGTTTGCTGCGGGGAAACGCCCGAGGAAAGCGGATGAAGGTGAGGTCGTGTACGGTGACGACGGTAGGGATAGTCACGGCGATGGGAAGCGCGTAGGCGAATCCATGCAACAGGTCGATCCCCAACCGACGGACGAGACGAGGCGCCTGGAGTTGCTCCCATAGGATGCGCCGCATGGGGCTCTCGGAGGGCTTTGCGGCCCGATGCAGCGAGACCCCGGCTGGCGCATAGGCTCGGTCCATCAGGAAGGCGTGATACTCGAACTCAGGGGCCTGCTGGGGAAGATGGGTTAGCAGCGCCTTGCTGTATTGATGAATGCCTGCACCGCGATAGTTGGGCGCGGTGGAGAGCAGTGTGGCCATCAGGCCGATGCGTGGGCGAGACGGTGTTCGAGTCACAAATCCAATTATAAGGCATGGTTTTGTAAATTAGCCAACCAAAGATGCGTTCGCGCGCTTTTCAGGGTGGCAAAGGCGGGCGCTTCTGTGTACAATTAGGATCATGCGAATGGCTGTTATTTCGGATATCCATGGGAATCTGGTCGCCCTGCGCCGGGTGCTGGACGCCATCAACGCCTTGCAGCCTGACAGCATCGTCTGTCTGGGCGACGTGGTGGGCTATGGTCCCGAGCCAGAAGCGTGTGTGGAGCTGGTGCGGGCGCGGGCAACCATATGCCTGGCTGGAAATCATGATCTGGCCGTTGTGGGCGCTATCGAGTTGGAGCACTTCAATCCCGTGGCGCGCGAGGCGATCCTGTGGCACAGAAGTCATCTGAGCCCGGAGAGCCTCGACTGGCTGGCGTCACTTCCCTCCCGCCTCGATCTCCCCAACGTCACCCTGGCGCATGGCAGTCCCCGCGCACCTATCTGGGAGTATGTGACGGATTCCGAAACCGCGGCCGAGAATTACGACGCCTTCGACACGCAGGTGTGTCTCATTGGTCACAGCCATCTGGCCATTGCCTGGCGGCTGCAACGGAAAAACAGCCGCATTCGCGCCATCCTGGAAGGAGAGGCTCCGGGTGCGCTCCTGACGCTGGATCTGGAGGATAAGTGGCTGTTGAATCCGGGCAGTGTGGGGCAGCCGCGCGATCATGACCCGCGGGCGTCTTTCGCCATGCTGGATACAGACGCCTGGCAGTGGACCTGGCATCGCCTGGAATATGATATCGCATCGGTGGAGGAGGCCATCCTGGAGGCGGGGTTGCCCGAGGTGTTGGGCACGCGGTTGTATCTCGGCTGGTGAACCTTCGACGTAACTATACACGCACTCCCTTATAGCGAGGCAAAAACCACGACGGCACGACGACACGAAGGCACGAAGGGGAAAAGTGACAGGTGGCAGGCAGCAAGTGGCGGGTGAGAAACGTCGCTGCTAGAAGAACCTGCCACTTGCGACTTGCAAACCTACATTGTCTTCGTCCCTTCGAGCTTTCGTGGCAAGGCGTTTTTGCAGGATATCTGTACAGTTACCCTTCGACAAGGTTATGGAGTCCATCGATGCTGGTCGAAAATTAAATGTTAAATAGTTTGTTCGCACAAATGATCTAAACAACACATCTTTCCTGTCGATATCTTGTGTCTTGGATGGAATCAAACACTAATTGTAGGGAATGTAGATGATGAAATGGGACACGCAATCCTCTGTGCTTTACGATAAGCCCGTAATTTAAGCGGCGATGATCCGGCGGAGGGATTTGCAACCTCATGGGCTTTTTGTTAGCATAGATTTCAGCAGACTGGGATTGGTTCTTCGTCGCCTAGAGGATTGCAAGCGCTGGCGAAGCTTGGTTCCCCCCTTTCCTCCCAGGCCCACCACAATGGGTTTTTGTCTGCAAGGAAAATATCCCCCAAGTGAATAACGAAATCAGAAGTCAACGATAATCGTATTCGCTTCGACGCGCCGCGGAAAACGAGGTGTGAGCGCGCGCCCTGTGATCGCCACTCTGTCCCCCAACAACGCATTTCATCCGTATTCCACCGCAATTAAGGACAAGCGCCTTTATGGAACGCCCAATAGATCCCGAATGGGTGTGGAAGGCCACGCTCGGTGAGCTCGAGCTGGCGTTGCAGCGCCCCGTTTTCGAAAATTGGCTGAAAGATACCCGTTTTGTGGCCTATGAAGATGGCGTTTACATCATTGCTGTCAAGAATTCGTTTTCGCAGGAGTGGTTGAACCAGCGTTTGAAGAGCACGATCAAACGGCGGCTGGCGCGGTTGAGTGGTAGGACGGTGGATGTCAACTTCATTGTACGTCCGGAGAAAGTCTCCATGCCTGTGCCATCTGCGCCAGACTCTCCTTTGCTTACTATCGCCAACGATACGGTTCAAGCAGGACGGTTTCACTCGCCATCATCTTTCGATGACGCCAATCTGCAACGAAACCGCACATTTGCCAATTTTATCGTGGGCGATGGAAATCGTTTCGCCTATGCAGCGTGTCAGGCCGTCGCCCAAAATCCGGGCGCTTCCTACAACCCTTTGTTCATCTATGGCGGCGTGGGGCTGGGCAAAACCCATTTGCTTCATGCCATTGGCAACGCCACCGCCGAGGAGGGCTACATCGTCCGCTATGTGACCTCGGAGACCTTCACCAATGAAATGATCGAGTCGATCCGAACCCATACGAATGTGGCGTTCCGGCAGACCTATCGCAATGTCGACGTGCTCCTCATCGATGATATCCAGTTTCTTCAGGGCAAGGAGAGCACACAGAACGAGTTTTTCCATACGTTCAACAGTTTGACCGCGGCTAACAAGCAGGTGGTCATCGCCAGTGACCGGCCTCTTCATTTGCTGACCAAGCTGGAGGACCGCCTTCTCTCACGCTTCGGCGGCGGCCTTACTGTGGACCTGGCTCCTCCCGACCTCGAGCATCGCATCGCTATCCTCCACGCCAAGGCCTACGAGAAGGGCATGGTCGTGCCAGAGGATGTCATTCGTTATATCGCCGAACATTTCCCCAATAATGTACGCGAGCTCCAGGGCGCGCTGAATCGGGTGACCGCTTATGCTCAACTGCATCAACAGCCTCTCACCATCGCCCTGGCCCAAAAGATCCTGGAACCGCAGCAAGTCCCCATGGACCACAGCCCGGAAGCCATTCTGGAAGCCGTGGCCAAGGAATTCAATATCACCGTAAGCGAGCTGAAAGGCCCGCGACGCACGCGCCGCATTTCCGTCCCCCGACAAGTCGCCATGTATCTGATGCGCGATGTCGCCCAGCTTTCCTTCCCCCAAATCGGTGAGTTTTTGGGCGGCCGCGATCACACCACCGTTATGCATGGCGTGACCAAAGTGGAAAAGAACTTGCAGTCAGACCCTGTCATTCGGGAAAGACTGGAGCGAGTCAGGGCGCGTCTCAAACAATAGACAGGTCCGAAGGGAATTGGCATATTCCTGTCGTCCTGGAAGGATGGCGGGAGGATTTGGCGCGCCCGGCTGTGGAAAAGTGCGCTTTTTCTGTGGATAACTTCAGGCTTCTGTGGATAACTTCCCCGTTTATTGCGGCGGCAGCACGAATACAAACATGAGGTCATTGACGTTGGTGCGGGTGGGGCCGGTGACGAGCAGGTCGTGGAGGGCCTGGAGGTAGGGGTGGCTGTTGTTATCGGCAAGGTGGGCCTGCGCGTCCAGGCCCAGGGCGGCGCCGCGGGCCACGGTGGCCGCGTCCGCGATGCCGCCCGCGGCGTCGGTGGGGCCATCGGTGCCGTCGGTGCCCAGGGAGAGGATGATGATGGGGTCGGCCTCGGGCGTGTGAGCCAGGGCGAGGCCCGCGGCCAGGGTGAGTTCCTGGTTGCGACCGCCTTGGCCGCGCCCGCGCAGGGTGACGGTGGTCTCGCCGCCCAGAATGAGGCAGGCGGGCGGGGTCAACGGCCGGGCATGGGCGACGATCTCCCGGCCCAGGGCGACAAGCACCTGGGCCACCTCCCGCGCTTCGCCCTGGACGAAGGTGCTGAGGATGGCGGCGTGGAAGCCCTGGGCTTCCGCGGCCTGGCGGGCCGCTTCGGCGGCGTTGGCGTTGTCGCCGATGATAACATTGTGTGTGCGTTGGAAGATGGGGTCGCCAGGTTTGGGGGTGTCGGGTAACTGACCGGCGAGGCCCGCCTGCAAGCGTTCCCGCACTGCGGGCGGGATGATGGTTTCCAGGCCATATTTTTCGATCACCCGCCAGGCGTCGGCCCAGGTGGTGGGGTCGGGCGCGGTGGGGCCGGATGCGATGACGTCGAGGGGATTGCCGATGACATCGGAGAGGATGAGGCTGAGGACGGGGGCGGGGTGAGCCAAGCGGGCGAGTTGGCCTCCTTTGACCTGGGAGAGATGCTTGCGCACGGCGTTGATCTCGTGGATCGCAGCGCCGCTGGCCAGGAGCAAGTCGGTGGTGCGCTGCAAGTCGGCCAGGGTGAGGCCTTGGGCGGGCAGGGTGAGGAGGGCGGAGCCGCCGCCGGAGATGAGGGTGATGAGGAGATCGTTTTCGTCGAGTGAGGCGGCGATCTCGACCGCGCGGCGGGCGGCGGCCACGCCCTGCGCATCCGGCTCCGGATGCGCCGCCTCGACCACGGTCAGGGGCGCAAGAGACCTGGGATCGTCGGGGCCATGCCCGTATTTGGTGATGACCAGACCGTGGTCGAGGCGATGGCGCAGGCCGTGGCGCACGGCCTGCGCCATGGGCGTGGCCGCCTTCCCAAACGCCAACACGACGATCCGCTCAAACGCATCCAGCTCGTACTTTTTCCCATCCACCCAGAACGCGTCTCGCTCCCAGCGCACGGCCCGATGCACCGCCTTGGCGGGCTCCACCGCATCCAGCGCCGCGTCCAAAATCGGCAGAAGGCGTCTCCGCCGATGGGGGTCGGGTTGCAGAAAATCCAAATTGAAATGCGTCATGTCAAAACTCCTCGATATCACCGTAGCGTAAATTCTCGATGATCACATAGCCAACCGCGGTCACCGCCATCAGAATCACACTCATGGCCACGGCCTGGCCGAAATTGAACCGGCCCGGCTGCCCCAGCAGCCGATAGATCGCCACTGGCAGCGTAGGAAACTGCGGCCGCGTCACCAACAGGCTGGCGCTGAACTCCCCCATGCTGATGGTGAAGGCGAACACGACGCCCACCAGCAGCGACCGTCGCAGGATGGGCAGGTCGATATGCCGCAACACCCGCACTGTGTTCGCCCCCAACACCTGCGCCGCCTCCCGCAAATGCGGATTCATCCCTCGTAGCACGGGCAGAATGGAGCGCAGCACGAAAGGGAAAGCGATGAGCGTATGGGCGATGGGCACAATGATCAGGCTCGCGCGCAGGTTCAGCGGCGGGCGGTTGAGCGCCACGATATACCCAAAGCCCAGGGTGACCGCACTGGTTCCCAACGGCAGCATGAACAGCGGGTCCAGCAGACGGGAGAGGGAGAAGCGCCTCCGATCGGGCTCGCTGAGGAGATACGCCGCGGGCAGGGCAATGATAATGGAGAACAGGATAGTGACCAGGGCGAAGGCCAGGGAATTGCGGGCCGCTTCGATGGGCGTCACAAAGAAAATAGAACCGGTGCGATTGACGAACAGCGCCCGATAGAAGGCCAGTCCCAGGCCCTCATCCGTCTGGAAAGATTGTATCACCAACGCCAGCAACGGCGACAACAGGAACACCGCCAGCGTGGTGAAAATGCCCACCGCCAGCAGCTTTTCTCCGGTCGTTTTCAGCGGGCGTTGCGTGCGTCGCACTGACTGAAACTCGATGGGGGCGGTCATGCGCCGCTGCAAGCGCGTGTAGACCGCCATCATCGCCAAGGTGAAACCCATTTGCAGAATGGACAGGGCCGCGGCCACGGGCAGATTGAACAGCCGCACGGCCGTGCGATAGATCTCCACCTCGATGGTGGCGTACTTCGGCCCGCCCAAAATCAGAATCACCCCGAACGACGTGAAATTAAAGAGATAAGCCAGCAGGCCCGCGGCCAGGATAGCGGGAAACAGCAGGGGCAGGGTGATATGACGGGCCCGCTGCCAAGGTCCCGCGCCCAACACCGCGGCCGCCGCCTCCAGCCGCGGGTCCAGATTCGCCCAAAACCCGCCCACCATGCGGATGACCACCGACGTGTTGTAGAACACATGCGCCAGCAGGATGATCCCGAGGGTGTGTAGCAATTGGATGGGGGGCTTTTCCAACCCGAAGAGCGCCATCAACCCTTGATTGACCAGTCCCCGCGGCCCGATGAGTGCGATAAACGCCACCGCCACCACCACCGTGGGCATGACGAACGGGAGCGTCACCAGCGCCCGCAGCAGCTTCTTGCCCGGAAACCGAAATTTGGCGAAGAGATAGGCCGCGGGCAGGCCCAATGCCAGCGCGCCCAGGGTGCTCAACGCCGCCTGCCAGATGGTGAACCAGATCACCCGCAGGTAATAAGGCTTCTCCCACAGCGCCCGCAGGCTGGCCGCGTCGAACCGCCCCTCGGGAAACAGGCTGATCTTGAAAATGCTCAGGATGGGATAGACGAAAAACAGCCCGAGGAAAATCAGGGGGATGGCGGCCAGCAGCCACCGTTGCGTGCGGGTCAGAGACATGAATTCGTAAATACTCAAAGTAAGCGCCACGAGCAACGGCTCGCCGATACGGATGAAAATCTCACGCAAAGGCGCAAAAGCCGCTAAGGATCTTTGCGACCTTTCCCCTTTGCGCCTTGGCGACTTTGCGTGAGATCGATTTTGGGGACTGTGGCCACCGCCTGGATAACCTCCCCGCGGTGAAACAGGGCCGCGGCAAGACCGAAGCCCCATCCCAGAGCCAGGATGAGGGGATTCCGGGCCAGGCCCGGTCGCCCGAACCGGTAGGCCAGCCCGCCCGCCAGCCCATACGGATTGGGAATGTGCTCCAGGCGCGTCACCTGGAACCCGGTCTCCGTCAGGGCCAGCCGCAGGCTTTCGGGCGTGAAATGCACCCGATGCCGGGGGACATCCCAATGATACCAGAATTCGCCCAACAGCCGCGCGCCCCATCCCGCCCGATTGGGAACCTCCACGATGAGCAGGCCCTCCGGTTTCAGCGCGGCCCGCAGCCGCCGCAGCGCAGCCACGGGCGCAGCCATGTGCTCCAGCGCGTGCCACAGGGTAATGACATCGTAAGCGCGTTCGGGCAGGATGGCCTCCTCCGCCCGCGCCTGCTGCACCCGCACGCCTTGACTCCGGACCAGCGCCGCCGCCCGCGCATCCGGCTCGATCCCATCCACCTCCCAGCCCATCCGGATGAGACTCGCCCCATACGCGCCGCTGCCGCAGCCCACGTCCAGCAACCGCCCCGGCGGCGGAGGCGGCGGCGCCCACGTCCACGCCCGTATTCGGGCCAATGCTCGGGCCAGGAATGCAGGCAGGGGCAGCGCCTCCGGTTGGGGATAGCCGAACCCCGCCCGCACGGTCGCGGCCAGCCGCCCGCGCCAGCCCCGGGCCGGACGACTGACCGCCCGATGCGGCTCATAAGGCCCCGCATACGCATCCTCGCCCGCCGCTTCACTCCCCATGGCGATGGCCGTCACCCCCGCGCCGCAGCTGGGGCAGGCCCATACGGGATACCGGCGGGCGTCGCCCATGCGGAAATCGGGCGGGGAGACCAGCAGCCGGGTCGTCGCCCGCCCGCAGATGGGACATCGAGGGTTGCTCATTCCCGCAGCATCACGTCGGTCCAGGCCTCGATCCACTGCTCACGATGGGCCGCGATCTCGTCGGGCGCAAGCTGCGCAGGCTCCTGCGGGACCTCGGCCCATTTGCGGAAGAGATCGCCCACGTCCGCCTTGCTGTTGGCCGGATACACCCACATGTGGGTGGGGATATCCTCCTGGAAAGTTGGGCTGAGCAGGAAGTCCACCAGCTTGCGCGCGGCCTCCTGCTTCTTGCTCTTGGCCAGAATGCCCACGAACTCCACCTGCTCGAAGCTGTTGCCCGGCGTGTTCACGCTGGCCGTGGGCGGCTCGGGCAGGTTGTTGAAGAAGACCTCGGCCGCGGGACTGGTAGCGTAACTCACCACGATGGGGCGATCCCCTTCGCCCCCCGACCCCGCGGTGAACTGCCCGAAGTACGCGTCGCTCCAGCCGTCGGTCACCAGCACGTCGTTCTTCTTCAGATCGCGCCAGTAATCGAGGAAGGTGTACTCGCCCTTGTCGCCGTAGCGCCACACGGTGATGAGCATGAACGCCAGGCCGGGCGAAGAGCTGGCCGGGTTTTCCACCACGGTCAGGCCCTTGTACTCCGGCTTGATCAGGTCCTCGATATCCTTGGGCGGGGCGACATCATGCTCCTCGAACCACTTGATATCGTAGTTCAAGGTGACGTAGCCGTAATCCATGGGCAGCAAGTGGTTCTCGGGGTCCAGCTTGAATTTATCGGGGATATCGGCCAGGGCCGGGGCTTGATAGGGGACGAAGAGATCGCCCGCCAGCGCCCGGCTCAAGAACGTATTGTCGATGCCGAACACGACATCCCCCAAAGGCGCGTCTTTCGACAGCAACAGCGTGTTCAGCATCTCGCCCGCATCCCCGGCCTTGAGAATATCGATCTTGATGCCGGTCTCCTCGGTGAACCGCTGCAACACCTCCTCGCTGGCGTCGAAACTGTCGTGAGTGACCAGGGTCACTTCCGTGGCCTCATGCGCTTTTGTGGGCGCTTCGGCGGGGGTTTCCTTGGGCGGGATGGGCTGGCCGCCCCCCTCGATGGGCGTGGGCATGCCCGCCTTGGGCAATTCGGGCGCACACGCGGCCAGGGTGAGGATGAGGATTGGGATCAGGATGAGGATTGGGATACGTTTCATGGCAACCTCCTTGGTTGGAAGTGCTGAGACTGATGACTGATCACCGATTACTTTCCCGATGGATGACCAGCGCGACGCCCGTCTTCAGGCTCAACCGCGCCTCCTCCGCCACCAGCTCATTACTCACCCCGCGGCTGCTGCCAAAGGGCATGACGGCGTCGGTCAGGCGCCAGCGCAGGCCATGATGGTAGGTCAGGCCCGTGACGTCGGGCGTGAGGGGGATGACGGAGAGGAGGTCGCCCGGCCGCCCCCGCACGACGATCTCATCCCGCATCACCCACGCCCGCTCCGGGCCGCTGACCAGGGTCACGCGCAGGTCGGCATAGTCGGGATGAGCCAGCAGGAAGATATTGGCCAGGGTCTGATCCAGCCGCCCGCCCAGCGCCCCCAGCAGAATGACCTCCTCCGGCTGCAAGCGCTGCGCCACCCGCAGCGCCAGCTCCAGGTCGGTGTAATCCTTGTCGCGGGGATACGCGTCCAGTTCCGCGCCGTCTCGACGCAGCCGCACCAGGTCGGCGCTGTCCAGGCTGTCGAAATCCCCCACGACATAATCGGGCGTAAGGCCCAAATCCATGGCGTGGCGCGCGCCGCCATCCGCACAGAGAATGAAGTCATCAGGCCGGATGAGTGCACGGGCGTGATCGGGATCGGGAAGCTCGCCGTTGGCGAAGAGAATGATGCGCATGGGAAGAAAAAACCGCCTGCCGGAGTAGGCAGACGGTCACGAGAGGCTGTCATCTGTGGTCATTCTTCCTACGCCGGCATTACCCGGATCAGGTTCAGGGGTCGGCGGCGGATGATGGCCGCCCTCTCAGCCGGGCTCGCCCCAGCTCCCCCGAGGTCATGTTGATTTTTTGTAACTGCTAAGGTATCGCCACCACTTTTTGCCACGAAGACACGAAGAAAAGCCAAGGCACGACGTATTTTTCTTGATTTTTCCTTCGTGTCTTCGAAAAACTTCGAGCCTTCGTGGCTTTTGGCGGCCTAAAGTCAAGTACGTTAGCAGTTACGATTTTTCAATCTCATTATAGAGCTTGCCCAGACGATTGTCAATCCCCTGCTCCGTGCAGGGTGCGTCCCAGGAATTTGGCGTCATCCAGCCGACTGAAGTCGAACTCTTCAGGCCTGCGGCCAGTGGACGGCCTACGCCGTCCAGAATTATGCCAACAAATGGTCGCCGAAGGGCGACCACCGGCGCGAAGCGCCTAAAGAGCCCGAGTTTACTCGGCAAATGTCTGCCAATAATTTGGGACGCACCCCTCCATGCAATACCCGTCCGGGCCGTGAAAACCTCATGCGTATGGATGGCATGGAAAAGCCACAACAAAAAAGACACGAATAAAAAGAAGCACGAATAAATTTCATCTATTTGTGTTTTGTCCCATTCGTGTCATGAGATCCTTGGCGCGTTGCGCTAAGGATCTGGGACGCACCCACTATTCTGCGTTACAATGACACCATGAACCAACTTCCCCTCGCCCGCGGCGACGCACCCGGCAAGATCATCCTCTTCGGCGAGCACGCGGTGGTCTATGGCCGCCCCGCCATCGCCGCGCCCGTGACGCAGGTGCGCGCTCGGGCCGACATCTTTCCCGCCCGCACCTGCACCGTCGAGGCTGTGGACCTGCACCAGCGGGTGGACGTCGCGCACGCGCCCGCGGATGACCCCTTCGCCCGCATGGTGCGGCTGGTCTGCGACGCGCTCCAGCGTCCGCTCCCCCCCTGGCGCATCGTCGTCACCTCCGACATCCCCATCGCCGCGGGGTTGGGCAGCGGCGCGGCCATCTCCGCCGCCATCGGTCGGGCCATGCTGACTGCGTTCGGCGCAGCCATGCCCCTTGCCGAGCTCTCCGCCCTGGTCTACGAGGTGGAAAAACTCCATCACGGCACGCCCAGCGGCATCGACAACACCGTGGTCGTATACGAGCGTCCTGTCTGGTTCGTGCGCGGCCAGCCGCCCGTACCCTTCGCGGTCGCCCGTCCCATCCATCTCCTCATCGCGGATACCGGCGTGCCCAGCCCCACCAAGATCGCGGTGGGGGACGTGCGTCGGGCGTGGGAGCAGGACACCGCCCGGTTCGAGGCCCTGTTCGACGGGGTGGGTGACATCGCCCGCCAGGCCCGCGCGGCCATCGAAGCGGGCGACATCCCCGCGTTGGGACCCCTGATGAACGCCAACCAGGACCTGCTGTCCCGGATGGGCGTCTCCTCCCCCGAACTGGATCGCCTGATCCAGGCGGCGCTGGAGGCAGGCGCGGCGGGCGCGAAACTGAGCGGCGCCGGCCGCGGGGGAAACATGATCGCATTGGTTGGAGATGAGGACGCGGTCCGGGTGACGCGGGCGCTGCGGGCCGCGGGCGCAGTCCGTGTGCTGTCAACCAGCATCCAGCCCCAAGGCATGTTATAATGCACAGGAACCTGACTGACGCACCTGTCCGTCGCTCCAAGAACTCATGTGATGCGCAAAGCGTGAGGAGTTTACGAATTACGCATCACGGGTCACGCTGGTTGCCGCCTAGCCCAACGTCGGGTTGGCAAGCCCATCTTTTCCAAATCCAAGGTTCATGCATTCCCTCTCATGACTCCGACCGAAACCATCGCTATCATTGATGCAGACATCCGCAGTGGGGAGGATGAACTCGCCCGCGAGCAGGTCCTCGCCCGGCTTCACGCCTTCCAGGACGCATCCATCACGCCGCTATGGGTGAACTGGCTGCGCTCCCGAGCAGACCTGCGCGTCGTTTGCATGGTGCACAATCTCACCAAGCTGGATGATTTCCTCATCGACGTGCTGCGGGAGGCCCGCGGGGTCATCGGCACCCGGGCCGTGCTTTCCTTCGGCGGGCGGGCGGACATCAACCGCTTGCTGGAAATCCCTATGGCGGCTCGCGGCCAGATCTACGCGGCCAACGTGCGCATCAAGCTGGCTCCGGGCTTCGACCGGGCCGCCTTCGACGCCATCTGGAGTCTGCCCATCCATCCTCAGGTCAAGCCTGTGTGGCTGCTCCGCACCTACCACGGCTTCGACGCCGATCTGAACATGCTCCTGCTCGCCGAGGATTACCCCGCCATCAACGGCTACATCACCAGTTGGCTGCGCCCGGTGGAGGGCCTCATCGACACCCAGCTCTGCGACGTCATCGACTGGCATCTCCTGGCCTCGCCCGACCAGATGATTCAGCTCGCGGAGCGGTTCTTCGAATTCAACGCCGAGACGCTGTAAATCGCATCTCCACCATCCACACCACCTGCCCTCACGACCATGCCCGACCAATCTGCTTTTGAAACCATCCTCTTTGACGTTGCCGATGGTATCGCCACCATCACGCTCAACCGGCCCGAGCGCCTCAACGCCCTGACCACGGGCATGGCCAAAGAGCTGCTGGCCGCGCTGAAGACCTGCGCCCGAGATGACGCCATCCGCTGCGTGGTCATCACCGGCGCGGGCCGCGGCTTCAGCGCCGGGCAAGACCTGGCCGAATTCAGCCAGGTGTCGGACGATTTCTCCGTGGCCGATCACCTGCGCCGCGGCTACAATCGGCTCGTCCTCGCCCTGCGCGAGCTGGAAAAACCTGTCATCGCCGTGGTGAACGGCGTGGCCGCGGGTGCGGGCCTGGGCCTGGCCCTGGCCGCGGACATGCGCATCGCCTCGGACCGGGCCAGCTTCGTCACCGCGTTCATCGGCATCGGCCTCGCGCCTGATAGCGGTGTGAGCTGGCATCTGGAACGGCTCATCGGCCCGGCTCGGGCTTTTGAGCTGCTGGCCACAGGCCGCAAAGTGACCGCGGAGGAAGCCCTGCGCCTGGGCCTGGTCAACCAGGTGGTCCCCGCGCAGGAACTGGAGACCACGGTCTCCGCGCTGGCCCGCCAGCTCGCCCACGGGCCCACCCGCAGCATCGGCCTCACCAAGCGAGTGCTGAACAAGGTCGCGACCCTGACCCTGGCCGAGGCCCTGGAATACGAAGCGCAGATCCAGGACATCGCCATTCGCACCGCCGACCACCGGGAAGGCGTCCGGGCTTTCCTCGAAAAACGTCCGCCGCAATTTTCAGGTAAGTAAAGATGATTACCGTACCTAAATTCGACCGCATCACCTTCGATCCTCGCGTCATGGGAGGTAAAGCGTGTATCCGTGATACGAGGGTGCCCATCTCTTTGATTTTGAATCTTATCTCCAACGGCATGAGCGCGGAAGAAATCATTGAAGCCTATCCCTACCTTGAACCCGAAGACATCGTACAAGCCTTACAATACGCAGCCTGGCTGGCGGATGAGAAGATCTATGAACTGGAGTCGTTGGCAGCATGAAGTTCCTGGCTGATATGGGGATTTCGCCAAAAACAGTTCAATTTCTTCGAGAGCTTGGCTATGATGCTATCCATCTATCTGAAGAAGGTCTTTGCCGGTGGAAAGATGCAGCCATTTTAGCCAAGGCTCGAAAAGAAGGGCGTATCTTACTGACGCATGACTTGGATTTCGGCGAATTGATTGCCGCTAGTCATGCCCAATTCCCTAGCGTCATTGTATTTCGGCTGCGAAACATGCGGCCGGAAAATGTCAATCACCATCTCCATCAAATTATTGCACATTATGGGGATATCATTGAATCCGGTGTGTTCATCAGTGTGACAGAAGGCCGGTTTCGAGTGAGAAAGCTCCCCATCTAAACCGAAGGTAAAGAGGTTTTTTCCATGCGAGCAGTCGGTTCATCTATCCCCCGTTTCGACGCCCAAGATAAAGTCACGGGCCAGGCCCTTTACCCGGGCGACATCCACATGCCGGGCCAGTTGCACATGAAAATCCTCTGGCCCGACCAGGTCCCCGCCCGCATCACCCGCTTCGACGTGAGCAAGGCCCTGGCCGCGCCCGGCGTCGTCGCCGTCCTCGCCGCCGATGACGTCCCCGTCAATGAATACGGCCTGATCATGCCCGACCAGGAGGTGCTGGTGGGCCGCGTCGGCGGCCTGGTGCGCAGCATCATCGACCAGGTGGCCCTGGTCATCGCCGAGAGCGAAGAACAGGCCGAGGCCGCGCTGGACCTCATCGAGATCGAGTACGAACCCCTGCCCGGCGTGTACAGCATCGAAGAAGCCCTCGCGCCCGAAGCTCCCCTCGTCCATCCCGAAAAGGGCGACAGCAACGTGCTCCTCAGCTACCGCATCCGCCTGGGGGACGTGGAGAAAGCCTTTGCCGAGGCCGACGTTATCGTGGAGCGCACCTACCGCACCCATCCCCAGGAACACGCCTACCTCCAGCCCGAAGCGGGCCTGGGCTTCGTCCGGCCCGACGGCAAAATCGAAGTCATCGTGGGTGGGCAATGGATGCACGAGGATCGGGAGCAGATCGCCCACGCCCTCGCCCTGCCCGAAGACCAGATCGTGGTGCGCTATCCTCCCATCGGCGGCGCGTTCGGCGGCCGTGAGGACATGAGCGTGCAGATCGTGCTGGCCCTGGCCGCGCAAAAAACGGGACGCCCCGTCAAAATTCAATGGTCGCGGGGTGAGTCCATTCGCGGGCATCACAAACGCCACGCCATGATCGCCCGCGCCAAATGGGCGGCTGCGAAGGATGGCAGGCTCCTGGCCGCCGAAATCGACGTCAGCACCGACGCCGGGGCCTACGCCTACACCTCCACCAAAGTGCTGGGCAACCTCACCCTGGCCTGCCTCGGGCCCTACGAAATCCCCAACGTGAAGGTGGATTCCCGCACCGTGTACACCAACAACATTGCTGCGGGCGCGTTTCGCGGCTTTGGCGGGCCGCAGGGCCATTTCATCGCCGAGATGCAGATGAACCATCTGGCTGAAGCCCTGGGCATGGACCCGGTGGAGCTGCGGATGAAGAATTTGTGGCGGGAGGGGAGCAGGCTGGCCACCCGCAGCGTATTGCCCCCGGGCGTCACCGTGCGGGAGACCCTGGCCGCCTGCGCCCGAGATGCGGGCTGGGAGGAGACCGACGCGGGGTGGCAGCGCCCGCGCGTGGAAGATCTCCCCGCAGCCATCACGCCCGTGCACCGCGCCTTTTCGCTGGACGCCGCGGGCGGGCGCAAGGCCCGGGGCATCGGCATCGCCACCAGCTTCAAGAACGTGGGTTTCAGCCTGGGGTATGTGGATGAAAGCTGGGCCACGGTGGAACTGCACGGCGCCGGGGCGATCGAACGGGTTGTCGTGCATCATGCTGGCGCGGACGTGGGCCAGGGCGCGCATACGGTCATGCGCCAGTTCGCAGCCGATTTCATCGGCGTCCCTCTGGACAAGATCGAACTCATCGCCGATGATACGGATCACACCCTGAACAGCGGCAGCTCCAGCGCCAGCCGCATGACTTTCATGGCGGGCAACGCCATCCGCGGCGCGGCTGAAGAGGCTCTGCGCCTGTGGCGCGAGGAGGAAGAACGCCCCGCCATCGCCACTTATCGCTACGTGCCCCGCCCCACCACCCCCTACGATCCCGAAACCGGCGAGGCCGACCCCAACATCGCCTACGGTTATTGCACGCAGGCCGCGGAAGTGGAAGTGGATCTGGACACGGGCCATATCACCGTCCTCAATCTGTGGAATGTGACCGACGTGGGCCGGGCCGTGAACCCGGCCATGGTGCGGGGCCAGATCTACGGCGCGGTCGCCCAAAGCATCGGCTGGACCCTGCTGGAAGATTTGAAATATGACCGCGGTCAGGTCCTCACCGACCGACTCAGCACCTATCTCGTGCCCACGGTGCTGGACACGGCCATCCACATCGCGCCCGACTTCCTGGAAAACCCCGACCCGCAGGGTCCCCTGGGCGCGCGCGGCATGGGCGAAATGCCCTTCATCCCCACCGCGCCCGCCATCGTGGCCGCGGTGCACGACGCCACGGGCATCTGGTTCGACGAACTCCCCCTCACCCCTGAACGAGTGGCCATGCGGCTGAAGGAGGTAGGGATTGAGGATCAGGATTAAGGATTAGGGTTGTGGATTTTGGAATCGGGCGCATACATCCTCCCAACTCACTCCTAATCCTATTCCCATTCCTAATCCTATTCCTATTCCCATTCCTCCCTCATCCCTCACTATTCCCTTAGATAACCACCACGTTTCATGCCTCGACTTCTCATCAACGGCTGGTTTTGGGGGCGCACCGACACGGGCTCGGGACAATATCTGCACGGGCTTATCTGGGAGCTGTATAAAGCCCTGTCCGACTGGCAGATCATCCTCCTCACGCCGCCCATCTATGGCGATTATCGGCTACCCGCGCCCCCGCCCACGGTGCAAAAGGTGCGGGCGCCCCTGCCCTTTTGGGCCGTCAACGCCCAACTGGTCAAGCTGGCCTGGGAACAACGGGTTATTCCTCACTGGGCGGAGCATCTCCACGCGGACGTGATCTTCGTCCCCTACTGGGCGTCCCCCATCCGCGCGCCGGTTCCCGTCGCCGTCACCATTCACGATATGATCCCCGCCCTGCTGGAGGATTACGCCAGCGGCAAACTGGCCCGGGCCTATACCTGGCTGGTTTCCAAAAGCGCGCGGCAGGCCGACGCCATTCTCACGGTCAGTCAGTCTGCGGCGGAAGACATCATCCGCCTGTTGGAGGTGCCGCCCGAGCGGGTGCACGTCACCTATGAGAGCCTGGGCGCGCCTCATGCGCCCGTCACCGACGAGGATGAATTGGCCCGCATTCGCGAACACTACGACCTGCCCGACCGCTATCTCTTCTACCTGGGCGGCTTTGATCCTCGCAAGAATGTGCCCTTGCTATTACGGGCCTACGCCCGGGCCCGACAACTTGCATCCAACCTGCCGCCGCTGGTCATCGCCGGGCGCTTGCCCGACCCCAACGACAGTTGGTTCACCGATCCGCGGCCCGTCATCCAGGCGTTGGGGCTAAGCGACCATGTGCGGGTTATCGGCTTCGTGCCCGACGCGCACAAGCCCGCCCTCTACACCATGACCGATCTTTTCCTCTTTCCCTCCCGCTACGAAGGCTTCGGCCTGCCGCCCCTGGAGGCTATGGCCTGCGGCGCGCCCGTCATCGTGGCGGACAACAGCTCCCTGCCCGAGATCACCGGCGGCCACGCCCGGCTCGTCCCCACGGGCGATGAGGAGGCCCTGGCCCGGGCCATCCTCGACACCCTGGCCTCTCCCCCCGACCCCGCCGACCTCATCGCCTGGGCCAGCCGATTCACCTGGGAGAAGACCGCGGCCCGGACCGCGGAGGTGATCCGGGAGCTCCTATGAAAAGTAGAAGTCTTACACAAAGGCGAGAAGGGTGCCATGACAAAAAGCCAGAAGCCCGAAAAAGAGAAAACAGTTGCCAAATGAGCCATTTTTTCGTATCCTAAACTAAACGCATTTTGAAATCAGGTGTTTTCGGCCTCGGCCACCCGGAGCTGAAGCTCCGGGCTACGAAACGACGCCGGGTGAACCCGGCTTCCTGCGGCGCGCGACCTGCGCCGTAGCCCCATTCATGGGGCGTCGTTTTTAGCCCGCAGGTTCACCTGCGGGCGGCGGCGCGGCCAGAGAATCGCCTTTCATGGATGACCCAATGCAAACCAAAAGCCTTGGTTTCAATTTGCTTTCAGTTTAATAACCATGAGTCCAACTGTTTTCATATCCCATGGTTTTCGGTTCTTTTTCTTTTCAAGGGAAGAACCAAGGATGCATGTTCACGTCATTTCGGCTCAAGGAGAAGCCAAGTTTTGGTTGGAGCCTGAGATCGAGTTGGCAAAAAACTATCGTTTCTCACGAAAACAATTGGCCCAAATCGAATCTCTGATTGAGGAACATTATGACGAAATTGTCGATGCCTGGCGACGTCACTTCGGACATTGAAGTAACGCATATCTCAGCGCATGGCATTTGGCTGCTATCAGGCGAGAAAGAATATTTCCTGCCTTACGACCAATTCCCCTGGTTTCGAGATAAAACCGTGCGGGAGATTTTGAATGTGCAAGAGGTGGCGCCCGGACATTTTTATTGGCCCGATCTTGATGTCGATCTGAGCACGGAGATCATCGAACGCCCCGAGCGCTTTCCCCTGGTCGACAAAGTATCTTAGTGCGCGTCCAGAAATTAGTTCCCGTTTTTGTGCTCACCAACTCAAGTCGTGCGCTTCAGGCCTGCGGCCAGTGGACGGCCTCCGCCGTCCAAAACGACAACAAACAAAAGGGTCCGGCGCGAAGCGCCTAAAGAGCCCGAGGCCCCCCGGAGCTGAAGCTCCGGGCTACGAAACGACGCCGGGTGAACCCGGCTTCCTGCGGCGCGCGACCTGCGCCGTAGCCCCATTCATGGGGCGTCGTTTTTAGCCCGCAGGTTCACCTGCGGGCGGCGGCGCGGCCAGAGAATCGCCTTTCATGGATGATCCAATGCGAACCAAAAGCCTTGGTTTCAATTTGCTTTCAGTTTAGCTCCATTGATCGGGTCTGTAGGGGGAGTGAATTATCATCCGTGAAATGATTACACATCACGTTTCATGGTTGAACCTATGTGGGCGCCGAGTGTGGTTCATCTCGATAGAGGATCGGCGGGCCGAAAGACCACGATGGCATCGGGAGCGATAAGGAGATGTACAGGATCGCCCGGCTGTGCAGTGCAACTCATGCCCGGAACCTCGAATTCCAGCCGGGTTTCATCGTCGGCTTGAAGCTGGACAAGGGTGTGGGCGCCGCGGAAGGAGCGGGTGGTCAGGGTGAGGGTGAGTTGGTTGGGGCCAGAGAGAGGGGCTCGGGCGATGTGCGCCCCCTCGGGGCGGATGACCAGTTCGACGGGGTCGCCCTGGCGCAGGCCCGGAGGGAGTTCCGCGGGTTGGAGGAGGCCCAAGGGCGTTTGAATGCGCGGCGGTTCGAGGGAGTGGATGCGGCCCGAGAGGATGTTGCTCATGCCCAGGAAGCGAGCGGCGAAGGGGGAGATGGGATGGAGGTAGAGGGCCTCGGGCGTCCCCACCTGCTCGATGCGGCCCTCGCGCATGAGCGCGACCCGGTCGGCCACGGCGAAGGCTTCGACCTGGTCATGCGTGACGTAGACCGCGGTCTGGTTCAGATGCTTGAGGATATCCCGCAGCTCGAGGAGGAGCTGGTCGCGCAGGGTGCGATCCAGCGCACCCAGGGGTTCGTCCAGCATGAGCAAGCGGGGGTTGGGGGCCAGGCTGCGGGCCAGGGCCACCCGTTGCTGCTGGCCCCCGCTGAGTTCAAACACCTGGCGGTCTTCGTATCCCGGCATCGCCACCAGGTCCAGCAGTTCGCTTACCCGCGCCTGGATTTTCTCCTGGGGCCAACCGCGCATCTTCAGCCCGAACGCGATATTATCCCCTACCGTCATGTGCGGAAAGAGCACATATTCCTGGAACATGAGCCCGAAATCCCGCTTGTGGCTGGGCGTGCGTGTGATATCCTCCCCTGCCAGCAGCACCTGCCCATCATCGGGCTGCTCGAGCCCGGCGATGATGCGCAGCAGGGTAGTCTTGCCGCAACCGCTGGGCCCGAGCAGGCACATGATCTCTCCTCGCGCAACCTCCAGGCTCACATCGTGTAACACAGGCGTGTCGTCGAAACGCTTGCTGATGCGCGCGAGGATAAGAAAAGACATGGGGATCAGCGCACAGTGACCGTGGTGAAGACGGGGGTGCGGTTGCCGTCCAGGTCTTCGACGATGAAGCCGATCTGGTACTGGCCCGGCGGCGGATCCAGCTCCCGCCACTGGAGGGGCGTGTCGCCAAAGGTGATGGTGTCGCCCGGTTCGGAGGCGACGTTCACCACGCGGCCCTGGTCATCCAGGTCGTACCACAGCTCCAGCACGGTGAACGTATCCCCCGGCTGGGGCAGAATCTCCCGGGCAGCGCCGGTGAAATTGGCGTCGGTGTAGCCGAAGACCTGTTTGAGCTGGCCGGTGGCGTTGTCGAAGTGGAGGCGGGCGTAGCGGGTCTCGCCGTCAGCATAAGTGTAGACGCCGTCCACGGTGTAGACCGCGTCGTCGGGGTTGGCACCGTAGCGTTGGGGGGAGAAGAGGGCGGTGACCGTGTGCTGGCCGTCGTCGATGCCGAAGAACAGGGGCTCCCACTCGAATTCCAGGGTGAACGCGCCTTCGCCCCAATCGGGATAGGTGACGCCGCCCACGGTGCGATCCTGACCGCTTTCCAGGTAGTCCATGTCGGCCACAAAGAGGGAATTGGCTTTGGGATCGAGCAGTCCGGTGAAGAAGTAGACGTAGCCCAGGTTATCGCCTTCGATGTCCGCGCTGACGAGGATACTTTCGCCTCGCTTTACCGAATCGGCGGAAAGCTGGATGGGGGAGACGCGGATGCGGCCCGCGCCGGGGGCAGGAGCCTGGGCTGTGGGCTGGGGCGGCACGCCGCCCGGCCGGGCCTGGAACCGGCGTCCGGTGTAGTGATAGGCCAGGAAGTCATCCCACAGCGAGTTGCGAGCGAAGCGATCCGCGGTGAGCGCGTAGGATTGAGCGCCCGCGGCGCCGCTGAAGTAGAGTTTCGAGTCGGGGAAGTAGATGCTGACGCCCTGGGAGCCGGGCTTGTTGCGACCGTGGGTCTCGGCCACGACGGCTCGATCCAGGGCCGCGAGCACGGCGTCGCCCGCTTTCTGGACCTGCGGGTCGTTGGTTTGTCGCTGCAAGAGCTGCACGAAGTTGCCCAGGTCGAGATAGGAGGGGCGGGCGTTGCGTCCGAAGACGCTGGTGTAGGATTGGGCGTAGGATCGGGCCTTGGCCACGGCTTTCTGGTCGACGTTCTGAAGCGCGTAGGCCAGATCGTTGAGCGCGTTCATCAGGTCGGTGAACGCAGTCAGATCGACAGCGGAGAGGGTGGCTCCCCCATACATCTTCTGCACCACCTGGCGGGCGGAGGCTCCCCGGCCCAGCATGTCGGCCCGGGCGTTGTCATCGAGGATGCGTTCATCCTGCTGGATGTAGGTCTGGACGATGGTTTCGCCCAGGGTGGCGGCGTCGATGTCGGGATTGGCCAGCAGCGCCCGCAGGAAACCGGCGTAGGCCCACCCCACCGCGGGTTCCGTCTCCTGGGAAGCGACGGCGACGCGGGCGTAGGGGCGCAGGGCTTCGAAGACTTCGGCGTGGGCCATGAGGCAGGCGTCCAGGCCGATGAGATCGAATTGCTGTACGATCCCTTCGTCCTGAATCCGGGCCAGCGCCCGATCCAGTTCGGTGAGATAGAGGCGGTCGCCCATGACCGAGGCCAGGGGGATGTCATCGGGGCCGCGGCCGCGGGCCGTGGGATCAGACCAGCCGCCGGGCCAGCCCATACCGTGATCGGAAAGGATGAGGACGTAGTGGTCGGACGGATAGGCGTTCACGGCCCATTGCACGAAGTCCACCAGCGTTTCCCCGTCCGCCATGTTCACTTCGCCCAGGTCCATCACCTCTTTCGATGAGAGGCGATTCAGGTCGGGATCATAGGTCACGTAAAAACGTTTGGTCGAGGTCCAGTTGCCGTCGCCGCGGAATCCCCTGCGATAGCGGTCCACCTGAGACACGACCCGCACCCGGTCGCTGGACCCTGCGCGCTCGGCCTCGTTCAGGTCGATGACGATGTCTTTTTCCAGGATTTTGTCATCCGCGTCCTGATAGAGCATGACCAGCCAGGTGTCCCCTTCGCCCGTGGCCGCCTGGGGCGGGGCCGCGGTGGTGGGGGTGGCGGC
>JALXCB010000044.1 GCA_026991225.1 Anaerolineae bacterium | reverse complement strand
GGTAACATGATGCTTGTACCTCCTTCTTTCTCAGCATCGGTCTGTTCCCCTTCAGTATACACCCCTCTCTGCTTATTCTGCTGTTAATGTGCTACTTCTGACGCATATCACTGCCAAAGTCGAGTAGGAACACAGAGTTCACCGAGTTCCCACAGAGAACATGGAGGAAAACCCGAACACGGAACACTTCTTCTTTCCTCATATCCCTTCGCCCTTTCTTGTCTCACTGCATAGAATGATCGCTGGTTGCGGAAGGATCGCCAGGCCCGCGTTGGCCGAGGCGGCAACGGGCGTGAAACGTGGAACGTGACGGTCTCACGCATCACGTTTCACTCGTCACGGCATTGGCTTCCCGCGCCAACCTGGCTGCGAGGCGTTTTCATCGGTATCGGCGAGTTATCGCTCGTGTCGCCTGTTCACTGATGACTGATGACTGCTCACTGATTACTGCTCACCGAACCCATGCCCACCCTCGACCAATTCCTCACCCTCACCCAACGGCTGAACAATCCGGCCTTGATCGCGCCCAGCGTGCTGCTGGTGGCGGCGATGCTTGTGCTCAGCGATTGGCGCTGGGCGCTGCTCGCGTTCGCCGGAGTGAAGGTGTTGGCGGGCGTGCTTTTCTTGCAGCTCATGCCGCCCGAATGGGCGCTGCAGCAGTGGGTGACGGGCGGGCTGGTGGCCATCATGTGGTTCATGGCCGCGCGACGGGTGGATGTCATTCGTCGCAAGCAAACGGGCGCGCCCTGGTGGAAGCCCGAGTGGCGGCTCAACCCATCCACCCTGCTCCGGCTCGCGTTCGTCATCCTGTTCCTGACGGTCATCTATACCGTGCGGCCCTACATTCCCTTCCCCAAACTTCCGGCTGACCTGGCCCGTTACGCCACCTTTCTGGCCGCGTCCGGGCTGGTGGCCCTGGGCCTGGGCGACAGGCCCATGCGCTGGGGCTTTGGCCTCAGCCTGTGGCTATTGGCCGCGTCCTTCGGCATCCACGCGCTGCAAACCAATGTGGACACCGTGGGCATGATGGCGGGCGTGGAGCTGCTGTTGGGCTTCGCCATCTCCTACTTTATCGTGGTGGATGGGGCGCGTTTTTGGCCCCGACCGGAGGAAGCATGAGCCTGCTGGTGTTTTTGATCCTCTTTCTGGCCGGGCTGGGCCTGGTTGCGGCGCTGCTGCGACGCCTTCCCTGGCTTGCGGGTGCGATTGTGGCCGCGGCCCTGGGCTGGCTTGTCGTGTGGCTATGGCGGTTGCCATCGCAAGAGACGGCTGACATATTGGGGCGCGTCGTTTTTCTGGAGCAGACCAATTCCCTGCTGGGGTTCACCTTCCAGGTGACGCCGCTGGCCCGGTCTCCCATCCTCCTGATGCTGGCCGCGGGCGCGATCTTCGCACTGGTTGCGGGCCTGTTGTGGGTGGAGCGCAGCTTCATCCCCGCCATCCCCCTGCTGCTGGCGACGCTGATCCTCTTCCTGACCGCGCAGCCGCTGCTTTATGCACCCTTCTGGCTGATCCTCGTGGCCGTGATCATGGGCGTCATCGCTCAGGGGAATGAACCCCGGCCCGCTCGCGCAGCCCTGCGCACCCTGCTGGCTCCCATCCTGGCCTTCCCCTTCTTCCTGTTCGCGGCCTGGGTCTTCTCCCAATCCGCCATCGCCGCGGAAGATCCCAAACTGTGGAGTAGCGCCTGGCGGGCGATGCTGGCCGGCATGCTCATCCTCACCTCGCCCGTGCCCCTGCATGGGTGGATTGTGGCGCTGGGGGATGCGGCCACACCCTTTGCCGGCGCGTTTTTGGTGAGCGTGTGGCAGATCGCCATCTACGCCTTCCTGCGCCATCTGCTGTTCGCCTACCCCACCATTACCGAGTTCGTGGACCCGGGCGTGTGGCTGCCCTGGATCGCCGTGGTGCAGATGCTGTGGGCGGGCGCTTTCATGTTCGGTAGCCAGCGCCTGGGTCAGTTGTGGGGCTATCTGCTGCTGTGGATGTTCGGAGCCGCGTTCCTGGCCTGGGGTCTGACGGGCGAGTTGGGCAGCGAGGCCATCTTCTGGCTGTTCATGGTCTCGCCCCTGGCGCTGACCCTGGCCGCGGCGGGCCTGCAAAGCATCTTCCATCGCTTTGGCGAGAACCCCGAATACGGCAAACTCCACGGTGTCACCGAGCGCCTTCCCCTCTCTTCCCTGGGCTTCCTGGCGGGCGGATTGTTCATGCTGGGATGGCCCCTGGGCGCGCTCTTTCCCATGCGGCTGGCGACCTATCAGGTGGCGGAGTTCCGGGCGGGGAACATCTTCCTGTGGGCCATGCTGGCTCTGGCCTTGGGCGTGGTCGGACTCATCCGCGCGGCCCGACATCTGGCTGCGCCCGTGCAGGATGCGGGCCTGCAGCGGGAATCCCGCCTGGCCGCGTGGACCATCGGCCTGCTGTTGCTGGCGGGCGGCGTCATCGCCCTGAATCCGGGCCTGCTGAACGCGATCTCGGCGCAGATGCTGGTGTGGTTCAATATGTTTGGATAGCTTTTGACAGGCGGAGTGTGGTATGATTTGGGACAGCCAGAGGCCCGTCCATCCGTTTGGGTGGGCTTTTTTGTGCGACGCTCACCACACGTAGAGTTTGCCGATCCCGATGAACATGCTCACGGCCAGGTTGGCGCGGGCGGTCGAGGACGTGATGAGTAATGCGTGATGCGTGACGACCTCACGGATGACGCATCACGTCGGTTGTCGCCTCGCCCCATGTGGGCCTGATGAACCTTTCGCAAGCGACGTCCATGCTATTTTCGCCATGAAATCCTCCCGCCTTCCCGGTTTCTACAAACTCAGCATCGAAGAACGCCAGCAGATGCTGGCCGAGCTGGCTGAACTCTCGCCCGAAGACCTGCAGGCGCTGGCGGGCGGCATCACCGCGGCCGACGCGGATGTGCTGGTGGAGAATGCGGTGGGGATCTACGCCCTGCCCTTTGCCATCGCCCCCAACTTCATCATCGACGGCGAGGAGCTGTTCATGCCTCTGGTCATCGAGGAGCCGTCGGTGGTGGCGGCCATGGCCCACGCCGCCAAAATCGCCCGCGCGGGCGGCGGCTTCACCACCGGCAGCACCCGTCCTGTGATGATCGGCCAGATTCAACTGCTCGATGTGCCCTATCCCGACGCGGCCATCGTCCGCATCCAGGCCCTCAAGCCCGAACTTCTGGCCAAACTCGACCATCTCCATCCCACCATCCGCAAGCTGGGCGGCGGCCCGCTGGATTTGCAGGTGCGCAAGCTGGAAGACACCCCTGCGGGTCCCATGCTCATCGTCCATCTGCTCATGGACACCCGGGACGCGATGGGCGCCAACGCCATCAACACCGCGACCGAGACCCTGGCGCCCGAGCTGGAGGCCATCACCGAGGGGCGGGCGTTGCTGCGCATCCTCTCCAATCTCAGCGACGAACGCCGGGCCTGGGCCAGTTGCCGCATCCCGGTGGGTGCGCTGGAGACGCCCGAGCTGCCGGGCGAGGAGGTGGCCCAGGGCATTTTCGAGGCCAACGCCTTCGCCCTGGCGGACCCCTACCGGGCGGCGACGCACAACAAGGGCGTGTTCAACGGCATCGACGCGGTGGCCCTGGCTACGGGCCAGGACTGGCGAGCCATCGAGGCGGGCGGACACGCCTGGGCGGCCCGAGAGGGGCAGTATCGGGCGCTGACCGACTGGCGAGTGGAGAACAACCACCTGCTGGGGTATCTGGAGATGCCTCTGGCCGTGGGCACGGTGGGCGGACTCACAAAATACCATCCTGCCGCCCGGCTCGCTCTCAAACTCCTCAACAATCCCGACGCCCGTCGGCTGGCGCAGATCATGGTCGCCGCGGGCCTGGCCCAGAACCTGGCCGCGCTGCGGGCGCTGGTCACCGAGGGCATCCAGCGCGGGCACATGGCGCTGCATGAGAGAAGGTTGAAGATCAAAGATTAAAGGCCAAAGATTGAAGATAGTCGAACCGGATACATGGGCCATCAGCCTTTAGTCTTCAGTCTTCAGTCTTTAGTCTTTTCATCCTCCTGACGGTTTCATACGATGACTCCAAATCCAGAACGAAACAACTCCCTGCTCCTCCAACCCTCTCGCCCGGTCGGCATTGTCGGCTATGGCGTGTACATTCCCCGCTATCGCCTGCCCGCGACCGAGGTCTCCAAACAGTGGACCGGCGGCGCGGGCGGCGTGCCCATCAAGGAAAAAGCGGTGCCCGGCCTGGATGAGGACACCGCCACCATCGCCATCGAGGCCGCGCGCAACGCGTTGGCCCGCGCGGGGCTGGCGGGCCGCGACCTGCGGGCCATCTGGGTGGGCAGTGAAAGCCACCCCTACGCAGTGAAACCCACCTCCACCATCGTGGCCGAGGCCATCGACGCCGTGCCCCTGCTGCAGGCGGGTGACTGGGAGTTCGCATGCAAGGCGGGTACCGAGGCGATCATCGCCGCGGTGGGCCTGGTGGGCTCGGGCATGGCCGATTACGCCATGGGCATCGGTGCAGACACCGCACAGGGCCGCCCGGGTGACGCGCTGGAATACACCGCGGCCGCGGGGGGCGCGGCCCTGATCATCGGCCCGGCCCATGAGGCTCTGGCCCGCTTCGAGGGCTCCCTCTCCTACGTCACCGACACGCCCGACTTCTGGCGGCGTCCCGGCGCAGAGTATCCCTCCCACGGCATGCGCTTTACAGGCGACCCTGCTTATTTCGAGCACGTGGTCACCGCGGGCAGGCTGCTGATGGAGCAGATGAACCGCACCGCGGCCGATTACCGCTACGTCATCCTGCACCAGCCCAACGTCAAATTCCCCAGCCGGGCGGCGAAGATGCTGGGGTTCAAGCCGGAGCAGGTGGAGACGGGCCTGCTGTCGGGCGTCATCGGCAACACCTATTCGGGCGCGTCGCTGGTGGGTCTCACCGCGGTGCTGGATGAGGCGCAGCCGGGCGACCGCATCCTGGTCGTCTCCTTCGGGTCGGGCGCGGGCAGCGACGCCATCTCCCTGGAGGTGACGGAGAAGATCGAGGAGCGCCGTCATCTGGCCCCCACCACGAAGCAATACATCGACCGGCGGGTCGTCATCGACTATGCCACCTACCTCCGCTTCCGCGGAAAAATCAAAATGAAGTAAGGCGTCAAACGTAAAACGTCAAACGTCATCAGAGGCGCTCCGTTGCTGTTCTTTGACGTTTGACGCATGACGCTGATTGGCTGACAAAACGCGTTTTGGTCTGCTGTGGTCGCCTATGCTGTCGACTGAAGTCGTACCATTCCAGGCCTGCGGCCAGTGGACGGCCTCCGCCGTCCATGTTCATGATGGAAATCAGGTCGACGAAGGTCGACCACAGGCGCGAAGCGCCTAAAGAGCCCGAGTTTGTAACTGCTAACGTACTTGACTTTAGGCCGCCAAAAGCCACGAAGGCTCGAAGTTTTTCGAAGACACGAAGGAAAAATCAAGAAAAATACGTCGTGCCTTGGCTTTTCTTCGTGTCTTCGTGGCAAAAAGTGGTGGCGATACCTTAGCAGTTACCCGAGTTTACTCGGTGAATACGGTCGGAAAGGAAAGCCTCAAGATTTGTCAGTCAACCAGCGCATGACGTTTGATGTCCTTTGCAAGTGCATTCAAACGCAACAAAGTCAAAGGACAATGCTTTTATGAGAGACGTCGCTATCGTAGGCATCGGACAAACGCCCGTGGGCGAGTTGTGGAACCAATCCCTGCGCCATCTGGGCCATGACGCGATTCATGCGGCCATGGCGGACGCGGGCATCGAGACCGCAGACGCGCTCTATGTGGGCAATATGCTCTCGGGCGAGCTCAGCGGTCAGGAGCATCTGGCCACGCTCATCGCGGATTTCACGGGGCTGCGCGGCATCGAGGCGGCCAAGATCGAGGCGGCCTGCGCTTCGGGCGCGGCGGCCATGCGCGTGGGCGTGTTGGCCGTGGCCAGCGGCATGGCGGATACGGTCATCGTGACCGGGGTGGAGAAGATGACCGACACCCTGCCCGCGGAGACCACCGCGGGCCTGGCTATGGCCGCGGATCAGGATTACGAGGCCGCGGAGGGCGCGACCTTCGTCGCCCTGAACGCCATGATCATGCGCCGCTATATGTATGAATACGGCGTGACCAAGGTCGACTTCGCGCCCTTCCCCATCATCGCTCACGAGAACGCGTTGGGCAATCCCAACGCCATGTTCCACCTCAAGCTCACCCCCGAACGCTACGAAAAAGCCCCGGCTGTGGCGCCGCCCATCAACATCATGGACAGCTCGCCCATCTGCGACGGCGCGGCCGCAGTGGTGCTCATGCCCTACGAGCAGGCGCGGGAGTTCGGGCGAGGAAAGCGGCTGGTGCGGGTGGCTGCGTCCGTTTCCGCTACCGATACCCTGGCCGTGCACGACCGTCACGACCCGCTGTGGCTGGAGGCCGCCTACATTTCCAGCCACAAAGCCTACACCCTGGCGGGCGTCACCCCCAACGATATCGATTTCTTCGAGCTGCACGACGCGTTCAGCATCATGGCGGCGCTGTCGCTGGAGGCCAGCGGCTTCGCGCCTCGCGGTAAGGCTCTGGAGCTGGCCGCGTCGGGCGCGCTGGCCCGGGACGGGCGGCTGCCCATCAACACCATGGGCGGGCTCAAGGCCCGGGGGCATCCCGTGGGCGCCACGGGCGTGTATCAGATCGTGGAGGCGGTGATGCAGTTGCGGGGCGAGGCGGGCGCGAACCAGCTCGACCACGCGCACATCGCCATGACTCAGAATATCGGCGGCTCGGGCGCCACCATCCTCACCCACATTCTGATAGGCGAAAGCTGACATGGCGAGCATGATCCTCACCGCCGCGAAAGGGGAATCGGGCCCGCGGCCGCTGGATATCCGCCGCGACCTGCGACAGGTGGCCGCGCTCATCGAGGAGGCGTTCGGGCCGGAGCTGGATGCGGCGGGCTGGGCCGCGTTGCGAGAGCTGCGCATGACAGCGTTTCTGAGTCCGGTGCTGGGCCTGTTGGCGCCTCCGGGCCAGCGCCCCAACGACATCCTCAATGGCTTCGTGTGGGTGGAGGATGGCCGGATCGTGGGCAATGTGACGGTGCAGCGCATCCCCCAGTTCCCGTCGCGCTACATCATCGCCAACGTGGCGGTGAAAAAAGGCTATCGCGGCCGCGGCATCGCCAGCGAGCTCATGCGCCTCACCCTGGACTATATCGCCCGGCAGGGCGGGGCGTGGGCCGTGTTGCAGGTGAGGGAGGATAACGCCATCGCCCGGGGCATGTATCAGCGGTTGAGCTTCGCCGAGATCATGGTCGAACACCGCCTGCAAATCCCGTTCATCCCCGACGTTCCGGCCATCCCCTTGCCCTCCGAGGATGTCGAACTGCGTCTGCTGAGCGATGAGGACTGGCGGCATGTGCGCCATCTGTCGAGCCGGGCGCTGCCCGAACTCGCGCGCTGGTGGCTTCCCACCCGGTCTGCCGGATTCCGTAACAGCAGCTCCTCGGGCATTCAACGCCGTCTGAGCCGCCTGTTGCGGGTGGGGCACAAGGTGCGATGGGGCTTGTTCCTGGGGTCAGAGTTGGCGGGAGTGGTGGATGTGGACGTGCTCACCTACAACGAGCATCGCATCGACATTCTCCTTCATCCCGACCTGCGCGAGGCGTGGAGCAGGCCGCTCCTGGCCCGGGCCCTGCGCTATCTCCAGGCGTATCCCGACCGCCCCGTCAACGCCATCCTCTACGACTACCAACAACCCGCGATCGAGGCCCTGTACGATTTTGGTTTCAAACCCTTTGTGGTGCTGGTGAATATGCGGAAAAGGGTGACGGGTAGCAGGTCGTGAGACGGGCTTGTGAGTTAAACTAAACGCATTTTGAAATCAGGTGTTTTCGGCCTCGGCCACCCGGAGCTGAAGCTCCGGGCTACGAAACGACGCCGGGTGAACCCGGCTTCCCGCGGCGCGCGACATGCGCCATAGCCCCATTTATGGGGCGTCGTTTTTAGCCCGCAGGTTCACCTGCGGGCGGCGGCTGGTCTACGGGTCTACTGGCTTCCAATTACTGATTGTAATTCTGCACGCCCGGGTCCAGGAAGTCGCCTGCGACCCAACCCTGTTGCTTCTCGCCGTCGGGCGTGGAGAATTCGATCTGCCACCAGGTGTAGCTATCGGCGCGCTCGGGCCCGCCCACGATATCGACCACCATGCCGTAGGGCAGGGTGATGACCAGGTCGAAGCTGGTGCCGGGGCCGCTGCGCACGCGCAGGCCCGCTTCCGCGTTGACCGTGGCCTTGCCGCCCACTTGCAGCACATCAGGAGGAGGCGTGGGCGTGGGCGTGGGCGGCTCAGGGGTGGGCGTGGGGGTCGGCTCCACAGGCGTGGGCGTGGGGGTCGGCTCCGCGGGCGTGGGCGTGGGTAGCCCTTGCGCCACTTCGCCCGTGGCCACGGTGGGCGTGGGCGTGGGAATGACGCCGCCGCCCAGCATAGTCGCCAGCACGTAGAACAGCCCGCCCGTGATCAGGATCGCCAGAAAGGGAATAAGCAACGCCGCCCATGGAGATCGGGGGCGCTGTTGTCGTCGTCGAGGCTGGTAGCGTCGCTCTTTCATAGAAGTTTATGGGGGAACAAGGATAGTTCGTAACTGCCAACGTACTCGACTTTAGGTCGTAAGAAGCCACGAAGGCTCGAAGTTTTACGAAGACACGAAGGAAAAATAAAGAAGAAGGCTTCGCTCCTTCGTTCTCTTCGTGTCTTCGTGGCAAAAAGTGGTGTCGCGACCTTAGTAGTTACATAAGTTCGGGGGAAAGTATACCACAGGGAGGAGGAGGAGCGAAAAGAAAGTCGAGAGTCAATCTCCAAAGATGGTGACGACCAGGCGACGGCCGCGGGCCCGATCCCGATGCTCGCCCAGATAGACGCCCTGCCAGGTTCCCAGATTCAAACGCCCGTTCGTGATGGGGATGGTGAGGGAGCTGCCGATGAGCACGCTTTTGATGTGCGCGGGCATGTCATCCGGGCCTTCGTAGGTGTGGCGGAAGTAGGGCATGTCGGGCGGAGCCAGATGCCTGTTGAAGTGCGCTTCCAGGTCGGCCCGCACGGTGGGGTCCGCGTTCTCGTTCAGGGCCAGGGAGGCGGAGGTGTGCTGGATGAAGATGTGCATGATGCCCACGCGAATCTCCCGGATTTCGGGCGTTTCCCGCAGAATGTCGTCGGTGATGAGATGGAATCCGCGGGGTCGCGGGCGCAAATGAATGGTCTTTTGAATCCACATGGGAGGTCAGGTCGAGATGGGGAATATGGAAGATGGCGGGCCGGTAAGCCGGTGGATCCGTCGACCGGGAAACCAGGCGAGCAGCCTTCCCTGGTCTACAGGTTTTCCGGTTTCCAGGTTTACTGGCTTCCCAGCTTGCCATGTCGTGTCGTTGCGTCATTGTATTGTAGCAATCGCATCCTCGCCGGGCAAGGGAGGGATGCTTCCGGGTGCGTCCCAGAAATTTGGCGACGCAGACGACCTCCGGGAGGTGGCGACAGGGTTTGGGGCAAAACGAAGCGTTTAGCGCCACCTCCCGGAGGTCTGCCAAAAAAGGACACACCCATGCTTCCTGCGAGGATGGCGGGGATGAAGTCGATTTGACGGATGCCGGGCGCCTTCGTTATAATGTCGACATTGTGACGTTCCTTCCGTTCACGTTCTGCAAAGGAGGTGATTATCGGAGAAAGTTCCCGCGAATTCCCAGTTTTCCCATTTCCCCAACCATCTTTCGACCTTCGGACGCGTTTATCAGGCGGTGTTGGCGGATATGCCCGCAGGCAGACAAGC
This sequence comes from Anaerolineae bacterium, assembly GCA_026991225.1. Lineage (GTDB taxonomy): Bacteria > Chloroflexota > Anaerolineae > J102 > J102 > M2005. Next base: position 65,003 of record JALXCB010000044.1, on the reverse strand, counting down.
CAAGGACGCAAAGGCCACAGGGGAGCCGGGGTGAGTAGCTCCGTCCTCTGGCGTCCGGCCCTGACCTGACGACCGAACAGTTCTGCTGATAGACGGCGTCTTCCATCTCACAAAGGAGATTTTTCATGGCCAGCGTTGATTATGAGCATGTAACCAAGCGTTGGGGCGATGTCGTCGCCGTCAACGACCTCACGTTGCATATCAATGACAAGGAATTCATGGTGTACGTCGGCCCCTCCGGGTGCGGTAAATCGACCTCTCTGCGGCTGTTGGCGGGGCTGGAGGAGATCACCGAGGGCATCATCAAGATCGATGACAAGATCGTGAACGATGTGCCGCCCAAAGACCGGGACATCGCCATGGTGTTCCAATCCTACGCGCTTTATCCGCACATGACCGTCTACGACAACATGGCGTTCGGTCTGAAGCTGCGCAAGGTGCCCAAGAAGGAGATCGATCAGAAGGTGAAGGAGGCCGCGGAGCTGCTTGGCATCAGCAATTTGCTGGACCGCAAGCCCAAGGCCCTCTCCGGCGGCCAGCGTCAGCGCGTCGCTCTGGGCCGTGCCATCGTCCGCAATCCCAAGGTCTTCCTTTTGGACGAGCCCCTTTCCAACCTGGATGCGAAATTGCGCGTCGAGACCCGCGCCAACCTCACCCGCCTGCACAAACGCCTGGGCGCCACCTTCATCTATGTGACTCACGACCAGGTGGAGGCCATGACCATGGCTGACCGCATCGCCGTGCTGCGCGACGGCATCCTTCAACAGGTGGATGCACCCCAGGTGCTTTACAATCACCCGGCCAATGTCTTCGTGGCGGGCTTCATCGGCAGCCCCAGCATGAATTTCTTCGACGTTACTCTGGTGGAGGAGCAGGACACCAAGAAGGTGTTTGTGGATGGCGGCTCCTTCCGCCTGGAGGTGCCTGCCGAAATCGCGGATCGGGTGCGCAAGTACAAGGGGCAGCAGTTCATCTTCGGCATCCGGCCCGAAGATATCCACGCAGCGAACTACACCCCGCCCGACATCGTGGCGGCGCCCCTCAAAGCCGAGGTGGACTTCTTCGAGCTCATGGGGAATGAGATCTTCGTCTACGCCTTGACGGGCGGCAAGCAGTTCATTGCCCGCGTCGATCCTCGCACCCGAGCCGTGCCCGGCCAGCCCATCGATCTGGTGGTCAACATGGCCAACATGCACCTGTTCGATCCCAATACCGAAATGGCGATCGTTTGATCCGCCGTTCTATCGCTGACTCAGGGGATGGTCGCCGTTTGCTGCCATCCCCTTTTTCTTTGAAGCGAGCACCCTGATCCAAAGCTCGCCGATACGAACGAAAACGCATCGCGGCCAGGGCCGCGCAGGAAGCCGGCCCGTGAAACGTAATGCGTGATGCGTAAGGCCTTCACGTTTCACGTTTTCACGCATCACGTCCGTTGCAGGCTCGCTCAACGTTGTCCTGACGATCCTCAATCCGAATCCTATTTTCAAAGCAGGAGGCCAACATGGTCATCACGGCTCACAAAGTCTACGAAGAACTCGCTGAAAAAAACGACAACAAAATCGTCCTGCTGGTGATGGACGGACTGGGCGGTCTGCCCATGAAGCCCAACGGCCTGACCGAGCTGGAGGCTGCGTACACGCCCAACCTCGATCGTCTGGCCCGGGAGGGCAGCAGCGGCCGATCCATCCCCGTGCGTCCGGGCATTGCACCCGGCTCCGGCCCCGCGCATCTGGCCCTGTTCAGCTACGATCCCGTGCAGTATGAGATCGGGCGGGGCGTGCTGGAGGCGTTGGGCATCGGCTTCGACCTCGGTCCCAACGATCTGGCCGCCCGCGGCAATTTCGCCACAGTGGATGAGAACGGCCTCATCGTAGACCGCCGCGCCGGGCGCATTCCCACAGAGGAGTGCATCCGTCTCACCAAGAAATTGCAAGAGAACACGAGTCTGGCCGAGGATGGCGTCCAGGTGTTTGTGTTGCCGGTGAAGGAGCACCGATTCGCGGTGGTCTTCCGCGGCGAGGGCCTGGGCGGCGAACTCACCGAGACCGATCCCCTGGTCACGGGCAAGCCCCCTCTGCCCGTGGAGGACCTCAGCGGCACGCCCGAGGGAGGCCGCACCGCGGCGCTGGTCAACAAGTGGATCGAGCAGGCGCGGGCCGTGCTGGCCGATGAGCCTCGGGCCAACAGCCTGAATCTGCGCGGCATTGCCAAAGACCCGGGCCTGCCGCAATTCCAGGATATCTTCAAGCTCCATGCCGCGGCCATCGCCGTCTACCCCATGTACAAGGGCGTGGCCAAACTGGTGGGCATGACCGTCATCGATTTCGAGGGCGACCGGCCTCACCATGAAGTCGCGGCGCTGAAAGCGGTGTGGGACGAGTACGACTTCTTCTTCGTCCATATCAAGAAGACCGACAGCTACGGCGAGGATGGCAACTTCGACGCCAAGGTCCACGAGATCGAGGCCGTGGACGCGGTCATCCCTGACATTCTGGCCCTTGGCCCCAGCGTGCTCATCGTCACAGGCGACCACAGCACGCCCGCCAAGCTGCGCGCCCACTCCTACCACCCTGTGCCCACCCTGTTCTGGGGCCCGAACGTGATGCAGGATTCCGTTACCACGTTCGGGGAGCGGGCCAGCGAGGGCGGCGCTATGGGCGTCTTCCACGCCACGGAGATCATCCCCTGGGCGCTGGGCTACGCCGACCGGCTGAAACGTTTTGGCGCGTAATCGAAGGCGGGCGGCGGACGGCCCCGCGCCCCCGTCGCCCGCTAGGTTTCTTGTTCGGGAAGGATGGGCAAAACGTTTGTCTCTTTGACCTCGCGCAGCACGACGCTGGTGTGCACCCGTCCCACTCCGGGAATGCGCGAGAGTTTATCCACCAGAAAATCTTCCAGGTCGCGTCGCTGGTGCATGACGACTTTGAGGAGATAATCGAAGTCGCCCGTGACGTGATAGCATTCCACAACCTCGGGCATCTCCGTCACCCGCTCATGGAAGGTCTTCACCCAATCGGGTTGGTGTTTTTCCAGGGTGACATGGACGAAGCACAGCATTTCGAACCCCAGCTTCTCCCGATCCAGCACCGCCATGTAGGCGTGGATGATGCCGCTTTGCTCCAGCCGCTTGAGGCGGGCGTGGGTGGCGGGTTGTGAGAGGTCGATGCGCCGCGCCAGTTCTGCGTTACTGATGCGCCCTTCTCGTTGCAGAATGTCCAGGATTTTGAAATCGATCTTATCCAGTTTGTGTTGAAACGACATTGATGCCATCCCTTCAAAAGAACCTGTTGTGAAAATCCTTTTTGTGTAAAGAATTCAAGATAATGAGGGGATATGATAAACGGTTCTCGAAGATTCGTCAAGTTGGATTTGAGGCGTCTGCAATTTAAGGTGGAACGAAAGCTCGCCGATACGGATGAAAATGGGAACGCAGATGACGCGGATACGACGCTGATTTTCGCAGATGATTTTCACAGCTTTTTTCTTTTCGGAACGCCCACCCCGATCTCAAGGACGCCCTCAACCCATCGCCCGCACGAAATGCTGATTGATGCGGCGGATGACGAAGGTGCGCAGCCCCGCGATGTCGCGCTGCTTCTCCCGCTCCACAAACTCCGCCCAGCGTTCCGTCAGCCGTAGGGTCGTGTAGGCCCGGATGATCTCCTTCGGCGGCAGCGGGCGCACCGACTCATACCCTTGCAGGAACGCGTTTTCGGTCTGGCGGATGACCGCGCGGGTGTAGACCATCTCCCCGCCCACGATCTGCCATTTGTCGATGGCGTGCAGCGCCGCCAGGAACCAGCCGATATCGGCCGCGGGGTCGCCGTGTTGCGCCAGCTCCGTGTCGAGGACGGTGATATGCTGGGGCAGCCTGCAAAGCACATTGCGCAGGGTGAAGTCCCCATGCAGGGGGGCTGCCCCAGATGGCGGGGCGTCGGCCAGAATGCGCGTTCGATCGCGAATGCGCTTCTCTTCCAGAGGATCGATGCCATGGGCCCGGAGCGTGTTCAGCCAATCGTCCAGCCGGGCCAGGGGCGCGGGCGCGGGCCGGGACCAGTCGGGCGGGCGCGTGTCGTGCAGCCGGGCCAGCCAGCGCCCCGCCTGCTTCACGAAGTTCTGGGCCAGCTGACAGCCCGCCTCGCCAGCCCAGTTGCGGCAATCACGCAGGCGCAGGTAGAGAGGATCGCCCTCGGCCCGGATCATGATCAGGGCGGGGGGATCCTCCCACGCGTCCAACGCCTCGGGCGCGGCCAGATCGGGATCGTCCGCCAGGCGCCTGTTCAGCAGCCGGTAGGCCTCGAATGCCAGGCGCACATTCGCGGCCTTGCGGCCCTGGGGCGCTTTCACCAGGATCTCGGCCCGGGGCAGGCCGTCTTCCAGGAGGGTGAAGGGGAAGAGTCGGGAGTTTGTGCGCAGTTCGGGCGGGCCCGCGATGCGCAGGTCGAGATGCCCGCGGGCGTCGGGGAAGTAGCGGGGCAGTTCGGGCCGCAGCCGGGCCAGCCAGGCTTTTTGCAGAGGGGTGGGGCTACTCATAGGCCCGCCGCGCTTCCTCGGCGATGATGGCGACGCCCCGCCGCACCACGTCATCCGGCTGGGCGTAGCTCACCCGCAGGCATTCATAGCGATGCCGCCAGTCCTCCTTCAGGCCGGGGAAGAAGTAGTGGCCGGGCACGACGATGACGCCCCGGTCTTTGAGGCGGGCGTAGAGCTCGGCGCTGGTGATGGGCAGGTCGGGGAACCACACCCACAGGAAGAATGCACCTTCGGGCTTGTGGATGCGGTAGGGCGTATCGCCCATGGCCTCGGCGAACCAGCCCAGCGTCTTCTGGGCCATGGCCCGGTAGTAAGGCCCCACCACCTCCTGACCCAGACGGATGAGTTCGCCCGTGCGGGCCATATCCTGGGCGATGCCCGCGCCGATGTTGCCCGGCGCCAGGCTGGCGATGGCGTTCATGCTGGCAATGGCCTGGACGATGGTCTCATTGGCCACGACGATGCCGGTGCGCGCGCCCGGCATCCCCAGCTTGGAGAGGCTGAGCAGCAGTACGATATGGTCATCCCACAGGGGTTGGGCCTGGGTGAAGATGATGTTGGGGAAGGGCGTGCCGTAGGCCCCGTCGATGATCAGGGGGATGTCATGCTCGCGAGCAATCTGGGCGAGATGCGCCATTTCCTTGTCGGTGAGCACGTTGCCCGTGGGATTCGTGGGGCGGGAGACGCAGATGGCCGCAATGTCATCGCCCACGTCCAGATGGGCGAAATCCACGTGGTATTTGTAGAGCACGTCGTCCAGATATTCGATGCTGGGTTTGGCGGAGACGAAGAGGTCCTCGGCCACGCCCGCATCGGCATAGCCGATGTATTCGGGGGTGAGAGGCAGGAGAATGCGACGGAAGCCGCCATCGGGCGTTTCGCCGCCGAAGAGATTGAACAGGTAGAAGAATGCGGTCTGGCTGCCGTTGGTGAGGGCGATGTTCTCCGGCCCCAGCTTCCAGCCGAATTCCCGACGCAGCAGGTCTGCCATGGCCTTGCGAAAGGCGAAATTGCCTGCGGGCGGCGCGTAATCGCCGATGATGCTGTCGAAGCGGGCTTCATCCAGCAGGATGTCGTAGGTGCGCTGGCGCAACACCTGTTGCACCTGGGGGATCTTGGCGGGATTGCCGCCGCCCAGCATGATCATGGGTTGGTCGCTGTTCAGCGCCTCGCCCAGGTCGGCCATGAGTTGCATGATGCCCGAATGGGCCGTGAATTTCTGTCCGAGTTTGGAGAATTGCATGGGATGTTGGCGTGTCTGGATAGGGAATGAGGGGTTGGAAATGTCTTCGCTATTGTACAAAGCCGCCCGCCAACGTCGCAAGCCTGCCCTTCTATCTTCAACGCACTCGGCCCGAGCGACAGCTCGCCGATACGGATGAAAAGGAGAACGCTGATAATGCGGATGCGACGCTGATTTTCGCAGATGATTTTCACAGATTTTTTGTAACTACTAAGGTCTCGCCACCGCTTTTTGCCACGAAGATACGAAGAAAAACGAAGGCACGAAGTTTTTCCTTTATTTTTCCTTCGTGTCTTCGAAAAACTTCGAGCCTTCGTGGCTTTTCGAGGCCTGAAATCGAGTACGTTAGTAGTTACGATTTTTTCTTTATTATCAGCGCTCATCCGTTTCAATCTGCGTCATCCGCGTTCTCTAATCCTGTTTTCAACGCAGGCGACACGACCGATCGCTTGCCGATACGGATGAAAATGGCGGGCTACGTAGCCCCGTAAACCGGTAAACCAGGAAACCAGGGAAACCGGGCCGATTCGCTCACCCTCCCGGTCTACTGGTCTACCGGTTTCCCGGTTTACCAAACTCTATTTTCAACGCAGATTTGCGTGATCGCCCCCTCTGGTTCGATAATATCCATTCATGAAGCGAGCGCTCCCCCTCCTGATCTTGCTGCTGATCCTGCTGCTGGCCGCGGCGTTGCGGTTTTATCTGCTGGACGGTCAGAGTTTCTGGGCGGATGAAGGCAATTCGGTGGTGTTGGCCCGGGAATCGACGGGCAATATTCTCCAGGCCGCGGCCGCGGATATCCATCCGCCGGCCTATTATCTGCTGCTCAAAGTCTGGGGGAGCGTTTTTGGATTGGATGAGAAGGGCGCGCGCAGCCTCTCCGCCACGCTGGGGGTGATCGTCGTGCTGGGAGTGTATCTGGCGGGGGCGATGCTGAAGAACAAGCGCACGGGGCTGCTGGCCGCGTTGCTGGCCGCCATCAATCCCTTCCTCATTTATTACAGCCAGGAAGCGCGCATGTATCAGCTTTTGGCGCTGGCGGGCGTGTTCAGCGCCTGGGCCTTTCTGCATTGGGTGCAGGATGCGCCTGAGTCGGGCAAATGGCCGCCCGTCGCCGCCTCGCTGTTCTACCTGTTTTTCGCCACCCTGGGCCTCTACACGCACTACGCTTTCCCCATCCATCTCGTCACCCTGAACGCGGTCTTTTTGATCTGGCTGATTGTTTCCAACGGGAAGGTGAGGCGCAAGGGGCTGCATCTGCTGTATTGGGCTATCCTGCAAGGAGTGGTGGCGCTGCTGTTCCTGCCCTGGCTGCCCATCGCCCTGCGCCAGCTCGCGGTCTGGCCCCGGCCCGAAGTGACGCTCAATGGGATGCAGGCCCTGGCCGCGACCTTCCAGCTCTTCACCTGCGGCCCCATTCCCTGCCCCATCCATCCCCTGGCGCAGATGGTCGCGGCTCTGTTCGCGGCGGCTCTCATCGGCTGGGGCGTGTGGCGGCAGTGGCGTCGCAAACGCATGACCTGGGCCCGGCTGACGCTGCCCATGCTGTGGCTGTTGCTGCCCATCGCGGCTATGATGATCTCGGGCGCGTTCACCCCCACCTTCTTCAAATTCCTGATTCTGGCTCTGCCCGCCTATCTGCTGCTCCTGGCCCTTGGGCTGGATGCGGTGGGCATCCCCTCCCTGCACCGTCCCCGCATCGTCATGCGCGGGGAGCAGCGGGATTGGGCGACCATCCGGGCCTATACGCTGACGCCCATCTTCGTGCTGGCGCTGGCCCTGCCCGCGATCCCCTCCCTCAACCATTATTATCATGACCCGGCGGTGGCACGGGACGATTATCGCGGCATCGCCGCCTATCTCAAGGCCGTGGCCGGGCCTGACGACGCCATCATTCTGGTGGCGCCGGGCCAGATCGACGCGTTCAGCGAGTACGACCACGGGCCCGCGCCCGTCTATCCTCTGCCCGAGACCCGTCCCATGGACAAGGCCCGGACGCAAGCGCAGCTCGACGCCATTCTGGCGCGGGCGCATCGCATCTTCGCCATCTATTGGGCCACAGAACAGGCCGACCCGGATGGTTTCATCGAGCGCTATCTGGGCCAGCACGCGTTCAAGGCCTGGGACGCCTGGGTGGGACGGCTGCGTTTCGTGGCGTACAGCGCCGCCCCCCCGCCCGAACTCATTCCCTTTGACCAACCCGTGCACTTTGGCGAGAACATTCTGTTGGAGGCCGCAGGATACAGCTCAGACTCCTTGCAGCCGGGAGATATCGCCCAGGTGCGGTTAGCCTGGCTGGCGACCGCGCCTTTGGAGACTCGCTACAAGATCACCCTGCAATTGCTGGACCCGGCCAATCAAGTGGTGGCGCAGGTGGACAGCGAGCCCAACGGCGGCGCTCGCCCCACCACTTCCTGGCGACCGGGCGAGACCGTCGAGGATGGCTATGGCCTGGCCATCCCTCTGGCTACGCCGCCGGGCGGCTATCCCCTCATCCTGGCGGTGTATGACGCGGCTACGGGGGCGCGGCTGCCGGTCTCGGGCGAAGGCGCGCAGGGCAACTATCTGTTGTTGGGGGATGTGACCATCGTTCCGCCCGCGGAAGCGCCGCCCCTGGCCATCCTCTCCATCCGCTATCCTGCGGACGAAGTCCGCGGCCCCTTCCGCTTTCTGGGGCACGACCGCTATAAGCAGGGCTTCGCTCATGCGCCCGACACGCCCCTGCAGCCGGGCGATATCCTGCATCTCACCACCTTCTGGCAGGCGCTGGAGCCGCCTGACGGCGATTATCAATTCGAATTCCGCATGGATGACGCGGCACTGGGACGCTATCCCCTGGCCGGGCCGGGCTATCCCACCAGCCAATGGCTGCCGGACCTGCCCTGGCGCGGCGAGCACGCCATCCCCCTGCCGCCCGAACGGGCCACGGGCCGGCATCACCGCCTCTCACTGCAATTGCTCGATCCCGCCGGGAATCCCGTGGGCGATCCCATCGAGCTCAAGCCCAAATTGCGGTATTGATAAAGCGGGCGACGCGAGAACGAAAACGCCTCGCGGCCAGTATCCCGGTAAACTCGTAAACCAGGGAAACCAGTAAACCAGTAAACCGGGCCAACTCGCTCAACCCGGTCTACTGGTCTACCGGTTTCCCGGTTTCCCAAATCTATTTTCGGAGTAGCGCTTCAACCTTGGGGTCATTCCACGAGATAAAACGGCCGGACCAGCTCAGGGGCGCTTTCAGCGCCAGCGCCGCCAGAGCGTGGCCCGGCAGCTCGGGCGGCAAGAGTTCTCCGCGTTGATGATGGTCGATGAAACGCCGATAGACCTCGGGTTTCATGGCCCGGTCTCCCTGCGCCCGCAGCTCGGCCTGCATGGCCGTATCCACCATGCCCGGGCGCACGGTCAGGGCCATGACCTCCGGCTCCTCCTCGGCCAGCACCGCGGTGAACATGTTCAGCGCCGCCTTGCTGCTGCAATAGGCGGACCAGCCCGCGGTGGCTCGCACGGCCGCGCCGCTGGAGACGTTGATCACCCGGCCCTGGGGCGCGCGGCGCAGGTGGGGCAGCGCCGCCTGCGTGACCAGGTAGGGGCCGACGACGTTGATCTGGAGATTGCGCTGCCACTCGAAGGGGTCGCTGTCCGCGATGCGGGCCAGGGGATCGAGGATGGCCGCGTTGTTGATCACCGCGTCGAGACGCCCGAACGCCAGGACCGCGGCCGCGATCAGGCGCTCGGCCACGTCGGGCTGGCTCACATCCCCGGCCAGGAGCTCAGCCCGACCGCCCATCGCTTCGATCTCCTCCCGAACGCGGGCCAGAGCGTCTTGCGAGCGGGCGTTGAGGGTGACGGCCGCGCCCATGCGGGCCAGTTCCAGGGCGATGGCGCGGCCCAGGCCGCGCGACGCGCCGGTGACGATGATCGAGGGTTGGGACATGGTTGGCGTTGAGAAATCAGTGTGCAGTGTTCAGTAATCAGTGTTCAGGTGAATGATCCAGCCTTGGGATCATACCCGCAATCGATTCAATTGTCCAGTTGTTTTTATAAGATGGCGCATTCTCCGTTCTTTTCAGAATCGCTTATAATGTCAAAAAGACGCAATCCCGAATTCGGAGAAAAAATTGCCATGAAACTACGCATTCTCACCGCCGACGACGTGCGCCAGGCCCTGCCCATGCCCGAGGCCATCGACGCCATGCGCCAGGCCTTCGCCCAACTCGCCCGCGGGCAGGCGCAATCGCCCCAACGTCTGGTCATCAGCGCCGACGCGGGGGTCAGTCTGTTCATGCCCGCGTATCTCCCCGAAAGCCGCGCCCTGACCGAGAAGATCGTTTCCGTCTTCCCCGGCAACCCCGCCCGCGGCCTGCCCGCGATCCACGGCCTGGTCATCGCGCTGGACCCGGACACGGGCCAGCCCCGGGCGCTGCTGGAGGGTGCGTCCCTCACCGCCATCCGCACGGGCGCGGCCAGCGGTCTGGCCACCGACTTGCTGGCTCGCCCCCGGGCGCAGGTCTTCGCGCTCATCGGCGCTGGGGGCCAGGCGTATGATCAGGCCCGGGCCGTGCTGGCCGTGCGGGAGATCTTCGAAGTGCGCATCGCCAGCAAAAGCGGGGCGAGCGCGGCGCGCCTGGCCGAGCGACTACGTCAGGAGGGCGTCAACGCCCGGGCAGTGGACGTGCGAGAGGCAGTGCAGGGCGCGGATATCATCACAGCGGCCACCGACAGCACGACGCCCGTGTTTCTGGATGCGGACGTGGCTCCCGGCGCGCATATCAATCTGGTGGGAGCCTACACCCGCGACATGCAGGAAGCCCCCGCGTCGACCATCATGCGGGCGAAGGTGTATGTGGATGACGTCATGGCCGCGGCCCACGAGGCGGGGGATCTGATCAAGCCGGTGCGCGCGGGCCTCTATTCCTTCGATCGGGTGACGGGAACGCTGGGGCAGTTGCTTTTGGGCCAGATTTCTGGCCGGGAGTCGGAGGAGGAGATCACTCTGTTCAAGAGCGTGGGGCTGGCGGTGCAGGACGCGGCCGCGGCGGCGCAGGTCCTGGCCCGGGCGGAGGCGATGGGGCTGGGGATGGAAGTCGAGCTGTAAGCGTTGTGCATTTTCAACATTCCGGGATGAGTTGTGATATGATTGGGGTCTGAAATACGCCAATCACGGAGGACGACGATGAAATACGACGAATATCCCATGCTTTCGGTGGAAGAAGCGCGATCGCGCATCCTGGCCCACTTCGGGCCCCTGGAGCCGGAGACGCTTCCCATCCTCGAAGCGCTGGACCGCGTCCTGGCCGAAGACGTGTATTCGGACATGGACATTCCGCCCCTGGCGAACACGGCCATGGACGGGTACGCGGTGCGCTCTGAGGACACGAAGAACGCATCCGAGGCGACGCCCGTCCGCCTGAAAGTGGTGGCGGACCTGGCCGCAGGCTATGTGCTGGATCGGCCCGTGCAACCGGGCGAAGCGGTGCGCATCATGACGGGCGCGCCCATGCCCGAAGGCGCCGACGCGGTGGCGCCTTTCGAACAGGTGGAAGTTGACGGGGATGAGGTCATTCTGTTCAAGCCCTATCCCCAATGGAAGAACGTGCGCCACGCGGGCGAGGACGTACGGAAAGGGCAGCTCGTGCTGGCGAAGGGGACCGTGCTGCGCCCGCAAGAGATCGGGATGCTGGCCGCGTTGGGGCGGCCCACGGTGCAGGTGTATCGACGCCCGCGGGTGGCGGTGCTTTCCACGGGGGATGAGGTCATCGACGTGACCGAACCCTGGCGGCCGGGCAAGATCCGGGACGCCAACGGCTATTCGGTCTCGGCGCTCATCCTCAAATATGGCGGCGAGCCCGTGCGTCTGGGCATCGCGCCCGACACCATCGAGGCCCTGACCGACAAAATCCGCGAGGCGCTGGCCCTGGGCGTGGATTTCATCCTCACGTCGGGGGGCGTCTCCATGGGCGATTTCGACGTGGTGAAGAAGGTGCTGGCCTCTGAGGGGGAGATGCGCTTCTGGCGGGCGCGCATGAAACCCGGCAAGCCCATGGCCTTCGGCGTCATCCAGGGCGTCCCTTTGCTGGGGCTGCCCGGCAATCCCGTCTCTTCCATGATCTCCTTCGAACTCTTCGCCCGCCCCGCCATCCTCACCATGCTGGGCAAGAAGAAGCTGGAAAAACCGGTCATCGACGCCATCCTGGTGGAACCGGTGAAGCGCAAGGACAATCGCCGGCATTACCTGCGGGTGTGGCTGGAGGAGAAAGATGGTCAGACTTACGCGCATCTCACGGGCGACCAGGGCTCGGGCATCCTGCTGTCCATGGTGCGTGCCGACGGCCTGGCTATCATCTCCGAGGAGCTGAACAGCACGCCGCCCAATTTCCCCGTCAAGGTGATGATGCTGGATTGGCCGGAGGTCGCGTGACCGGTGACCTGACAGGTCGCTGGCGACCATCGCCATGCAAAACGCCCGGAACGCGGTGCTGCGAACCGGGCGTTTTTGGTATGAAAGGGTGGCGACCTGTCAGGTCGGGCGTTACAGGCCCAAATTCTTGCGGAAGTTCTGCCAGGTCTGTTTGACCGACTCCGCGGCCTTGGCCAGGGTGTCGGCAATGTGCAGGGCCGTGTAGTTCGCGCCGATGGCGTCCCAATCCACCACGTTCCACCAGGCGTCGATATAATCACCGCGGCGGTTCTGATAATTCAGGTAGTAGGCGTGCTCCCACACATCCAGGCCCATGATGGGAATGAGGCCCTGGGAGACGGGATTGTCCTGGTTGGGCGTGCTCATGATGGAAAGCTCGCCCTGGGGCGTGATCACCAGCCAGGCCCAACCGCTGCCGAAACGCCCAATCGCAGCCTTTTTGAACGCCGCCTGGAAGGACGCAAAGTCGCCGAACGTGGCGTCCATGGCCTCGGCCAGGGAGCCAGTAGGCTGACGGGAGCCCTTCGGGCTCATGATGGACCAGAACATGGTGTGATTGGCGTGGCCGCCGCCGTTGTTGCGCACCGCGGTGCGGATTTCCGCGGGCACGGCATCCAGGTCCATGAGCAGTTCGGTCAGGCTTTTCTCATGCAGTTCGGGATAGTTCTCCAGCGCCGCGTTGAGCTTGGCCACGTACCCGCCATGATGCTTCTCGTAGTGGATGCTCATGGTGCGGGTGTCGATATGGGGCTCCAACGCGGAGAAAGCGTACTTGAGTTTGGGGAGTTTGTACGGATATCCCATGATTTTGTCACTCCTTGTAGTGATTGATGAAAGGGGGATGGAAATGGTCTCATTGGAGAGGCGCGTGCAGACGCGCCGCCTTTAAGTTTAACAAGGAATCGAGAACCTCGCAATAAGGGAGCTTACAAAGGGTGCGTCCCAGGAATTTGGCGTCATCCAGCCGACTGAAGTCGAACTCTTCAGGCCTGCGGCCAGTGGACGGTCTACGCCGTCCAGAATTATGCCAACAAATGGTCGCCGAAGGGCGACCACTGGCGCGAAGCGCCTAAAGAGCCCGAGTTTACTCGGTAAATGTCTGCCAATAATTTGGGACGCATCCGCTTACAAATCGGTCGACACAGGCGAAAGCTCGCCCATACCGATGAAAATGCCTCGCGGCCCGTGTGGCGCGGGAACCCAAGGACGTGAAACGTCATGCGTGATGCGTGAAGACCTCACGTATCACGTTTTCACGCATCACGCCCGTTGCCGCCTCGGCCAACGTAATCCTGGCGATCCTTCAACGACCAGCGATCACTCCATCTTCAACGCAATCCAATCACGGCCCGATAGGCGTCCCACAAGCGGCGCGCGGCCGCGTCCCATGTGAAGTGAGCAGCCCGGGCAGGCCCGCGGGCGGCCAACTCGTCCCGCGCGTCGGCGTCGGTGAGCAGGCGGAGGAGGCCCACAACCAGGGCGTCGTGATCGTCGGCCGGGATGAGCAGGGCCGCATCGCCCGCGATCTCGGGCAGACTGCTGACGTCGGTGCAGATCACCGCGGTTCCGCAGGCCAGCGCTTCCAATACGGGCAGGCCAAAGCCCTCGTAATGGCTTGGAAAAGCGAACAGCTCGGCCAGGTTGTACAGCGCGGGCAGGTCTTCGTCCGGAACGAATCCCAAAAAGTGAACGATATCCCCCGCGTTTTCCTCCTCCACTGCCCGAAAGACCGGCTCGTAGAGCCAGCCTTTGCCCCCGGCAATGACGAGATGATGGGGGAAACGGGCCTCCCGTCGGGCCTGGGCGAAGGCCCGCACCAGCCCGTCGAAATTTTTGCGGGGCTCGATGGTGCTCACCGAGAGGACGAAGGGCCCGTCCAGGCCGTACTTCCCCCGCACCGCTGCGGTCTCTTCGGGCGGCAGGGGCCGGAAGCGGGGCTCCACCCCCGCGCCCACCACCGTCACCCGCTGCGGCTCCAACCCGAACAGGCGGATGGCGTCCTGACGGCTGGCCTCGGAGTCGGCCAGGATATGGTCGGCGCGGGCGATGGAGCGGGGCGCGGCCTTTTCCAGAAAGCGGCGCAGGTCGGGAAAGGCGTACTGCGGCCGCACCATGAAGGCTAGGTCGTGGATAGTGAGCAGGGTTTTGGCCCGGCGCACAGGCGGCAGCAGGAAGTTGGGCGCGTGGAAGATATCCACGTCGCCCGTCCACCAGTCCACCGGCAGGGGCGCGCGCAGCCGATGCCAGAGGATGGTCTGCCAGCGGTCGGGCAGGGGCAGGCGGCGCACGCGTACGCGCTCGGGCCAGGACGCGCGGGCGAAGGGCGCATCCCCGCGCGGGTACAGCAGCGTCAGTTGGTCATCCTCCCCCAACAAAGGCAGAAGCGCATCCACCAGCCCCCGGGTGTAGCGGCCAATCCCCGCGCCTTGCAACGCCGCGGGCGTGTAATCGATGGCGATCTTCATGGTGCTGTTTCGTCCAGAGCGTTGGCGCCGTCTGCGAAAGGCCCGCCAGGCTGACGTTGGGCGAGGCGGCAACGGGCGTGATGCGTGAAATCGTGACGCGTGAGATGGTCACGCATCACGCATGACGTTTCACGGCTTTGGCTGCCCGCGCCCATCTTGCTGGCGCGCGCTTTTCATTCCAAATGACAACTTCCAGAGATTATTCAATGCCTTTGTACGTCCAGATGCGGTTGACCCCGAAATTCCAGAACAGCACGACGCCGATGGCGAAGGCTTTGGCCAGGTTGTAGCTGATGCGGTGGTCGAAGAACTGGCTGAACACGTAGTGGTCCATGAACACCAGGATGAAGGTGTTGATGACCAGCCCGATGACGTTGACCGTGGCGAATTGCAGCAGTTGGGGAATGATGGGCCTGTCGCGCGATTCGGGGAAAGTCCACAGGCGGTTCCAGGTGAAGTTGCTGATGACCGCGGTGGTGAAGGAGATGGTGTTGGCGGCGATGAGCTGAATCTGGTTGGGGTCCAGCCCGATATGCCATCCCACGCCCAACCCCATCCGCTCGAAGATGATCTTCATGATATTGAGCACGACGAAATCCACCACCGCGCCAATGGCCCCCACGATGGCGAACTTGATGAAGCGTTCGAGTTCCTTGGGGTTGACGGACGTTCTCGTGGCGATGCGGGCAATCAAAGGGGAAGTCTCCATGATCCGGGATGGCGTTGGGGAGCCTGACACAACCGCTAATTTTATCGCTTTCCCCGCCATTGCCACAACTTTCCCCCGCCGTCCCGTTCACATTTTCCCATTTTCCTTGACCCTGCGGCCAAATCTCGCTATACTTATCCCATCGGTAACTGCTAAGGTCGCACCGCCGCTTTTTGCCACGAAGACACGAAGAAAACGAAGGCACGACGTATTTTTCTTTATTTTCCCCTTCGTGGCTTCTTGTGGCCTGAAGTCGAGTACGTTAGCAGTTACTCCCATCGGGGAGTAGCGCAGTTCGGTAGCGCGCTTGGTTTGGGTCCAAGAGGTCGTCGGTTCGAATCCGGCCTCCCCGACTTTTTTGAAAGAGGAACACCGAGTTCACTGAGATCGCACAGAGAACACAGAGAAGGGAGATTGTGATCTGTGCTCCTTCTCGACTTGTCATTTCCCGCGATCCTGTGTAGAATTTCTATGTCCATCACGGATGACTGTTTTCCGCGCGGGCATGGTGTAGTGGTAACACTAGAGCCTTCCAAGCTCTCGTCACGGGTTCGAATCCCGTTGCCCGCTCTTCTTTGAAGATAGCGCGTTGGCGCAGATGGCGAAAGGTTCGTCAAGCCAAAGTTGGCCGAGGCGGCAACTCACGTGAAACGTAATGCGTGAAACGTGATAACGTTACGCATCACGCATCACGTTTCACGACGCGGCTTCCCGCGCCAACAAAGCGTTTTTTCGATGGGGCGTGCAACCACATAGGGGGCCCTAGCTCAAGTGGTTAGAGCAGCGGTCTCATAAACCGCCGGTTCTCGGTTCAAGCCCGAGGGGCCCCACTTTGTCCGTTGGGCGGCGGGGGATGACACATTTTTTACATTCGCATCACATTTTGTGAATGGTTGGGGGGTATCCTGGGATGCAGAAAACGCCTCGCGGCCAGGTTGGCGCGGGAAGTCAATCACGTAATGCGTGATGCGTAATGCTCTCACGTTTCACGTTTTCACGCATCACGTCCGCTGCAGACTCGCGCAACGCGGGCTTCGAGTTGCTTTTGTAAACCAACGCAACGCCACTTCCGAAACAGGAGGACGCTATGTCACTGACGCGACGAGACTTTTTCAAGGCGGGCGGACTGACGGCCCTGGCCGTGGGGATGGCCGCCGCGGGCGGGCGGGAGGCCCTCGCCCGGCCCGCGCGCCCCCGCCCCGCCATCCGCTGGCGCGGCTCCGCGGCCGCGGTCCAGATGGATCCCGCGCTGCATCTGCTGCGCCGGGCCAGCTTCGGACCCACGCGAGCGGAGCTGGCGCGCGTGCGGCGCATGGGCGTGGACGCCTGGCTGGATGAGCAGCTCGATCCCGACGCCATCGACGACAGCGCCCTGGAAGACCGCATCGCCCGCCGCTACGACACCCTGACCATGAACCCGCTCGAGCTACAAGCCCTGGACGACTTCGCCCGCATCCGCCGGGACCTGGGGGGCGCGACCATGGAGCGGGCGGTGTACAGCCGCCGTCAGTTATTCCAGGTGATGGTGGATTACTGGAGCAATCATTTCTCCGTCTATTGGGGCGACGGGCCCGTGCGCATTATGAAAACCGTCGAAGACCGGGAGGTGATGCGCGCCTACGCGCTGGCCCCCTTCCGCGACATCCTGGGCGCCGATGCGCACAGCCCCGCCATGCTGCTCTATCTGGACAACGCCCGCAGCAGCGCCGAGGCTCCCAACGAAAACTACGCCCGGGAGATCATGGAACTACACACCCTGGGCGTGGACGGCGGCTACACCGAAACCGACGTGAAGGAGCTGGCCCGCATCCTCACCGGCTGGACGGTCGACCGGCGCACCGGGAGATTTCTCTTTGCCCGCAACCGCCATGACTGGGAGGCGAAGACCTTTCTGAACCAGGACTTCCCCGCCGGTCGAGGAGAAGAAGAGGGGGAAGAGGCCCTGGACATGCTGGCCAGCCACGAATCCACCAGCCGTTATGTAGCGCATCGTCTCTGCATCCGTTTCGTGGCCGACGAGCCGCCCGAGGACGTGGTGAGCGCCGCGGCGCAGACCTTCCGCGACACCGACGGCGACATCCGGGCCGTGCTGCGCACCATCTTCACCCACGAAGACTTCCTGGCCAGCGCGGGGCGGAAACTGCGCCGCCCCCTTGACCTCATCGCCGCGGCCGTGCGCACCCTGGAAATCCCCAACGCCCGCGGGGTGACGCTGACCCGGGCCCTGGCCCTGATGGACCAGCCCCTGTTTGGATGGCCCACCCCCGACGGCTACCCCGACGACGCGGCCTCCTGGCTGAACACCAACGCCCTGCTGGCCCGCTGGAACATCGGGCTGGCCCTGGCCGAGGGCCGGGCGCCGGGCGTGCAGATCCCCTGGGATCGATTCAAGACCGAATTGGGGGGCGGCGCCACCGCCGAGGAGACCCTGGACTTCTTCATCGACCTGGTGTTGCATCACTCCATCGACGCCGAGGACCGGGCGCAGTTGCTGGCCTATCTCACCCACGACGGCCAGGGCTTCGACATCGACGACCCCGACCACGCCCGCCGCGTGCCCGAACTCGTGGCCCTGCTCCTCGATTCCCCCTACTTCCAATGGCGATAATCCCAAGGAGCCGACTCATGAACCTGACGCGACGCAATTTCCTCAAACTTTCCGGCCTCACCGCGCTGACAGGCGTCATCAACCGCCCCGCCTGGATGCCGCGCATGGCCTTTCGCCCGGCCGCGGGCGGGCCCGCCGGCGACATCCTCATCTGCATCTTCCTGCGCGGGGCTATGGATGGCCTCAACGCCGTCACGCCCCACGCCGAGACCCGCTATCACGACCTGCGCCCCACCATCCGCATCCCCGACCCCGATCAGCCCAACGGCGCCATCGACCTGGACGGCTTTTTCGGCCTGCATCCCGCGCTGGAGCCGCTGAAGGACATCTATGACGAGGGCGACCTGGCCTTCGTCCACGCATCTGGCTCCCCCGACCCCTCCCGTTCCCATTTCGACGCGCAAGACTTCATGGAGCGGGGCGTCCCTGGCAACAAAACCATTTCCTCCGGCTGGCTGGCCCGGCATCTGGCCAGCATGACCACGCAAAACGACTCACCCTTCCGGGCCGTGGGCATGGGCAACATCTTGCAGACCTCCCTGCACGGGCCTATCCCCGCCCTGGCCCTCAAATCCATCGCGGATTTCCACCTCAACGGCGACGAGCGAGAGATCGCACGGGTGCAGCAGACCTTGCAAAGCCTCTACCTGGGCGATGACTGGATCGACCAGGAGGGCCAGCAGGTGTTCCACGCCTTCGATTTCCTGGAAGCCGCGGACCCTTCGCAATATGAACCGCAGCACGGCGCGGACTATGGCGAGGATTTCTTCGGCCTGGGCTTGAAGCAGATCGCGCAGATCATCCGGGCGGACATGGGCCTGGAGGTGGCCTGCATCGACCTGGGGGGATGGGACACCCACGCGGAGGAGGGGAGCGTTGAGGGCGCTATGGCGGATCTGCTGGCGGAGCTGGCCGCGGGCCTGAACGCGTTCTACACCGATATGCAGGACGATTTCCACCGCATCACCCTGGTGACCATGAGCGAGTTCGGGCGGCGGGTGCAGGAGAACGCCAGCCAGGGCACGGATCACGGCCACGGCAACGTCATGTTCCTTTTGGGCGGGGGCGTCAACGGCGGCCGGGTGTATGGCGATTGGCCGGGCCTGGAGGAAGAGCATCTCGACCGGGGCGACCTGGCCATCACCACCGACTATCGCACCGTACTCAGCGAGATCGTGCAGAAACGGCTGCTCAACGCCCAATTGGACGAGGTCTTCCCCGACTTTGAACAGACGCCCTTCCTGGGCCTGGCGCAGGACCGCGCCCCGGCGCTGGATTACCGCCAGTTCCTGCCTCGCATGGAGTGAGCAGGCGTAGCTACCAACGTAGCGAGGTCAAAAGGAGCGAAGGGCAGGGGACATGTTTTCGCCCGGTAAGAAGCGCTTATTTCGTGAAAACTGACTGGCTTCGGGCGTCCCCTTCTCTCGAACACGAACGGAGCGAGTATCGGGGGAGATGAGTTATATGACACGGTTATCATATATCCTCACCCCGCTTTATCATATAAGGGCCGGGGAGGGGGCAAAGGGACACGGCAAACGCATAGGCAACGTTTTGTCAGTCGGTCAGCGTCAAACGTCATGCGTCATGTCCTGACGTTTTACGTATGACGTTTGACGCCCGTAGCAGACTCGCCCAACGTTGGCTTTGAGTTGCTTGTGTAAACGAACGCGAAGTTATTTTTCAAAACCGTTAACAATTGGGGTTTGCGCGGGGCGCGGGAGGGGCCTTGCGGTCGAGATAAGAGGTGAGGAAGGTCAGGAAACGGACGATATCTTCGAAGCTGGTGACCATGCCCAGGGAGGCCCGCACCGCGCCGCTGGGCTTGCTGCCCAGGCACTCGTGATACAGGTTCACGTCGAAAACCCCATCCATCGTGGCCTGCTTCACACAGCGTCGCACATCCTCGGCGGAGATATCCAGGCTGAATTCGCCCGCGCCGGGATTGCAAAAACACCCCGCCCGAATGGAGATGGTACGCTCATTGGCCTCGGCTTCCACAAGTTGATAGGGGAAGAACTCGCCCTCCGGATCCACCAGATTGAAGGCGATGGTGCCTCCGCGGGACGTAGTGTTGGTGGGGCCGTAGATGCGCACGAGGGGGGCGCCATTGCTGTGCCTGAGCGCCTGCATCTCCTCCAGCAGATAGCCGGTCAGCGCCATGACCCAGCGATGGATGCGGTCCACATCCAGCTCTTCCATCAGGCGCAGGCCCATGCTGATGGCGGGAAAGCTGAGATAGTTGGGCGTGCCATCCTCGAAAGCTTCGTGATCCTCGGCCAGGATGTGCAGGTCGGCGCGGGTGGAGACGAGGCGCACCGTGCCGCCGCCGAACCAGGGTCGAACCAGTTTGCGCAGAGTCTCCCGCCGAGCCAACAGCGCGCCCACTCCCGTGGGATACCCGAACATTTTGTAGAAGGAGATGGGTACGAAATCAGGATGGACCTGGCTCAGGTCGAGACGGTTGGTTGGCACGAACGCGGCCGCGTCGAGAATGACGTCATACCCCAGACCATGGGCCAGCTCGATGGCCGCCAGCGGGTGCTGCACGCCCGAGAAGTTGGATTGGGCGGGCAGAGCGAAGAGGTTGGGCTTGGTTTCATCCCAGTGTTCGAGATAGGGCCGAAGATCGGGACAACGGAGGGTGCGGGGATCGAGAGGGACATAGGTGATGTGCGCGCCTTTGTGGCGGGCGAATTCGCGGATGCCCTGCACCGAGTTGTGATTGTCCGCCACCAGGCAGAAGTGGCTGCCCGGTTGGAAGGGGTAGCTCTCGCCCACCAGTTTCAGCGCGGCGCTGGCGTTGGCGGTGAAGATGACAGTGTATTCGTCGGGGTCCGCTCGAAAATAGCGCAGCACGTCCTCGCGAGCCTGCTGCATGAGATGGGTGGAAGCCAGCGAGGTCGGGTTTTGGGAGTGCGGATTGCCCAACACGACATGACGCAGAAACTCGGCATGTTCCTGCACCAGTCGGTCGGGATACAGCCCCCCGCCCGTATAGTCCAGATACACGTGCCCCTGCTGGTCCAGCCGCTTGTACTCCTGCCTGCGCAGATCGCTCAGCAACATGAATTCTTCACAATCGGGGTAACGCGCTCGGAAATCGGCAAAAGAATAGACGCGAGATGGGCTCATAGGTCATTGCTCCTTGTTGCGTTCATCCATCCACCCGGCCCAACAGCCAGCGGTGATGCGCCCACACTGATTTCAATCGCCAGGGCAGGCGGGCGTGATCCAGCCAGGCGTATTTGATCACCCGGTCGTAGAGGTCGGGTTGTTCGCCCAGGTAATAGGCCATCGTGTTCCATTCCCAACTGTCGCCCGTGAACTGATCCTCCAGCTTTTCGCTGCGGACGCCCAAGCGCTGCAACACCTCGTTCGCGGGCATGACCGTATCGGGCCAGGGAGGCGCGTCCAGCACGCCCTGAGCGATGATCTCCACGCCCTCGTTGCGCAAATGCCAGCGGATGCGGTCGATATCCACCCAGCGCTCGTCCACGGTGTCGAAGAAGTCTTTGTCCAGGACGTATTTACGCATCCAGTAGCCCGCCTGCAGGTTGTTGGGCATGGCCACGAACACGAGCTTGCGGCTGGTGCGGACCAGTTCCCGCAGCAGGGCCGCGGGGTCGGGCAGATACCACAGCGCCGCCCAATTCCAGGTCAAATCGAAGCTGCTATCTGCGAAGGGAAGCTGGCCCCAGCCGTCGGGCGGGATGACGTGGATGTCGGGTTCCAGCCCCAGCTCGTCCCAGATGCGCCTCACGGCCTCGGCCCGATCGGGGATGTCATCCACCAGGGTCACGCGGGCGCCCTGCCGGGCCAGCATGACGCTGTTGATGCCGGTCACGCCCGCCATGCCGTAGATGGGCGCTTCCAGCACGGTCTCAATGCCGAATCTCTGACGAAGCTCCTCCAGAAAATCATTGAGCACGAAACGCTCATACACCAGCCCCAGCCCTTCGTTGTAATCAGTCAGGTACTTTTCCCAGATGGGGCGCTGCGCTGCGCCTGTGCCTTTGAGGTCGTTTGTCATGGTCGCTCCGAGGGGGATTGGAAGATTTCTATCGGGTAGCAGTATAATGATTTCAAAGCCTGAGCGCAATTTTCTGATTTGAAAATAAAGGTAGTAAACCAGGAAACCAGTAGCCCAGTAGCCCAGGAAGGTGGCCCGGTTTCCCGGTTTTCTGGTTTCCTGGTCTACTGGGTTACCGACTGCCGCCACCCGTAATCCGTGAGGCACTTCCGCATCACGCATAACTCGTCACGTCCTCGGCTTCTCGCACCAGCGAAGCGGGCAACCATTCCCATCCTTCTCCCCGAATACTACCATGTCCATCTACGAACGCGTCATCCACAACGGCCAGATCATCTCCAAAGAGCAAGCCTGTTTCCCGGTTTACACGCCCTCATTGGTGGGCGCGCTGGGCGTGTATGAGACCATCCTGGTGAAAAGCGGGTGTTATGTGGCCCTGCACGAGCACCTGGAGCGTCTGTTCCAGTCGGTGGCGGGGGCGCAATTGCGCTTGCAGCCCGGCATGGATGAGCTGATCGCCTGGGCGCAACAGGTGGTCGAGGCCAACGCGCCCGATGGCCTGGTGCGGGTGCTGGTCATGGACCTGGGCAACGGTTATGCGGACGTGTTTCTCTACGAGATGAGCTATGCCGCGCCCACGCCCGAAGAATACGCCCAGGGCGTGCCCGTCATCCTCTATCATGGCGAACGGGCCATGCCCCTGGTCAAATCCTTCAACACCCTGGTGCCCGGTCTGGCCCGCAAGGCGGCTAAAGCCGCGGGCGTGCACGACGCCCTGCTGGTGGATCGGGACGGCAACGTGACCGAAGGCTCCAATTGCAACGTGTTCATCGTGCAGGACGGCGTGCTGGCCGCACCGCCGTTGGGCGTCGTGCTGGAGGGCACGGTCATGCGGCGGGTGATGGCCCTGGCTCAGGATCTAAGCATCCCCTTCCAGCGCCGCCCTCTCCCCGCGGCCGACATCCCTCGCTGGCAGGAAGCCTTTCTCACCTCCACGCGCCGCGGCGTCCTGCCTGTGCGCCGCGTGGGGGATATCGAGATCGGCCCGCCCGGGCCCATCACCCGGCGACTCATGGACGCGTATCAGGCGTGGGAGAGGAAGGAATTGGCCGCATCATGGCGCGATGGGCCAACCCCACCAGTCCCGCGGCTATGAACACATGCAGCAGGGGCATGACGGGCATGTGAAAGCGGTCGTAGGCGATGGGCCCGGGCAACGCTGTCACATTGAGGATGAACAGGGCCGCGGCTATGACAAAGGCTCGGTCGCGGGGATAGAGCCGCACGACGCCCCACGCGGCCATCGTCACCCGAACAAGCTGCCAGGTCAGGAAGAAAAGGAACAGCGCCAGGGCCAGAACGGGCGTCTGCTTCCAGCCTCGCGTCATCAGGTGATAGATAATACCGTCGGGGAATGTAGCCTCCCAGCCCTTACCCGTGAGCCGCGCATACCAGAATCGCTGCTCCAAAGGCGTCCAGCCGCCCAACGCCCCTGCCAGATAGCTGACCACAAACGCCTGGGGATGCGCCCGGATGACGGCTTTGGCCGCGTCCGCCAGCGCGGCCTGACGTTGATATGCCTGCCGGGGCGTGAGAGACGCCTCAGGCGCAGCGAACAGGGTGGGATTTTCCCGCGCAGCGGCATCCGCCACCTGGTTGAATAACGCCTCCCAACGCGGGGTCCAGGGTGCGATGGTCTCGCCCCGGGCCTGGGCCAGGGTCGCGGGCGCGCTCACCCGGGCCAGGTTGTTCATGAAAGCCATAGACAGGGTGGGATGACCAAAGACGAGGGCGTTGCGCGCCACCCAGGGCGTCAGCACAAGTGCAAAGGCCGCGGCAAAGATCAGCGTTTGGCGATAGAGGCGATGGGCCAGCAGGATGGCGGCGATGAAAAGGGGCAGAAGCATCACATTGGGCTTGACCAGCAGGCTCACGCCCGCGACCGCGCCCAGCGCCGCCGCGCTTCCCATCCGCCTCCGCCCCGACGCCTGCACGACCCAAAGTGCCAGCCAGAAAGTGAGGGTGAGCCAGAAGGCCAGGAAGCTTTCCACGTAAAGCTCGGCCGCGTAGCGCCAGGCCAGGGGCAGAAACGCGTAGAGCAGCCCCGCCAGCCAGGCCATCCCCCGTGAACCGGACAGCCGTCGGGTCAAATCTATGACGATCACAACCGTCAGGGAATCCAAAAGGGCCTGGAGGATCAGAACCACGCGGGGCGCGACGCCCGTCAGGGCGTAGATCAGGGCCAGAAAGATGGGATAGCCGGGCGTGCGGATGCCGTCGGGCAGGAAGGGCGGCTCGGTGTTCAGCGAGAAAACCCCACGCTGCAACAGGTTTACTGCCAGTTGATGATACCCCAGCGCATCGATATTCCAATCGGGCGCGGCGCCCCAGTTCCATGCAAGAAAGCCCAGGCGCAGGGCCAGGGCGGTGAGGAAGAGGATGAGATAAGCTCGGCGGGAGGACAAAGCGTTTATCTCCAGACCTCCGGCGTTCGTCCACCTCCCGGAGGTCAAAAAGCAGACTCTAAACCGATGAATACCAGGCGTTGTTGAAGACCGTGGCCCGCAGCAGCTTCTCCAGCCGGGGATTGGCGACGTTCAGATTCCGACGATCCGCGAGATACCAGGCGATTCCTTCAGCCAGATAGGCGTCCACATCGCACCGGGCCGCGTCACTGCGCCCGTAGCCCGCCTCGAACCCAGACCACACCCCGCGACGAAAATCCTCCCAGGCCTGGTCACTGCGCCCGCCCCTCTCTCCCCACCCGATGAGATGGGCGATGAGCGCGCCCACGGGCGTGAGAAAACGGATGGGATCATCCACCAACAACGCCAGCTTCACCCAGGCCACATCCTCCAACCATCGTCCCCGAAAAGCGCACGATCCCGGCTCGAACCTGTGCTGCGAGGCGTCGATGACGATATGGCCACGCTCCTGCGCCAGCCAGCGCTGCACCAACGTCGGGGGCAGGGGACGCAGATAGGCCAGAGTGGCCTGCATGGCCGCCACGCCCGTAGCGAAACGTTCGCTCACATGCCCGGGCGAGCGGGCCAGCGCTTCGGGCGAAATGTGGATGCGGGCGAACAGGGCCTCATGTGCGCTCATCGCAATCCCAAACCTGATCCTGATCCTAATCCCATTCCTCACTCTTGAAACATCGCGCCCACGCTGACGCCCAGGTGGATGCGGCGGATGGTCTCGCCCAGCAACGGCCCCACGCTGAGGATATCCAGTTTAGGGCCGATGCGCTCCCGTTTTTCGGGCGGGATGGGCAGGGAATTGGTGACCACCAGACGATCGATGGGCGCATCCCCCAGGCGCTCGGCCGCGGGGTCGGAGAAGACCGCGTGGGTGGCGAAGGCGATGACGTCGGTGGCCCCCGCCTCCTTGATGAAATAGGCGGCCTGGGTCAGCGTGCCCGCCGTATCGATCTCGTCATCGATGAGCATACAGGTCATGCCCGCCACCTCGCCGATGAGATTGTACATTTCCGTCTTGCTGCCATCCAGACTGCGCCGTTTTTCGATGATGGCCAGGGGCAGGTTGAGGGCGTGGGCGAAGTTGCGGGCCCGCCGCACCGCGCCCACGTCGGGCGCCACGACCACGGCGTGGTTCGTGAGCTTGTTCATGCGCACGTAGTCGATGAACAGGTAGCGGGCGGTGAGTTCGTCGGTGGGAATGGTGAAGAAGCCCTGGATCTGCCCGGCGTGGAGGTCGATGGTGAGGAAGCGGTCGGCTCCGGCCACGGTGATCAGGTCGGCCAGCAAACGGGCGGTGATGGGCACGCGGGGCTGATCTTTCTTATCAGTGCGGCCATAAGCGTAGTAGGGCACGACCGCCGTGATGCGCCCGGCGCTGTCCCGATGGAGAGCGTCGATGGCGATGAGCAACTCCATGACCATATCATTCACGGGGCGCCCCAACGGCTGGATCAGAAACACGTCTTTGCCCCGAACGCTCTGTTTGATCTGCACGAAGATATTTTCGTTGGGGAATTTGCGAATGCGCATGGGCGTGGGCCGGATGCGCAGATAGTCGCAGATCTCTTCGGCGAGTTGAGGATGGCAGGACCCGCTCACAACGGCGAGTTCGCCATACAGCCCTTCGGCCATGGGGGATCCTCCGTGTCCGTGTTCAGTGAACTTGAGTAACTGCTAACGTACTCGACTTAAGGCCACAAGAAGCCACGAAGGCTCGAAGTTTTTCGAAGCCACGAAGGAAAAAATAAAGAAAAATACGTCGTGCCTTTGTTTTCTTCGTGTCTTCGTGGCAAAAAGCGGCGGCGCGACCTTAGCAGTTACGAACTTGATCGACCAACTGTTGCACCGCGGTGTAGGGATCGATCTCACGGCGGGCGACGGCGTCGATGGTCTGTTTCAGCACGTCTTCGGGCGTGCGGGCCAGGAGTTTTTCCAGCAGGTAATCGCGCAAAATCATGCGCAGCTCGGTGGCGGCCCGCAGTCGATCTCGCAACACCCGACCGCCGCTCTGCTCCAGATAGAGGCGGTGATTCTCGATGGCGTCGGCCAGTTCGACCGCGCCTTCGCCCGAGACGGCGATGGTCTTGATGATGGGAGGCGTCCAGGCATGGGACTCCGTCCGGGCCTGGGGAATCTCCACGGGCAGCATCCGGCCATGATGCATCACCTGGAACTTCTCGGGCGCGCCCAGGCTGAGCATCATTTTCAGGGCCATGACCGTGCGGTCCACGCCCTCCCGGTCCGCCTTGTTCACGGCGAAGATATCCGCGATCTCCAGCACGCCTGCCTTGATGGCCTGGACTTCATCCCCCAGGCCGGGGGCTTCCACCACGACGGTGGTGTAGGCGGCGCTGGCGATCTCCACTTCGCTCTGCCCCACGCCCACCGTCTCGATGATGATGCGGTCGAAGCCGGCCGCGTCCAGCACCATGATCACGTCCGCGGTGGCCTGGGCCAGCCCGCCCAGACTGCCGCGCGTGGCCATGGATCGAATGAATACGCCTGGATCCCCCGCCAGATCGCGCATCCGCACCCGGTCGCCCAGCAGGGCGCCGCCGCTGAAGGGGCTGGTGGGGTCGATGGCGATGACGCCCACGGTGAGGTCGCGCTGGCGATAGACCCCGGCCAGGACGTTGACCAGGGTGGATTTGCCCGTGCCGGGAGAGCCGGTGACGCCGATGATGTGCGCCCGCCCCGCCCTGGGATAGAGCGCGGCCAGGAGAGGTCGGGCCAGGTCGGTGTTGTTTTCGATATGGGAGATGACGCGGGCCAGGGCGCGACGGTTGCCCGCGAGCAGGGCGTCGACGAGTTCGGGGACGGTGGATGGGGTCATTGAAAGTAATCAGTGTTCAGTGTTCAGTAATCAGTGGTGACTGCCATCCAACATCCTTACGCCAATTCGCGGCCGAGGGCGTTCTCGATGGTTTCCACGATCTCGGAGGTGAGGGTGCCGGGGCCGAAGACGCCCGCCACGCCCATATCCAGCAGCGCGGGCACATCCTCATCGGGGATGATGCCGCCCACCAGCACGACCACATCCTCCATGCCCAACCGCCGCAGCTCCTCGATAACGCGAGGCACCAGGGCCATGTGCGCGCCCGAAAGGATGGAGAGGCCCACCACGTCCACGTCCTCTTGCAGCGCGGCCTCCGCGATCATCTCGGGCGTCTGGCGGATGCCGGTGTAGATGACTTCGTAGCCCGCGTCGCGCAGGGCCCGGGCGATGACCTTGGCCCCGCGATCGTGGCCGTCCAGGCCCGGTTTGGCGACTAAGACGCGTACTTTTCTATCCATGATTACCTCAACGCATGAAGGGGAAGCGTTTGAAATCCAAATTGCCGGAAATGATGGTCAAACGAAAAGGCCTCGGCAATGCCAAAGGTCTCCATAACGGCAAAGCTGGTGCAATCCACAAATCCAAAGTCTTTGTCGGCATAACGCTTGAAAATTACCCAGGCTCTTTCCTCGTGGGGAGGCTCAATACGTACAATCTGCAATCGTTTACTTGCGCGCACTCGCTCCATAAAACGGACGGCAATGGCATGGTTGGCGCGTCTGCGTAGCATCGTCACGGTTTCGGATAATATCCAATTCGTCGTGACCCATTGAAATGCTCGTGCCTGATTTTGTGCAAACGCAAAGGCGACATCATGGTATTGATCCCTTCGAGATTCCAATGCCAACCAGGCTGCGGTATCAACGAAAAGGGGTCTCATTTTTCTGTGATCTCAGCTTTGGCCGAATCCGAAAGCGGACCATAAAGATAGACATCGTGGTTCACGGAAGCATCCGTCACCCCCAGATCCACAGGATCAGTCCCGATCAGCCACAAAGGATCATCATCTCTTGCTTCCATCTCCTCGTGATTGGAAGTTTTGGCTGACGCGATGTATTGCACCGCAGCCTCGCGCAACACTTGCGCCATGCTTTTGTTCTCCTCCGCCGCGCGACGTTTTAGCTCGCGATGCAATTGTACTGGAAGACGGATATTTGTCGTGATGAACTCGGTCATTTTGCACCTCTTTGCAATACAATTGTACTACAAAGATTGCACCATGTCCATTAGAAGAACACAGGCTCGTGGTATTCGCCGAAGACTTTGCGGAAGACGCCCATCATCTCGCCCAGGGTGGCGTAGGCCCGCACCGCCTCGATGATGGGAACCATGAGGTTCTCGTCGCCGCGAGCCGCGTCCTCCAGCTCGCGCAGGGCTTTTTCCACCGCGGCGTTGTCTCGCTCCGCCCGCACCCGGTTCAGCCGGGCCACCTGACGGTCGTAGCCTTCGGGGTCCATTTCCAGCAGCGGAATCTCCAGCGGCTCCTCGGCCACATACTCGTTCACGCCGACCACGATCCGCTCCCGATTGTCGATCTCCATCTGATAACGGTAGGCGGATTCGGCCAGCTCGCGCTGGAAGTAACCCGATTCGATGCCGCGGATGACGCCGCCCATGGCGTCAATGGCCTGGAAATAACGATTGGCGTCCGCTTCCATCTCGTCGGTCAGTTTCTCGATGTAGTAGGAGCCCGCCAGGGGGTCGACCGTGTTGGCCACGCCCGATTCGTGGGCGATGATCTGCTGGGTGCGCAAGGCGATAGTCACCGCCTTTTCGCTGGGCAGGGCCAGGGCCTCATCCATGCTGTTGGTGTGCAGGCTCTGCGTGCCGCCCAGCACCGCGGCCAGGGCCTGAATCGCCACCCGCACGATGTTGTTTTCGGGCTGCTGCGCGGTGAGGGATGCGCCCGAGGTCTGGGCGTGGGTGCGCAGCATCCAGGAGCGCGGGTTCTTGGCGCCATACTTCTCCTTCATGGCCCGGGCCCAGATGCGTCGCGCGGCCCGGAATTTGGCGATCTCCTCGAAGAAGTCGTTATGGACATTGAAGAAGAAGGAGAGCCGGGGCGCGAAGGCGTCGATATCCAATCCCCGCTCCAGCGCCGCCTCCACATAGGCGAAACCGTCGGCCAGGGTGAAGGCCAGCTCTTGGGCTGCGGTGGCCCCCGCTTCGCGGATATGATAGCCGCTGATGCTGATGGTGTTCCAGTAAGGCATCTCGCGGGTCCCGAACTCGATGGTGTCGGTGACCAGCCGCATGGAGGGATCGGGCGGGAAGATGAACTCCTTCTGGGCGATGAATTCCTTGAGGATGTCGTTCTGGATGGTGCCCCGCAGGATGCGGCGGTCGTAGCCCTGCTTCTCCGCGGCCACGATATACATGGCCCAGATGATGGCCGCGGGCGAGTTGATGGTCATGGAGGTGCTGACTTCGCCCATGGGGATGCCATCGAACAGCAATTCCATATCGGCCAGGGAGGAGATGGCCACGCCGCATTTGCCGAATTCGCCAATGGCCTCGGGCGCGTCGGTGTCGTAGCCGTAGAGGGTGGGCATGTCGAAAGCCACGGAAAGGCCCGTCTGGCCCTGTTCCAGCAGATATTTGAAACGCTGATTGGTCTCCTCCGCCGTGCCGAACCCCGCAAACATGCGCATGGTCCACAAGCGCCCCCGATACATGGTGCTGTGCACGCCCCGAGTGAAAGGATACTCGCCCGGCATTCCCAACGCCCGCTCGTAATCGAAATCCGCGATATCCAGCGGCGTGTAAAGCCGATTGACCGGGCGAGACGAGGTGGTCATGAATTTTTTCAACCGCTCGGGCCGCCTCTCCAGGGTCTTGCGCAGGGTTGTTTCCTTCCAGCGATTGAGCGTCTGGCTCAGGCGCTGAAGATGTTCCTCATTGAACAAAGGCATGACTGACCTCCCGAAACGTGAAGACAGAGGGGGTTCTCTTGCTATCATGTTCATTCTACACGATGTCGCGCCAATTCTCGAAAGACGACGCTCCAGAAATCGCCCCGCGTTTGCTGTGCACCAGATCAAAAAACGCGAGGGCCGAAACCCTCGCGCTTTTCGCGTGATGATAGCAGATAAATGGATGCTATCGAGTGAGGCATCCGTCTGCATTCAACGCATTAAACTGAAAGCAAATTGAAACCAAGGCTTTTGATTTGCATTGGATCATCCATGAAAGGCGATTCTCTGGCCGCACCGCCGCCCGAGGTTCACCTGCGGGCTAATAACGACGCCCCATCAATGGGGCTACGGCGCATGTCGCGCGCCGCGGAAAGCCGGGTTCACCCGGCGTCGTTTCGTAGCCCGGAGTTTCAGCTCCGGGTGGCCAAGGCCGAAAACGTAACTACTAAGGTATCGCGACCACTTTTTGCCACGAAGACACGAAGAAAAGCGAAGGCACGACGTATTTTTCTTTATTTTTTCCTTCGTGGCTTCGAAAAACTTCGAGCCTTCGTGGCTTTTGGCGGTCTAAAGTCAAGTACGTTAGCAGTTACCCGAAAACACCTGATTTCAAAATGCGTTTAGTTTAGATGGCGGTGACGTCGCGGGCCTGGAGCCCTTTGGGGCCGCTCTCGACGGAAAACTCGACGCGCTGTCCCTCTTCCAGGGTGCGGAAGCCATCCATCTGGATAGCGGAGAAGTGGACGAAGACGTCTTCGCCATCATCGCGAGCGATGAAGCCGTAGCCTTTGCTGGCGTTGAACCATTTGACGGTGCCTTGTTCTCGTGCAGACATGGTGTTACATTAACTCCTATAAGGTGAAACTGGGGAAAAGAATTGTTGCCGTAGGCCCGATGACTCCTGAAACAAAAAACAGTCGCCCAAACTGCGGCGACTGCTACTTGAGACAGATGCGCTTGTTGGCCTACGAGACACACTGTAACAGGTTTCATCGCCCCTGTCAAATCGCCCTGAAGCCTTGGCGGCCTCACGCCCGATTTCGGCAACAGGCCAGCCGACCGCCCAACCGCACCCATGCGGGCAGGGGGCGATCCTCCCAGTTTTCGATGACGCCCTGGCGATAGCGGAAATGCCACCAGCGAGGCTCCCGGCCTGAGTCGATGGCCGGGCCGAAGATCCATGAATCTCTGTAAGCTCTGCGAAGCTCCAAATCAGCTCTGTGAGCTCTGTGTAACTTTGCGAGCCTTCATGGCCCAGAACAGGAAGATGGAGCCGGCCACGGCCGCGTTGAGGGAGTTGATGCGCCCGCGCATGGGCAGCTTCACCAGCCAGTCGCAGGTCTCGGCCGTCAGGCGGGAGAGGCCAAAGCCTTCGGAGCCCACCACCACGGCCAGAGGCCCGCGCAGGTCGATTTCATCCAGACTTACGGCGTCCTCCCGGGCCTCCAGGCCCGCGATCCACAACCCCGCGTCCTTCAGCGCCTTCATCGCCTGCACCAGGTTGGTGACCAGCCCCACCCGCAGGTGCTCCACCGCGCCGGCCGAGGCGTTGACCACCGCGGGGGTGATGTGCGCGGCCCGGCGTTTGGGCAGGATGACCCCATGCACGCCAAAGGCTTCCGCCGCCCGGAAGAGGGAGCCCAGGTTCTGCGGGTCCTGCACCCGGTCCAGGAGGAGCAGGAAGGGGGGCTCGTTCAGCGACGCGGCGTGAGCGAGCATGGCATCAGGTTCGACGTAGGGGTATCCGCCCGCGCGCAAGGCCACGCCCTGATGATTCGCTCCCTCCAGCCAGGCGTCCAGCACGCGGCGGTCGAGACGCTGCACGGGCAAGCCGCGCTGCCGGGCCAGGGCCTGGATATCGCGGATGACCGGGCTTTCCTTGACGCCCTGGGCCAGGTAGAGGTCGTGGAAATGGCGTCGGCCCGCGCGCAGGGCCTCGCGCACGGCGTTGCGCCCGTAAAGCAAGTCGCCCCGCGGGCGTTTGGGCAGTTGGCCGCCCGTCGGCCGCGACTTCCGATGGGATTTGGGCATGAAATGTTTGAAATGAGAACGCTGATGAACGCTGATGCGACGCAGATTTTCGCAGATGACTCCCTCAATGCTTATCTGAGTTCATCCATTCCATCTGCGGCATCAGCGTTCCCCCAATTGGATAAAGACTACTTCCACGACCATGTCGTGCCTTCGCGGGTGTCTTCCAATACCACGCCCAACTCGGCCAGGCGGTCGCGGATCATGTCGGCCAAAGCCCATTGCCGGGCCTTGCGCAACTCGCTCCGCACCTCCACCAGCAGATCGATGAAAGGCGCCGCGTCCGACCGCGCGCTTTCCCTGGGCTGCAAACGCAACCCCAGCACGCCCGCCAGTTCTTTCAGCACGGCCTGGGCCTGGGCGAAGGGCTCGCCGCCCACGCCCGCATCCCGAGCCGTATTGATGGCCTTCACCAGATCGAAGATGTGGCCCAGCGCGGCCGCGGTGTTGAAATCGTCGTCCATGGCCGCCTCGAAGCGCTCCCTGGCGACGCGCGCGGCCTCCAACAGCGCCTCCGCGTCCGGGCCTTCGGTTTTGTCGCCCGTGGGCGGGCGCAGGGCGCCCAGCAGGCGCTGATAAGCCTTTTCGGCCTGCGCCACCACGTGATCGTCATAGACCAGGGGCTTGCGATAGTGGGAGCCCAGCACCAGCAGCCGGAAGACGTCCGCGTCATGTTCGGCCAGAAATTCGTCGATGGTGATGAGGTTGCCCAGGGATTTGGACATTTTCTCGCCGCTGAGGACGACCATGCCGTTGTGCAGCCAGTATTTGGCCAGGGGCGCGTCGTTGCAGCTTTCGCTTTGCGCGATCTCGTTTTCGTGATGGGGGAAGATGAGGTCGTTGCCGCCGCCGTGAATGTCGATGGTCGGGCCCAGGTGTTTGCGCACCATGGCCGAGCATTCGATATGCCAGCCGGGGCGGCCTTTGCCCCAGGGGCTGTCCCAGGCGGGCTCGTCGGGCGATTTCTGCGCCTTCCACAGGGCGAAGTCCAGGGGGTCTTCCTTCAACTCCTCGGCGTACTTCTCCCGATCCCCGCGCATGGTCTCATCCAGCTTGCGGCGGCTGAGCTTGCCGTAATCCTCATCCTTGCGCACCCGGAAGAAGACGTTGCCATCCACCTCGTAGGCATAGCCTTTGTCGATGAGGTCCTGCACCATGGCGATGATCTCGTCAATCGTGCCTGACACCCGCGGCATGACCGTAGGCCGCTCCACATGGAGCGCGTCCATCTGCTCCAGGAATTTCTCGATGTAGCCGTTGGCCAGCTCGAAGGGGTCCACGCCCAGCTCTCGGGCCTTGTTGATGATCTTGTCGTCCACGTCGGTGAAGTTCATGACGTGGATGACTTTGTAGCCTTTGTATTCCAGATAGCGGCGGATGACATCGAACACGATGGCCGACATGGCGTGGCCGATGTGCGCGTCCGAGTAGACCGTCGGGCCGCACACATACATGCGCACGACGCCCGGTTCCAGGGGCTCGAAGATTTCTTTTTGGCGAGTGAGGGTGTTGTAGACTTTGAGGGTCATGGCTGCTTTGATAAATAGGAGTAGGATCAGGATTAGGATTGAGGAACGCCAGGACGAGGTTGGGCGAGTCTGCTACGGACGTGATGCGTGAAAACGTGAAACGTGAGATCGTTACGCATCACGCATTACGTGCTTGGCTTCCCGCGCCGACTTGGCCGCGAGGCGTTTTCGTTCGCATCGGCGAGCCGTTGCTCGTATCGCCGGCTTTGCGCGCTACCGGCCGTGGAAATTGGATTCGGAATCGTAACTGCTAAGGTAGTTGGCCCCAGTAGCCCCTCTTTTGCCACGAAGGCACGAAGGAAACGAAGGCGCGAAGTCATTTAAAAAGGTAACTACTAAGGTCATCACCCGAAAACCACTAAGAACACGAAGACACAAAGGCACAAAGGGGAATTTATACATTTTTTTCTTCGTGTTCTTGGCGCCTTTGTGCCCTTTGTGGTTTGTTAACCGGGGTACGTTAGCAGTTACAAAAAAAGATTTTATCCGTGTTTCCTCGTATCCGTGTCGAGTGAACAGGGCTACGTTAGCGGTTACTCGGAATCTCGCACGGGCGCGGCGAAGATCATGCGCCCGGCGCTGGTCTGCAAGGCTTTGGTCACCTCCAGCTCCACCTCCTGGCCGATGAGGTCGCGGCCGCGCTCGACGACCACCATGGTGCCATCTTCCAGATAGCCCACCCCCTGGTCGGGCTCCTTGCCCTCCTGGATGATGCGCAGGCGCAGATGCTCGCCCGGCAGGTAGATGGCTTTCACCGCGTTGGCGAGATCGTTCAGGTTGAGCACCTTCACGCCCTGGAGAGCAGCCACCCGGTTGAGGTTGTAGTCGTTGGTGACGATGCCGATGCCATATTGACGGGCCAGGGCCATGAGCTTCTCATCCACCTCCTTCACGTCGGGCGCGTCCAGGTCCACAATCTCCAGCCTGGGACTGTCCAGCTTCTGGAGATCATCCAGCACCTGAAGTCCCCGGCGCCCGCGGGCCCGCCGCAGGGCGTCGGAGGAATCTGCGATATATTGGAGTTCGGAGAGGACGAAGCGGGGGACCAGCAAGGGGCCGGGAAGGAATCCGGTTTTGGCCACGTCCAGGATGCGGCCGTCGATGATGACGCTGGTGTCGAGGAGCAAGGGCGTCGGGCCGGGGGGCAGAGGGGAGGGAGCGGGTGCGACCGCATCCTCCGTCGTCACGGCCTGATCGCCGCGCTCTTTCTGGAAGGAACGGAACAGCTTCACCAGATCATCCCGGCGCAACACCAGGATGAGCGCGCCCAGGTAGCCGAAGACAATGCTGGCGATGAAGGGCAGAATCGGCCCGAAGGGCGGGGGCAGTTTGGCCAGGGGGATGGCCACCAGCGCGGAGACGATCAGGCCCAGGATCAGGCCGATGCTGCCGGCGATGACTTCCTCGATGGGTATCTGCCGCACCACCCGAATGGCGTAACGCGCGGGGCGGGTTGTAATCCAGGGAGCGATGATCCACCCCACCACGGCCCCAACCAACGTCAAAGGCGCCACATACTTCAGCGATTCCAGGTCCTGCAGGGGATTCGAGACGCCCGTCATGATGACGCCGATCTCCCATCCGATGATGGCGAAAACGATAAGTCCAAGGATGCGAAAAATCCGATCGAACACGAGGATAAGACCTCCTATGGCGTTGTCAATGAGCTGTTGCCAAACGGCAGCTCGGAATGATGAAGAATAAATGGGATGAATGAATGAATGAATGAAACAATGAATACAGATGGATCATAGCACAGAAAGCATGATCTGACAACGTTCGGTAAGCCAGTCTCCATTCACTGGAAACTCGGATCATCCCGCCTTGACATTTCAAGGCAAGGGATGGACAATCAGAGGCGGAATGACGCAATTCACAGCGGCGGTTCGCCGAGACGAACGAAAACGCCCCGCGGCCAGGGCCGCGCGGGAAGCCAAGCACGTGATGCGTAATGCGTGATGCGTAACGCTCTCACGTTCCACGTTTTCACGCATCACGCCCGTTGCAGACTCGCCCAACGCGGGCTTCGAGTTGCTTTTGCAAACCAACGCAACGCTATCTTCGGAACAGGAGCCACCATGTCGAATCAAGAGCAACCCAAACAGCTCAAAATCGAAGCGCCCAAGGACCTCAAGCCCATTTACAGCAACTTCGCCATCATCCATCACAATTACAATGAGATCGTCATCGATTTCGCCCATGTGATGCCCAACATGCCCCACGCGCAAGTGCAAACCCGCATCGTGCTCACGCCCTACCACGCCAAGCTGCTGCTGCAAGCGCTGACGCACAACCTCCAGAATTACGAGAAGCGGTTCGGGGAGATCAAGATGCAGGGGTCGGGCCTGCCCAAACGCCCGCCCATGGGCTTCGATCCCCACCAGGTGCATTGACGCAAACCATGACGGATTTCGACGGCCAGGTCATTCTCATCACCGGCGCGTCCACGGGCATCGGCCGGGCCGCGGCCATCGCCTTTCGGGAGGCGGGCGCGCGGGTGGCATTGGCCGCCCGCTCCGCAGACGTCCTTGCCCGCCTGGCCGAGGAGCTTGGCGGGCCCGAGTGGGCCATCGCCATCCCCTCCGACGTGAGCGATCCCGTCCAGTGTGAGCGATTCGTGGCCGAGGCGGCCGCGCATTTCGGCCGCGTGGATGCGCTGGTGAACAACGCGGGCATGGTCGTCTCCGGCCTGTTCGAGCACTTGCAGCCGGGCGACGCGGAGCGTCAGTTCCAGGTCAACTTCTTCGGAGCGTTGTACTGCGCCCGGGCGGCGCTACCCCATCTCAAAGCCGGCCGCGGGGTCATCGTCAACGTCTCCTCGGTGGCCGGACTCATCGGCACGCCCACCGCCTCGGTGTACAGTGCGTCCAAGGCGGCCATGAACGCGTGGGCCCGGGCGCTGTGGGTGGAGCTCAAGCCCGCTGGCGTCGACGTTGTCACCGTGTGTCCCTACTTCACCAGCGGGGTGCAGTTGGCCCAGAAGGGCGTCATTCGAGAGGGCAGTCTGCACAATCGGCCGGGTAAGGAGCGGCGGGCGCCAGGCACGCAGACCGCAGAGGAGGCAGCGCAGGCCATCCTGCGGGCGACGCGGCGACGCCCCCGCATTGTCGTCCTCAGTTGGGCGGGCAGGCTGATCTGGCGGCTCGACCGCCTCTTCCCCTGGCTGGTGGACTGGATCATGGCGCGGGGGACGAGGAGGCTGCTCGAAGAGTAGCGTGCTCGGCGGTTGCCTCCAGACCTCCGGGAGGTGGGCGAAAACCGTCAGGTCAAGCCCAAAACTGCTCGCCCACCTCCCGAAGGTCATCTCACGTCAGAAAGAGATCGGGGATCAACTCCGCAAAGTCCCCGCCGCGGTCGATTTCCCAGGGATAGACGATCCAACGATTGGTGACCGCGCCGTAATAGTCGGGCTGGCGGTCGGGGAAGAGGGAGCGGCCCGGCTTATAGTGGAGCACGCAAGTGGCGGGCATGCCGCCCGCGGCCTCCACCCGGCCGCGCACCGTGTTGATGGTGCGCCCGCTGTCCCACACATCATCCACGATGAGGATGCGGCGGCCGCGCAGGATGGCGTCGCTGGGGAATTGGAGGAAGGTGGGCCAGGCGAGCTTTTCGAGTTCCGGGTCGCGAGGGAATTCCACGGCCGCGGTGAGCACATCGCGTATGTCCAAAGCTTCGGCCAGAATGCCGCCCAGGATGATGCCCCCACGCGTGACTATGAGGATGGCGTCGAATTTCCCCGCGATCTGGGGCAACAGCTCATCCACCAGCCTGTCCACGTCCTGCCAGGTCAGGAATTCTTTCTCCATGCGCCTTACTTCAATCGTCCAGTCTTCAGCGCCACGGCCAGCTTGTTCTTCAGCGCGGCCAGGCCCTTCTCCTCGTCGTAGTGTTCCGCCACCTCGTCCAGATCGGCCATGTGCTGCTGGAGCTCGGCGTCTCCGCGGTCCTGACGGCGGGCGTCTTTGTAGAGATCGATGGCTTTCTCCTGGTCGCCTTGCAGCCACGCGACCAGAGCGAGGTTGTAGCGGGCCCGGAGATAGCTGTCGTCCTTCTCCAGACACGCGGTCAGCTCCTCGGTCGCTCGATCCAGATCGCCGGTGAGGATATCGAGGTAGCCCAGGTTGTTGTAAACGTCCGCCCGCTCGGGATCCAAATCCAGAAGACGGGAGAACGCGTCCCGAGATTTGGCGAAATCGCCCGCCTCGTAATAGAGATAGCCCAAGGCAGTAAACGCGTTCTCATTCTCCGCGCCCGCAGCCAACGCCTTCTCCAGGGTCTCGATGGCCCGATCATTTTTGCCCGCGCGGTAGTAGGTGAACCCCAGCGCCGACAGATAGTCGGGATTCTCGGGCTCCGCCTCCACAGCAACGCGCAAATTGGCCTCGGCCTGAGGCAGCAATCCCTGGTCCGATTGCAACAGGCCCAGTTGGTAGCGGGCCGTGGCGTTGTCCGGGTCCAGCTGGATCGTTCGCTTGAACGCGCGCATGGCGTCGCGAGGTTGGCCCAGTTCGAGATAGGTCAACCCCAGCCCGGTCTGCACTTCTGCGGTTTCGGGCAGCGCGGGCGCCAGGCGGCGCAGGGCCTTGCGCG
Organism: Anaerolineae bacterium; assembly: GCA_026991225.1. Taxonomy (GTDB): domain Bacteria; phylum Chloroflexota; class Anaerolineae; order J102; family J102; genus M2005. The sequence continues at coordinate 26,613 of JALXCB010000044.1, read as the reverse complement.
CGGCGCGAGGATCATCCTCGGCCTGTTGGGCGATGGCTTGCAGTTGATTGATGAGATCGTTGGTCATATCGGTTCACCTTATGGCTGAGAAGATGGGCTTCGGTCTTCATCCCTGGCGCGAGTCGCGGCGTCATATAGGCCGCGCCGGTCGTTAAGACGGATGGTGATGACATCCCAGAACATGCGCCAGGTGTCTTTCAAGGGATCCACGCGGCTGTCTTCATCGAAGTACCAGTTGATGGGCACTTCCACCACCTTCTTGCCCTGCTTCAGGGCGATATAAAGGGCCTCCACGTCGAACGTCCAGCCCATGATGGTCTGGTAGGGAAAGATATCCATGGCCGCATCCCGTTTGAACATCTTGAACCCGGCCTGCGTATCGCTGAAACCAGGCACGGCCAACACCCGCACAATGATATTGAAAATGCGGCCCATAAAATGGCGATAAGCGGGCTCATTGAACCGCTGTGCGCCCGGCGCTTCGCGACTGCCGATGGCGACATCGTAGCCGTTGAGCTGAGGCGGGAGGAACTTCTCCACCTCGGAGATGGGCATGGAAAGGTCGGAATCGCACATGAAAAGATACTCGCCCCGACCTTCGTAGATGCCCTTGCGCACGGCTGCACCCTTGCCCTTTTCGCTATGAAAGACGCGAATGTTGGGGTGTTTCCGGGCGTACGCTTCCGCGATCTCCGTAGTGCGGTCGCTGCTGCCGTTCTCGACGATGATGACCTCGACCTCATAAGGCGTGGTCTCGCACCAGGCGACAATCTGATCGAGGGAGTCGGGCAGGCGCTGCTCCTCGTTATAGGCCGGAATGATGATGCTGAGCAAAGGCTTTGGGGATGCAGAGGAAGAAGAGGAAGCGTTTTCGGTCATGAAACCAGGAAGGGGTAGGATAGCAAGATAGCGGCGAGGGCTCCGACGCAGGTTGCCAGGAAATTGACCATGTCGTTGTTCATGAAGGCGAGACCGCGGATGGGACGGGCGGTCTGGCCGCAGTCATGCACTTTTTTCTCGGTGGACGTCTGGCAACGCTCGCAATAATACAACCGTTGCACCGTTGCGCCCAAAAATGAATCGAATAGAGATGCAAGAAAGCCCGCGACAGGCAGGGTGATGAGCAGGAATCCATCGCTGAGAAACCATGCGCCCGTGGTCAGCAGCGACGCCGCCTGGATGGTGACGAACGCGGTTATCCCGATGAATGCGCCTCCGGCCAGGCCGCCCAGCAGCCCCATGCGGGTGACGCCGCCCGACACGCCCGGCTGCGTGGGTTCGCCGGTGGTGATGAGGCGCGGGCGCTGGGAGGAGAGCAGACCGATCTCCGTGGCCCAGGTGTCGGCCGTGGCCGCAGCCAGAGAGCCGAAGTAGGCCAGGGCGAAGTAGGGATACCAGGGCGAATCATGGCCCGTCGCGCCCACGGCCAGAGCCATGAGCAAGGCCACGCCGCCATTGGCCAGGGTTTGGGCCAGATCGCGCGGGCCTGCTTTCTCCAGATGGGGATTCCGGGCCTTGCGGCTCCGCCCCAGACGGCTGAGCAGGCTGCTGGCCGCGAAAAACGCCACCAGGAGCACAGCCCAGGTGGGGCCGCCGAAACCGAAGACGAAGCCGCCGATGAGGACGGCCCCCACCGCGCCGCTGAAGCTCAACGCCCTCAGCTTCCACCCGGCCAGGGCGATGACAGCGGCCAGGGCAAAGCCCAAAAGCAGGGAGGTGAAAGGCCAGGCGGGCATCCACCTATCCCACAGCAAGATTGATGAGGCGCATGGCGATATAGAGGCCCATCAGTTGCAAGATCACCGACGCGCTCCAGAGAAGATAGGCGATGAATCGTCGATACGCGTAGAATGCGTAACCGATGGCCGCGTTGAGAAAGCCAATCAGCAGAGCGACGCCCGGAATGAGAAAGATGGAACGTCGGGGGCTAAGGAGGTCGGGGTTGCCGTCCAGATCGAAGTGGAGGGCGATGGTCTCGGGCAGTTGAGGATAGCGCCAGGTGACGTAGGCCAGCAGAACAAGGCCCAGGGCGAGCCCGCCAAAGAGCAGCAGTTGCGCCACACGGTCGCGTAGCAGCCAATGCTGTCGCCAGGGGGCGAGATAGATGACGGGTTTCAGCTTGCGGGCCGGGCCGAAGTCGCGGCGCTCCTCGAAAGCGGCAATGAACGCGTCGGGATCGTCGGGCGAGATCAGGTAGTTCTCCTCGTCAGTGACGATGATGAGGCTGCGTTCAGGCGGTTGGGAAGCGTAGGCGAGAATGCGGGCGTCGGCATCGTAGCCGATCCACGGTTCGGGCCAGTGCAACCAGTTCGGTTTCAGGTCCAGGCCGTCGCCTCGCTCCACGCGTTGGACATGATCCAAAGGCACGATGGCTTCCTCGCCATTCCAGAGGATATGGATGGCGTCTCGCTGCACCCAATAATCCAGCGTATGCAGCGCCCACAGGCGGTAGATCAACAGCAGACTAAGTCCGCCCAGGATCAGCGCAAACCCGCCCAGGAGGACTGTGCCCGGACCAACAGGCCGCGCAGCCATCGCGCGCAGCGCGATGAGGGCCAACGCGATGAGGGCCAGTGTGAGCAAACTGGCCCAGAGACGGTCGCGGGAGAAGAGGGGGCGGAAGGACATGGATTCAGTAATCAGTGATCAGTGAGGGAGTGTTCAGTGTGGGGATTGCATCAACCGCCTGGTTCGGGCATAATTGAAGTGGAGGTGAATGATGAAAGTCTTTACAGCATATATCGAATACGATCCAGACACCAGACTCTATGTTGGCATCGTGCCTGGCATTCCTGGCGCGCATACTCAGGGCGCGACGCTTGACGAATTACAAAGGAACCTGAAAGAGGTTCTTGAACTCTGTCTGGAAGAACAAGAGGATATTCTGGAAATCATGCCGCAATTTGTGGGCATTCAGCAGATCGAGGTGGCAGGGTGACTCGGTTGCCGATCGTCGATGCAAAGACGATGGAAAAACTGTTGTTCCGGCTCGGATTTGAAAAGGTCAGGCAGCGAGGCAGCCATGCATTTTATCGCCATCCAGATGGCCGCACAACGACCTTGCCTCATCATCGCGGTAGAGACCTGGCGCGACCGCTCATCCGTGAGATTTTGCGCGAGATAGAGCTCACACCCGAGGCGTTTCAGCAATTGCTCAAGGATTTGTAAGAGACGGCTCGAACCACTGGCGGAGGGTGGTAAGGAAGGCGTCGTGGGTCATGTCGAGGCTGAGGGGGGTGACGGAGATGAAGCCGTGGGCCAGGGCGTGGACGTCGGTTCCAGGCTCCAGCACGCTGGAGGGAGGCCCGCCGCCGATCCAGTAATAGGGTCTGCCGCCGGGGTCGTGGCGCACGATGAGCTCGTCATGGTAGCGTCGCTGGCCCAGCCGGGTGACCTCGAATCCCTTGATCTCGTCCCAGGGCAGGTTGGGAACGTTGACGTTGAGCAGGGTTCCCTTGGGCATGCCGCCGTTGGCGAGCATCTTGCGGGCGATGATGGCGGCCGCGCGGGCCGCGGTCTCCCAGCGCCGGGGCTCGCCTTCTTCCTGAGAAATGGCCATGGCGGGGATGCCGAAGATGGCGGCTTCCATGGCCGCGGCCACCGTGCCCGAGTAGGTGATATCGTCGCCCAGGTTGGGGCGAGTGTTAATGCCTGAGGCCACCAGATCGATGGGCAGGTCCACGACGCCCATCGCGGCCAGGGCCACGCTGTCGGAGGGGCCGCCGTCAGTAGTCAGGGCCTGGCTGCCGTCGTCCAGGGTGACGGGCCAGACCCGCAGGGGTTTGTGCAGGGTCTTGTTGTGGCCCGTGACCGACCAGTTGCGGTCGGGCGCGAGGATGCTGACCTGACCGAGGTCGCACAGGGCCTGGGCCAGGGCCAGCAGGCCGGGCGAGTGTACGCCGTCGTCATTGGTGATGAGAATGTGAGGCATGAGAAATTAGCGTTGGGTCAGGGCTGTTTGAATCTGCTTCAAAACACGGGTGGCAAACGCATGAAAAGCAGCCGCTTCCTCACTGGTTGGTTTGCCCGATGGGATCAGGCCAAGCTCGCTGGGATAGCGCGCCTCAATGTAAACCGCATCAAGACGGTCTAACATGTCAGGGTCATCAACTACGGGAAATTCTGATTCGATGAGCTGGTAGAGTCGCGTCAGACTGTGGGTGCGAATTAGACCAAGTTCCAGTTCTTCAATCGCGGCTTTGAACGCCTTTTCAACCGTTTGCTGCGCATGAAAAGCCACGATATTGGTCAGTTCCCATTGCGATAGCAGGAGTTCCGCAGCCAAAAGGTCTTCCGCGGCCTTGGCCAGCCATTCTTCAGTGGTCTTTTTCATAGAGCACCAGGCCTCTTTCCCGGACTTCTTGTGCGAAGAGACTGTTCATGGTGAGAAAGCGCTCATGCATGGGCCGGGTGTGCACGATGAGATCGATGGGGATTTTCTGTCGGATGTCTCGAATCAGGCGCGAGACTTGCAGGTAAATTTCTTCTTTCTCCCGATACGTAGCAGGCATTCGGTCGTCGCTTGTCACAACAATCAGGTCCAAATCGCTCCATGGGTCGGCGCGACCTTCCGCCTGGCTGCCGAAAAGGATGATTTTCTCTGGATCGATGCTTTCTAATCGGGCGACGATTTCATCCAGAAAGGGTATCGCCGATGGCGTATGCATCAAAGATGCCGTTCGTTCCATGATACAATGGGGCGGAGAGCGTAACGGGTGGGGTCATCCAGATCGGGGAGGCGGCCTTCCTGCCCGCGCGGCTTGGGACCTTTGCCTTCCTTGTGGATGACGAAGATGCGCACGGGCTGGCTTTCGGCCTTGTTTCCGGCCACGTCGTAGGCCACGGCCTTGATGACGTGCGTTTCGGTGTAACCTTTGGTGTCGTGGATGATGCCGAAACCGTTGGTGGCAGTAAGAATGATGCGATTGGGATCGTCGGGATCGGCCTCGACCGTGCTGATGGGACGTTGTTCGTACGTGACCGTGCCGTCGGGTTGCGTGATGGGCACGCGGGCGGTGATGGGCTCCATGTCCAGCGTGGGCACTGTGTCCGACATGGTGATGGTCCATTTGGCGCTGTAAGGCGAGACCGTGGTGGTGATGAGCGGCGTGTCATCGAGATAGAACACCACCCGGTCCATGGCCCAGTCGTCGGTGGCCAGGGCGTTGATATTCACCCACTCATCGTCCTCTTTCACATACACTTTCCCATTTTCGGGGGTGCTGAGCACGACGGTGGGCGGGGTGTTATCCACGGTGATGGGTATGGCCACCTGGCGTACATTGCCGCTGTTTTCGACCACGGAAAGGCGCAGGGTGTAAGGCCCGCTCAGGCCCGAGACATCCCAATACTCGAGCACGCCCTTGTCCACCTGGTTGTAATGGTCGGGGCCGATCTGGGTCCATGTCTGGGGCTGCAAGCCCTGCCCGAAGTGAAGCTGGTAGAGACGGAAGTCGCCGCTGCGGGCGTTGCCCCAGATTTCCACCTGACCCTTGATATAGCTGAAAGGCGCGGGCTTGGCGATAGCCACCTCTTCGTCGGTGAAAACGGGCCCGAAGGTGTCGTCGTATTCCGTCGGCGGAAGCTGAATCTTGCCCAACTCCGCCTGCTCTTGCGCCCAATCCTTGGCCACAGGCGGGAAGACGGGATAGACGCGGCGTTCGATCAGATCGGGCGGGGTGTATGGGGTGGCCAGTTTGCCGTTCAGCTTGTTCACCTCGAACACCTGCCAGAAGTTGTCGTACTCCTTGGGCTCGGTGCCGTCGATGAAGATTTCAGTGTAACGGCGCGGGCAGATATCGGTGGCGAGCAGGCCGCTCTCGTAGCAGACGGTGCGGCGCACGAAGCCATCGGGCTCCTCCCACTTCTCCACGGGCTTGTCCTTGTGAAGATAAGCCATGATGTCGTGGAAGATGGGGGACGCGCCCACCGAGCCCGACGTGCTCTCCATGGGCGTATTGTCGGCGTTGCCCACCCAGACGCCCACTGCGTATTGCGGACTCGCGCCCAGGGTCCAGCCATCGCGGAAGTCGTTGGTGGTGCCCGTCTTGGCGATGATGGGGCGGTCGGGCAGTTCCAGGTATTGGGCGAAAGTTCCGAATGCGGGCGGACGAGGCCGGGGGTCGCTGAGCACGTTGTCCAGGAGATAGCCAAGCTGCTCGCTGATGACGCGCTGCTCCTGCGGGCCTTCGTATTCCTTCACGATATTCCCTTCCCGATCCTTCACCTCCAAAATGGCGACAGGATCGAGAGTGCGATAGCCCGGACGCAAGTCCTGGGGCAGCACGGGCTCCCCTTTCATCACGCCCATGTTGGCGAAGGTGGCGAAGACGTAGGCCATATCCAGCAGCTTGACTTCGCCCCCGCCCAGGGTGAGGCTGAGGCCGTAGTAGTCCTTGTTCAGGCTGGTGACGCCCAGGCGATGGGCCATATTCACGACGTTCTTTACCCCGACCTGGCTCATCACCCACACCGCGGGGATGTTGTAGGAGCGCTGGAGGGCGACGCGCAGGGGCACGGGGCCGTGATACTTGCGGTCGTAATTCTCGGGCGTGTAAGGCTCCACCGCATCAGGGAAGACCTGGCGCACGTCCCAGGCCACGGTGGCTGCGGTCAACCCCTGGCTGAAGCCGGTGAGGTAGGTGATGGGCTTGAAGGAGGAACCGGGCTGGCGGTCGGCCAGGGCGATATTCACCTCGCCGTCGATCTCCCGATTGTTGTAATCCAGCGACCCCAGCATGGACAAAATCTCCCCCGTCTTCGGGGCCAGCACCACCACGGCGGCGTTGCTGACATTGTGGTCGATCTTGCTGTGCTTGCCGCTTTGCAGGAAGGGCTCGGGATCGAGATCGGGACAGCCGGGGATGGTGGGGTCTTCGTGGGCGAGATGGGCGACGCGCTGTCGGGCTACGCAGGTCACATAATGCTGGATATCCACATCCAGCGTGGTGCGCACGGTGAGGCCGTTGCGCCAGATGAAGTAGGGGTCTTCGGGCGTGTTGAATTCCTTCTTGAGCTGGTCGAGGACGTAAAGCGCGAAGTGGGGCGCGATGTCGTTGTCGAAGCGCTCCAGCGCGGATTCCCGCACATCCAGCTCCTGGGCATACGCCTCATCCGCCTGCTCCTGGGTGATATACCCTGCTTCGACCATGGCCTGCAGCACCTTGCGCTGCCGACGCTTCGCGTCCTCGGGCGCCTGGATGGGGTTCAGGCCCGGAAACTGGGGCAGCGCCGCCAGCATGGCCGCCTCGGCCAGATTCAAGTCCTTGGCCGGTTTCCCGAAATAGGTCTGGGCCGCTGATTCGATGCCATAGCTGAAGTTGCCGTAGAAGTTGTTGTTGAGATACCACTCCAGAATCTGGGTCTTGTCATATTTCTGGGTGATCTTGAGCGCCATGAGCATCTCTTTGATCTTGCGGGTGTAGGACCGCTGATAGCGCTCTTCAGGCGGGATGATCACATTTTTGACAAGCTGTTGGGTGATGCTGGACGCGCCCTGAATGGCTCCGCCCTGGAGATTTTGCACGAACGCGCGGCCAATTCCCCGCAGGTTGATGCCCGGATTCTCCCAAAAGGATCGGTCTTCCAGAGCGACAGTGGCGTTGATGAGGTAAGGGCTGATCTGGTCCAGCGTGACGTAGGTGCGATCGCCGCGGAAGGGTCGGGGGTCGATGGATTCGTAAAGCAGCACCTTGCCCGTGCGGTCGTAGATCTTGACCGTCTCGAAGTTTTCCTGCTTGGTGACAATGGCGCTGGGATCGGGCAGATTGCGAGTGAAATAGTAGTAGACGCCGCCCGCGACCGCGGCAACGCTGGCTGTGGCCGTAACGGTCAGGGTGATGAAGACGAATAGCGCGATGGCCGCCACGCCCAGGAGTTTCTGCCACGCGGGCATCTGCGCCCGGTGCAGGCGCTCCTGACGGCGGCGGTGAAGGTAGATTTTGGATGGGAGATTCATAGGATGGTCGGTCAGTCGTGAAGTCGCCTGGTCAGTCAGTCGTTTCATGCAAATCCTTGCATCGACCGATTTCCAGACCTATTATTGTATCATGAGCACAGGAAGGCCCGAAATTTCCGAAGAAAACAATCCATGAGAGCGTTTTTTCCTGCTGGCGTCTGGACGAAACGCGGGGAAAAGGGGTACAATTGGAGTGACCAGTGATCAGTAATCAGTGGTCAGTTGAGAAGCGCTTTTGGTCTCGTCCTGTGGGCGGGACAGCTTCAAAACCCAGATGCTATTCCTATTAAATAAAAAATTCGGAGGAAAAATCCACTTATGGAACCCATTACCGGCACATTTACTGTCAAATCGGGCCTGGCCGAGATGCTGAAAGGCGGCGTGATCATGGATGTGACCAATGCGGAGCAGGCCCGCATCGCCGAAGAGGCGGGCGCGGTGGCCGTCATGGCGCTGGAGCGCGTCCCGGCCGACATCCGGGCTGAGGGCGGCGTAGCCCGCATGAGCGATCCCGAGAAAATCCTCGAGATCATGGACGCGGTGACCATTCCCGTCATGGCCAAGGTGCGCATCGGCCATTTCGTCGAGGCGCAGATCCTGGAGTATCTGGGCGTGGACTTCATCGATGAGAGCGAGGTGCTGACCCCGGCCGACGAGGAGCACCATATCAACAAATGGGACTTCAAAGTGCCTTTTGTGTGCGGTTGCCGCAACCTGGGCGAGGCCCTGCGCCGCATCAACGAAGGCGCGGCCATGATCCGCACCAAAGGCGAGGCGGGCACGGGCGACGTGGTCGAGGCCGTGCGCCACGCCCGGGCCGTGTTGGGCGAAATTCGCCGCCTGCAAACCATGGCCCCTGAGGAAATGTACGCGTACGCCAAAAACCTCGGCGCGCCCTATCAGCTCGTCAAGCTGACCGCAGAGATGGGACGGCTGCCCGTGGTGAATTTTGCGGCGGGCGGCATCGCCACGCCCGCGGACGCGGCCCTGATGATGCAATTGGGCGTGGACGGCGTGTTCGTGGGCTCGGGCATCTTCAAGAGCGGCAATCCCGCCAAGCGGGCCGCGGCCATCGTCAAAGCGGTCACCCACTACCGCGACCCCGCCATCCTGGCCGAGGTGAGCCGCAATCTGGGCGAGCCCATGGTCGGGCGCACGGTGGAATCCATGCCCGAGGAAGAGCGCATCGCGTATCGGGGCTGGTAAGTGGCGATGGAGAGGAGCTCGTCGGAGTGATAAATCCTAGCCAAGCCATTCTGTCGCGGGAAACCAGGCAACGTAATGCGTGATGCGTAGTCCGTATCGCGGCAAAGCCGCAACCCAAAGACACGCATAAGAAGAAACAAGACCTCGGAGTCTTTCGGGGTCTTGTTTTTTCAATTCGCCAACAGCATCCGCACGTTCATCACGTCCCCATATTTCATGACGACTCTATCAACAGTGACCAGAATCAATCCATGATACATTGCCTGACTGATTAACATGCGATCAAATGGATCGCGATGAATTGCGGGTAATTCCCCCAATGCACTCACTGCATCCTCATCCAGCGATAGGACGTCAATGCGGTGTCTGCGACGTTGTGCAGGAATGTAGACGCCGGGTGATGCAGGCAAAGGAAGCCGTCCCAACTGATGCTTGATGATGATTTCCCACTCCGAAATCACACTCAGATACACCTGATTGTCCGGATCACGGATCATGGCAAGGATCGATTCGCTGATCTTCCTTTCGCCGGCGATGTACCACAGAAAGATGTGGGTGTCGAGTAATAACCTCATCGCCCTTCAAATAATGCGAGGACTTCTTCAGGAAGTGGTTTATCGAAATCGTCAGGCACATGGAATTCGCCAGCGCATAATCCGAAGGGCCTCAGGCGCGCTTCATCCTCCACAACGGGCCGCATTTCGGCTACGGGGCGTCCGTCCTCCACCACCAGCAACGTTTCCCCCTGTTTGACTCGTTGCAGATATTTTCTAAAAGATTGTTTCATTTCATGCCATGTGACGATGGTCATACCACATTTTACTCCGTTATCATTTCCGATGCAAGAGGACGTTTAGCCTATGAAAATCGGCGTTTTGGCCCTGCAAGGGGCGTTTCGAGAACATATCCTCAAGCTCCAAGCCCTGGGCGTGGACGCGCCCGAGGTGCGTCTGCCCGAGCATCTCGACGATTTGGACGCGCTCATCATCCCTGGCGGCGAGTCCACCACCATGGGCAAGCTGGCCGAATCCTTCGGTCTGCTGGAGCCGCTGAAGGCTTTCACCCGTCAGAAGCCAGCCTGGGGCACCTGCGCCGGCCTCATCCTGCTGGCGAATCGGGCCGTGCGGCAGAAGAAGGGCGGGCAGCCCCTCATCGGCGGGCTGGACATTACCGTAGATCGGAATTTTTTCGGGCGGCAGGTGGACAGCTTCGAAGCCGATCTGGACGTGCCCGCGCTGGCCGAAGTCGCCCGCCCCGAAGACCCCGACGGCCCCTTCCACGCCATCTTCATCCGCGCCCCCGCGGTGGTCGAAGTCGGGCCGGAGGTGCAGGTGCTGGCCCGACTGCCCGAGAACGGGCCCATTGTGGCCGTACGACAAGGCCATCTCCTGGGCACCGCCTTCCACCCCGAACTCAGCGACGACCTCCGCTTCCACCGCTACTTCCTCCACATGGTGCAAACAGCATGAGTCTGACCAACATTCGACGCAAGGACCGGGCCATCACCGATGACGCCTGGATCACCGATTTTTTGCGTGAGGAAGCCGTGATCACGCTGGGCTTTTGCCAGGACGATCAGCCCTTTCTCTTCCCCACGCTGTATGCCTTTGACGAAGCCCGGCGCGTGGTGTACATCCACGCCACCAACCAGGGGCGCACCGCGGCGCTGGCCCGGAACCATCCCAAGGCGTCGGCCACGGTCTTCCGCATGGGCCGGTTGCTGCCCGCGAAACGGGCGCTGAATTTCAGCGTGGAATACGCCAGCGTCATGCTGTTCGGGCGGGCGAGCCTGGTGGAGGGGGAGGAAGCGGCACGGGCCTTGCAGATGATCATGGACAAGTACGCGCCCCATTTGCAACCAGACGCGGATTACCTTCCCGCCCAACCCGAAGACCTGAAGATCACAGCCGTGATTCGTCTCGATATCGAAACGTGGATCGGCAAGCAGAAACAAGTTGCCGAAGATTTTCCCGGCGCGTTTCATTATGGCGCGCAGTCAGCAACATGAAACTATAACTGCTAACGTAGCCCTGTTCACTCGACACGGATACGAGGAAACACGGATAAAATCTTTTTTGAATGACTTCGCGCCTTCGTTTCCTTCGTGTCTTCGTGGCAAAAAAGGGGCGATTGGGGCCAACTACCTTAGCAGTTACCTTTTTTGGATGACTTTGCGCCCTCGTTTCCTTCGTGTCTTCGCGGCAAAAAGTGGTGGCGACACCTGAGTAGTTCGACAATGTCAAATTACCTCCAAGCACGTCATTCCGACGACCGAAGGGCGGAGGAATCTAGCGAAGCGCCCTGCGGGCTAGATTCCTCGGTCGCTTCGCTCCCTCGGAATGACGTAATGTGACATTGTCAAGGTAGTTACCTCGCAACAGGCGTTTTTACGGCATCCGATACCAGATGGTGAGCTTGGGCCGCTCGCTCGCCTTCCAGTAGTCGTTGGAATGGAAGTAGATGTTCTTGTTGACGCCGTCGAAGGAGCCGTAGAAGAAGAAATCGTAATCATCCCCCGGCGTGTCCTTCACCACCTGGGTGACGTTGAAGCTGAGCCAGTTGCCCACTTGCTGGTAGTTGACGGGCAGGACATAGACGTGGGGATCCCGGTCGTCCACGCCCTTCACGCCTGTAGCATTCCAGTAGAGGGAAGTCTGGAAGTTGACCCAGGTGGTCTCGGAGGCTTTCCAGGGCTCTTTGGTGTAGGCCACATAGGCGGTGAGGTCGCCGCCATTGACCGATTGCCCAGCGTAGAACATGTCGAGCTGGGCCTTGACGATCTCCGCACCGGCGGGGAGCGTGGCGTTGTTGAAACGGATGAGGGAGGAGTGAATTTGCTCGTTGGGGTAGTTGACGCGGATGTAGAGCGCGGGGAAGGTGTCGTGGGTGGTGGGGGGCTCCCAGTCGGTGGTGACGATGTAAGTGTCCTCGCCGCCATAGTAGCCGTTGACGCCGTGTTGGTAGGTGGCCTGATAAGGCCCCGTTGTATTCTCCGTAACGCATGGGGTGCTTCTCACTTTTTTCCGGAGAATCACCAGTGTAGGGGCGTTCGTCACTGCTTTATCGTAAGCGTCGAAGACCAATTGGTGGTTGAAGGCTGTGGGAACAAGGAAAAATTCGACATGACCATTCCATCCAGATTGGTCGGCAAGCTCGATCAAAGCCTCTCGCAATGATGGTGAGCGATGCCATCCCTGTCCCTGCAGATTGGGATCAATCCATAAGATTTTCTGAAAATTCTCCTCAGCGTCTTCGGCGGATTTTTGAGCGATAAGCCACATGGATGCGTCATTGAGATTGGCATCTGTTCGTAAGCTCAAAAAGGCGTCGACAATGTCTCCATTTTTGATATCCATTTGCAAATCGGGGTCGTTGATGTGAAAAATCAACCTGCCGGAAACCACCTCGCGCAGTTCATCGTTCGCGATGCTGATGGTGGGACTGGTCTCGTCCGTTCTATTGCCCCATTGCCATGTTTGTTCGCCCCGGTCATCGATCAATAACTCCGGCCCCTCCCAATATTGGATGTCATATTGCGATGCGCTAATGGCGATTTTATCCGTTTGATTCGCTTCGCCATACAAGAGCAGACCATCGTGCGCCTCAACCGTCACCTGATGGTTGTCCACTGGCTGGCCGTTATTGGTGTGGCAATCAACCTCGGCGTTAACCGTTGAGCCGCCTCCACTGGAACACTGAATACGGTAATATGTCGTGTTTGGGTCCAACTCCACTGTAATATCATTGGAGGATGGATTCAAAATGGCCACGCCATGCTCGAAGTAACGAATCCAGGCTGTTGCAGGTTTAGGTGTCGGAGTCTCACCGGGAGCGGGCGTGGGAGTAGGCGTTGCCTTGCGCCAGCCATCAATTGCCGAACACAAGTTGACACCCGTTACATGTCCGCTACTGTCCACTTCTAAAGGAGCAGAAATCGGATATCCCAGCCAGCCAATGCCTTTGGCTTTTTCATCGTTGGTGCGGGCGGCTTGGGCTTTGCTGTCATCCCAAATGACCGCGTACTCGTCGTACCAGTAGGGCGTCATGTCATAGCCCGCGCCCGTAAACGCATGATATGCATCCAGCATCAGCGCCGCAGCCAGGCTGAAGCGGAATTCCCGGTGCATATCATCCCAGCCATAGGTTGTCTCATCGGTCTGGCTGGGAAGGGACAAGCAATCATTCGCTGCATCGTCACATTTCGATAGAATGACATAGCCTTTGCGACCGTTTCCGTGATGGGCCCAGTTGTCCCAGATGCGAACGGCTTTGCTGAATGTTACGTTGGAAGAATAACCTCCGTCATCGGGATTGGGCCAGCGCATAAAATGGTACTGCCCATTACTCCCCCAATCCTTCGTCCAGTTTTCAGCGATAGTGAAATGCATGTTAGGCAGTTCGCCAAAGCCAGAGGGGTCATCGGGGCTGCTCCCATTGGGATGCCAGGCGTCATTGCCTCCCATGAGCCATTCGCCAGGATGATATTGATAGATGTTTTGGAATAGCTTGTCCACTCCCTGCTGATAGAGATCATCGAGATAATGGCGCCCAAAAGCTGTATCATTCTTGTCGTCATATCCACCACTCTCTTCTTTCCGTATATCGAGATGTCCATCGAGATCGAAATCCGCTTGCCTGGCCCAGGAGAAGAGATTGGCCTGAGAGTCGATGCGGATGCCATCCCATGGATTGATTTCATTTGGGTCGTTATCCAACTGCGTTTCGCCGATGCGGGCATCCACCCACAGTGGCATCCATTCGTGATAGGTGCGCGGCGCCGGTGTTTCTGCCGGGATCAGTCCTTCGGTAATGCGGGTGTCGCAACGGATGACCACCGAAGTCGCAATGGGCGTGCCTGCGTAAACGTTGATTAACGCCAAATTGGCGCCATCCCGCCATCTCATGACATCGCCATTCGTTGCTGCGTGCAAGGCCCAGACCTGTTTCTCAAGATAGTCAGCGTCAGGGGTTGCGGTGGGTACTGGCGTGGACGTGGGCGGTCCTCCAGGGGTTGGAGGCGTTGCATTCGTGGGGGTAGGGGTGGGTGTAGGAATGAAGGTGTAAGCAGCGTCACAGTCATCGATGGTTCTGCGGTGCATAACGTCGAAACCACTGGCATCATCCTCTTTGAAATACCAAAGAGGCAGAAACGCCAGTTGATAGTGGGGAATTGAGACGCCGTGGGCGTTAGCGGGCATATCTCTCCATTGCTTTTCCAACCAGTCGACGACACGCATGTCATCCGGGTCATCGCAATTGCCATTGTCATTGACATCGATTTTCGAATATCGATATCTCCACCAACTGGATTCGGTTTTGGCGCCGCCCAACTGATAGTGCAGTTCCGCCACATTGACATACTTCATCTGGTCAACAAAGTATGCCTTTTGGCCCCCAGAAACACAGGATGTCGCGTTGTGATAGAAAGCATAAATTCGAGGAAAAGGCGCTTCATCGAGGAATTCCTTCAGCTTGGGCTGCGTGGTTGCGGTCGGCGGCGTCGCGGCCTGGTTCCTGGCCACGGCGAGATCGCTGGACCTGGCGGTCACATGAAGCAAAATGCCTGCCAACGCGACCAACATAATGACCATGAGCAAACGTTGTCGGATGACGTTCACCATGCACCTCCTGATGGCAGAATGAGCTATCCCTGGATTCCAATTAGGGGCAGCCAGACCTGGGCGGGGGGTTGGGGATTGGCGTTGATGTCGCAAAGGATGCGCAGGCCGCGGCTAAGCTCCGCCACGAACAGGCAGCCTGTTTCATCCGAATGAGATAGACTTTTCCCGTGTTTCACGTCTTCATACCTTGTCATGGAAGTGGGCTTCGTCTTGTTAGTCACATCTATAACATCGATCTGGCCATCTTCTCCGTATGCCAGGGCAAGGAAAAGCCTATTCCCCTTCCTATCCATCGCAAAGCCAATATCGGCTAAATCGATGCGACTTAACAGTTCTGGTTGTCGCGGGTCGGTAAGACCAAGGATTTGCAAACTGGCATCCGAATCGCTCCAATAGAGATACTCCTCTTGGGCGGCCAGCGTGACTCCATTCCACCTTGAAGTGTAGACGACTTGGGGCTGGGAGGGGTCGGTCACATCCACGAAAACCAGGCCATTGCCTATGCAGTCGTGGAAACAGAGGGGCTCGCCGGTCATGTAGGCGTAGATGCGGCCATCTGCGGGGTTGCGGGCGACCGCGATCTGCTGCATATCCGAAAAGAGGCGGTGGTACTGATCCCGCATGCTGTACAACAACTGGGGCGAGGAGGGGTCCTGGAGGTCCCAAATCTCGAAGGAGTCCGGTCCCAGGCCGTAAGCCCGCTGGTCGTAAAGGGCCATGGCCTTCAGTTCGTAAGCCGCATCATGACTATAACTGAGCCAGGCGGGATGAGCGGGGTCGCTGATATCGACGACGTAAAAGACAGAGCCATAGGGAATGATCAGGATATCCCCATTGGGAATGAGCTCATCCACATAATTCAGCCCGGAAGGATCGGGATCATCGAAGGTGCTTATGATAATGGGGTGCAAGGGATCGGAAATGTCAAGAACGGCTACGCCTGCTTTTTCCAAACCCACATACGCGTAATCGCCCTGGACGGCCACGGAAAGGACGTCGCTGTCGAAGGTGATGTTGACGGGCGCGGGGGGATCCAGGCGGGGGACGGCCGCAGGCCCGACGCCCGGCCCGCCCGCCGCGGCCAGCCCGGCCAGGAGGAGGGCCACCAGTGCGGCCAGCAGCAGGGGAGGGAGGAAACGGAGATGCGAGCGGTTCATGGGAGGCTCCTTTGGGGAATGGTCAATGGCTAATTGTCAATGGCTAATTGTCAATGGCTAATTGTCAATGGCTAATTGTCAATGGGGGTTTCAGGGGAGGTGGGGGAGTGTTCAGTGTTCAGTTTTCAGTGTTCAGGGGGCCGGGCCTCTGACCTTCTGGCCCTCTGGCTTTCTGGCCTTTTGGCCTTCTGGCCTCTGACCTCTGTGGTTCTGACCTCTGACCTCTGGCCTTCCTGCCTTCATCGCTCAAACCGGGCCTGCACCATAGGCAGCCAGACCAGGGCGGGGGGGTGCGGATTGGCGTTGATGTCGCAAAGGATGCGCAGGCCGCGGCTAAGCTCCGCCACGAACAGGCAGCCTGTTTCATCCGAATGAGATAGACTTTTCCCGTGTTTCACGTCTTCATACCTTGTCATGGAAGTGGGCTTCGTCTTGTTAGTCACATCTATAACATCGATCTGGCCATCTTCTCCGTATGCCAGGGCAAGGAAAAGCCTATTCCCCTTCCTATCCATCGCAAAGCCAATATCGGCTAAATCGATGCGACTTAACAGTTCTGGTTGTCGCGGGTCGGTAAGACCAAGGATTTGCAAACTGGCATCCGAATCGCTCCAATAGAGATACTCCTCTTGGGCGGCCAGCGTGACTCCATTCCACCTTGAAGTGTAGACGACTTGGGGCTGGGAGGGGTCGGTGACATCCATGAAAACCAGGCCATTGCCTACGCAGTCGTGGAAACAGAGGGGCTCGCCGGTCATGTAGGCGTAGATGCGGCCATCTGCGGGGTTGCGAGCGACCGCGATCTGTTGCATATCCGCAAAGAGGCGGTGGTACTGATCCCGCATGCCGTACAACAACTGAGGCGAGGAGGGGTCCTGGAGGTCCCAAATCTCGAAGGAATCCGGCCCCAGGCCGTAAGCCCGCTGGTCGTAAAGAGCCATGGCCTTCAGTTCGTAAGCCGCGGGATGGCGATAACTGAGCCAGGACGGGTGGGTAATATCGCTGATATCGACGATATAGAAGACAGAACCGACTGGAATGACCAGGATATCCCCGTTGGGGAAGAGGTCATCCACATAATACAAGCCATAGGAATCAGGATCATCGAACGTGCTCACGACGGTGGGACGGAGAGGATTGGTGATATCGAGGATGATGACGCCCCCCTTTTCCAGTCCTACGAAAGCATAGTTCTCTTGTACTGCAACGCTCCAAACGTCGCTGTCGAAGGTGATGTTGACGGGCGCGGGGGGATCGAGGCGGGGCGCGGCCGCGGGCCCGACGCCCGGCCCGCCCGCCGCGGCCAGCCCGGCCAGGAGGAGGGCCACCAGTGCGGCCAAAAGCAGGGGAGGGAGGAAACGGAGATGCGTGCGGTTCATGGGAGGCTCCTTTGGGGAATGGTCAATGGCTAATTGTCAATGGCTAATTGTCAATGGGGGTTTCAGGGGAGGTGGGGGAGTGTTCAGTGTTCAGTTTTCAGTGTTCAGGGGGCCGGGCCTCTGGCCCTCTGGCCTTCTGGCCTCTGACCTCTGACCTCTGCCCCGGCCTTCATCGCTCAAACCGGGCCTGCACCATAGGCAGCCAGACCTGGACGGGGGGGTGTGGAGGGAGCTGAGCTTCACAAAGGATGTGTAGACCTCGTTCCTTTTCTGGTATGAAGACGCAGTCACTGTTCACAGAAAATGCATCAGGGTATCCGTTGACATTCCTATGAACAGCTATTTTCTTTGGATGTACTTTATCTGTGGTGTCGAATTGATATAGGACGGAGCCATATTGGTCCCCCGTAGCCAATTTGTTGTTTGACACCTCAAGCCCCACAAAGATTGCGTTGTCCTCATAATAGTTACCCGCGAGCTGGAACGAAGAGGGATCCGAAATGTCATAAATCGTCAAATCAGAATCAATGATGTAGGCATACGTTTGCTCCACTCGGATTGCTGGTGAGACCCCCATGATTGAAATAGCTTGAGGTAATATCTGTGGATTGGTCAGGTTAGTAACATCCATCATCAAAAAATTGCCCCCAGGGCATCCAGCGGGAGAGCAAAGTGAGTACCCAACCATGTACACATAGGTACGCCCATCTAAAGGGTGTGTCTCTGCGTCCATACTATCTATATCAGCGAAAAGGCGTTCATCATCAAGCTTATAAATTTCCTGTATTTGAGTGGGATCGTGTAGGTCGAAGATATGGAACTTCCCCGTCTCAACGATATAGAGATAGCGATTGAGTAGTTTAAAAGGAACGGCATAAGTCGTATACTGTTGATAAGGCGAAAGAAGCGTGGGATGGTCAGAGTCGCTCACATCGACTGTGGCAATAAGGGAGCCATTCGAGATCACTAGCAGATCCCCTTCAATTTGAAGGTATCGTGGAGAAGTAATGGCATAAGGTGGGAAGCCCACGCTGGTGTCCAAAAAGCCGCGTCGCACCGGCTGAAGGGGGTTGGTAATGTCCAGGATGACCACGCCCGATTCCAAACCCACGTATGCGTAATTGCCCTGGACGGCCACGGAGAGGACGTCGCTGTCGAAGGTGATGTTCGTCTCGGGAATGGGAGGCGCGGCCGCGGGCCCGACGCCCGGTCCGCCCGCCGCGGCCAGCCCGGCCAGGAGGAGGGCCACCAGCGCGGCTAGCAGCAGGGGAGGGAGGAGGCGGAGATGCGTGCGGTTCATGGGAAGCTCCTTTGGGGAATGGTCAATGGCTAATTGTCAATGGGGGTTTCAGGGGAGGTGGGGGAGTGTTCAGTGTTCAGTTTTCAGTGTTCAGGGGGCCGGGCCTCTGGCCTTCTGTCCCTCTGGCTTTCTGGCCTTCTGGCACTCTGGCCTTCTGGCTTCTGCGGCTCTGACCTCTGTAGCTCTGACCTCTGGCCCTCCGGCTTCATTCTGGCGCGTAGACCAGCAGGCCCGCGTCGCCGGCGGCCAGGAAGATGAACCCCCGGCTCACGGTCAGGTCCAGGGCTTCGCCCGGCGTGGCGGCCTCGCCCTGGCTCACAACCTGCCCCGGACGCGAGATATCCAGCACGTGGATGCGGCTGGGGAAGCGCCGCCCCCACAGCAAAGGATCCCCGTGGGGCAGGCTTTCCGTCACCAGCAATTGGCTGCCGTTGACGGTCAGCCCCTGCACCCGCAGCACGCCATCATAACGGAAGCGGGCCTGGAACGTGGGCGGCAAATCGGCCGCGGTTTCCACCACGCCCTGGCCGGGCAGGGCCACCCATGCCCCACGAGAGGTGAACGCTAGGTCGCGAATGTGTCCGGGCCAGTCCAGCCATTGGCTTTCCACCAGCCCATCCCCCGCCCGCTCATAGACATGCACGCCGTCCGCATCATCAGCCAGATACACCCGCTCTCCGGCCACGGTCACGGCCACGGCCTGAGCCCGGCTGGCATAAAAGGCGAGTTCCTGGCCCGAATCCGCGTCCAGCACCCGCAGGCCGCCCGGCTCCCAATCATGGCCGTTCCACACCGGGCCATCGGCCACGGCCAGTTTCGTTGCGTGGCCTGCGGGCAGCAGGGCCACGTCATGGGCGACGCCGGGCGTGGTCATCCATCCCACGAGGTGGAACCCTGTTTCCGGGCTCCAGGTCAGGGATTTCACATCCCCGCCCGCGGCGACATAGGGTGCGGCTTCGCCCTCGCCATCGGTCAGGATCGCACCCGACACCCACCCCAGGGTCTCGTAGCCGCCCAGACGGCTGAGCGCCGCGGGATCGCTCCCATCCAGCAGATGGACGCCGCGATTCCGGTCGGCCAGGGCCAAGCCCGCAGGGGTCATGGTCACATCCCGCACATCCTCCCCCTGGCCCCAGCGGCCCAGGGGCTGGGGATAAGCGGGATCGCTGACATCCACCACGGCCAGACCATCCTCTCGCAACGCCACATACAATCGCTGGCCGCTGCGATGCAGCCGCAGGGCTTTGCCTACGCCATACACCCGGCCCGGCCAGGTCAGGGCCGCCACCTCTTGCGCCGCGGCCGCGTCGCTCACATCCACCACCCGCAACCCTTGATGAAAATCGGCCACGTAGGCGTATCCGCCCGCGACCGTGACATCCCGGCTTACGCCCACCGCGGGCCAGTGGCCTATCTCCTGGGGCGCATCGGGCTGGCTCACATCGTAGATGCGCAGGCCATCCTCGCCATCGGCCACATAAAGACGCCCCGCGTCGACATCCAGCCCAAAAGGCCAGCCCGGCGTCGTCAGCAGACCGGTTTGGGCCGGCGCATCCGGTTGGGCGAGGTTCACCACGGCCACGCCCTGGCCCGCCCAGGTTCCTGTCTCCTCCTCCCACATGGGGCTCAAGGCCAGATAGAGCCGGTCACCCGCCAGGGCCAGGTCTTCGGCAAAGCCGGTGAGGGGGAGATGGGCGGTCACGGCCAGGGTGTCGCGGCGCAGGACGTAGAGCCCGGCCGGGCCGGCCGCAACCAGGAGACGGTCGCCTGTGGGCAAGATGCGCTGCACCACGCCTTCCAAGGGCTGAGAGCGGGCCAGCAGAAGGGGGGACGCAGGGTCACCGGGGTCGAGAGCGAGCACGCGCGGGCCTGCACCGGCGTAGAGCGTTCCTTCGGCCGCGGCCACGGCCAGTGCTGCCCCGCCGAATTGGTCCACCTGCGTCAGCGATTGGGCTCGGGCCAGGGGCCCGCCGCGGGCCAGCCCCAGCCAGACCAGCGCGAACAGCGCGGCGAAAGCCATCAGCCCCGCCAGCCAGCGATGGTTCCAGTGTTTCATAAACGCACCTCTCCTGGGAATCGAGAAAGTGGAATTGGAAAGGCGGGCGGGATCGATGCAGACTATGAGGTTTTCCACCTATCCAATCTCCAACAGATGACAATGGCGCACTGACGTCAACTACTTATCTTGTCCGTTGCCCTCCAACCGATTCGGCAAACAACTGCTTTTCATTTTTCAATTATATCATCCCCCCCCCCCCCCGCATTTTTGTCAAGGAGGTTTGGAGGAGGTCGAGACGTTTGTTGAAGAAATTGATACACATATGCGATTTTGACATGCACTGCGCCGACAGCAATTCCAAATTTAGAAAAGGTCTGCCGGATGAGGCTTGTTTTGGCTTGTTTTCGCTTGTCTTGACCGCCCTTTGTCCCTTCCCCTACCCCTTTTCACAAGGGTAGGTTCTTCCGTCCAAAATCCGAGGTGAAACTTGTGATTCGCTGAAATCTCTTGGGAGCAAGGCAGCTTTCGCGGGCCTTACCCCCTCCAACCTCCCCCTGAGCGCAGCTCGGGGAGAGGCCATCCTCTTCAGAACGAGGTCTCAGACCATGATCTCCCTCCTCCAGGACAACGCTGTATCCGAAATCAGGGCCAAAAACCAGAAAAAATGGGAAGAAAGACCTCCCTCCCCGTAGAGGCGCGTAGGCGGCCTGCGGGGGGAGGACCGGGGAGGGGGCAAGACCGGGGCCGAGCCTTCGTGGTAGAACATTTTGCAGGATGCCCGTCTGTATAGTTACAAAGAGGTAAAGAAAAACTTTGCGCCTTGGCGACTTTGCGTGAGATTTTCGTCCGTATCGGCGAGCTATTGCTCGTGTCACCTGTTTTGAAAAAATGAATTAAGCCTTGCTTTCAACCCAAAATGACTTGGACAGGCTGTGAAGTTGTGTAGTATACTGATTTACAGACGATACTGTCGCCTTCTCGCCCTGGTGCAACCGTATCGTTGCACAATCGATTCTGGCATAGGGGCCGCATCAGGCAACTATGCTTTGTTTTGTTTACTGAACCGTTGTTTATGTTGTGTTAGATGCTCATCTTGCTCCTCAAAGCGATTTTATCAAGCATCCCCAGCTCCCACAGCATCCTGGCCACCATCAAAATCATGTCCGAGAATTCCTTCGCCCCGCCCGAATCTTTTGTCAAATTGGTCCGCAATGGACTTCTCCAGTTGAAACAAGGAAAGCCCTCTGACCTGGAAGAATTACTGTACATCGTCCGCTTGCGGCATTCGAAAGAGGCCCAACAGATGGGAGCGGTGCGCTACGGGGTGACCAAAGCTATCGATCAGCTTGAGCTGCAGGACCCTGAGGCGGCTGCCGTCCTTCGTCAACGCTATCTGGATCGCAAGAGCATCCAGGAGATCGTCTCCATAACGCATCGGTCGCAGGCGTCGGTTCATCGGGATTTGCGTCTGGCTGCGGAAAAATTGGCGGACATTCTCTGGCAGCATGAAATCGAAGAGCACAGGAACTATGAACGCATTCAATTGCGGCGACTGGAACCTCCCACATATGACCAACTCTTCGGCGTCGATGACATCGCACAGAAGCTTTTTGACCTGCTGGTGGATCCTGCTGGGCCAACGCCCGTGATGCTGGTAGGTTCCGGAGGCATTGGCAAGACCGCATTGGCGGATCATCTCTCCCGGAAGATCATTCAGGCGCATGTTTTTACGGGCATCGGTTGGATCAGTATGCGTCCACAGATCTCGCTGTGGGATGTACGCCCCTTTTTCACGGCGGATTCACCTGAGCACGCCATTGAACAACTCTTCGAACGCCTGACCGCGCAATTGCTGGGCGAGAAGTACGTGCCCTCTCCCTTCGACCTGGACAAGGCGTTGGACCGGCTGGAAATTTTTCTGAATCGATCCAACCATTTCATCGTCATCGACAACCTGGAGGTTTTTGAGCCTGAGGAAACCTTGCTCACCATCCTCCGACGGTTTACCCCCTACACGAAATTCCTGCTCACCTCCCGAAAAAGCCCCACCGTTTATCCTGACGTCTATCCGGTTCGCATCCCCCCCATCAATGCAGAAGCCTCTCTGGCGCTGCTCCGACATGAGGCCCGGAAACGCAACGTGGTCTCTCTAATCCATGCCCGGGATGAAGACCTGATGACTATCTATGACACCGTGGGCGGCAATCCTCTTGCCCTCAAGCTGGTCGTTGGCCAGGCGTCCTACCACGCCCTATCCACGGTATTGGAGGATATCCAACTGGCTCGCGGCAAGACGGTGCAAGACCTCTATGACTATCTGTATCGCTGGGCCTGGAGCAATCTTTCCGAACCGGAACAGAAAATCTTCCTGGCCATGCCCCTGCTCCCCCCAGAAGGCGGGGACTTCGAGCAAATCGTCGCCATCACGGGCATGGACGAAGACACCGTCCATGACGCTCTGGAAAAGCTGGTGAGCCGAAGCCTGGTTGATGTCATTCCCGGACTTGAGCAGAGCACTTATGCCGTGCATGGCCTCACGCGCACGTTTGTGCAAGAACAGGCAGCGAAATGGCGATAGACGCCTCCTTCGATTCCCCCGGCATCTTTCGCCGCTATATCGAGAGGAACGCCCGTTACGCACTCTCGCTCATTAAAGTCCCGGCGTCTCAGCCTCTTTCGCGCAAAAAACTCACCATCGCCTTCCAGGCCCTGCAATACACTCTTGCCTTGCCGGAACTGTGGGCCTTCTCGAAACAATTGTTGTTGGCCCTGGCCCCACAGATGGAGCTTCTGGACTTGCGCGTTTTGTGGCTTCCGTATCTGAAAGAGGGTCTACGCCAAAGCCTGAACCAACATGACGAGGAAGCTGAACTCTCTCTGAGATATTATCTGGGCAACTTTTTGCGGGAAGCCAACGCCTATGACGAAGCTATCGAACAATATACTCGCGGGATGGTCTTGGCGGAAAAGCGAGGGGATGTGGGAATGAAAGTGCGGCTGTTGAACAGGTATGCCTTTGCTCTAAGACGGAAAGGCGATCTGGATCGAGCGGAAGAATACGCCAACCTGGCATTGAGTCTGGCGGAGAACGAGCCCATCGAACAGGGCTACAGCAATCTGGTGCTGGGTGCAGTGAGGTATGATCAGCGACGTTGGGATTCCTGTCTGACGTATGCCTCCCGGGCCCTGGAGATATGGCTAGAACACGATGCCGGGCGCAATCTGGCATGGGCTTACACCAATCTGGGCGTGACGTTATGGCGTAAAGGCGAATTGGAAAAAGCCAAAAAATATCTGGAATCAGGCATTCGCATCTTCGAGGAGATCGGCGATATTGTGCATCAGGCCAGCGCAAAAATGAACATGGGAGCCGTGCTGATTGAGGCAAATGAACCGGAGCGGGCGTTGTCGTATCTGGCCGAAGCGGAAAAGGTTTTTCACGCCATCCAGGACAAACGACGCATGGCCATGGTTGCCAACAACCTGGCGCATGTCTATCAGATGATGGGAATATATGATGACGCCCTCGATGCGTTCCAACAGAGCGTCTCGCTATGGCAAGCCGTGGGAGAACCCGCCAGAGCATTGAATGTCTTGCACAGTGTGATATCTTTGCTCCTTGATATGGGAGAAATTCAACACGCGCAGAAACTCCTTCAAGAGGCTTACCTTGAGTTAGCCTCGATTGAAGGTCATCCAGATTATGAACGTCTCGTCACCGACTTCGAAAGACTGGAGATGAAGACGACAGTTGTTGCGGACTAAAGCCTGTTATGAACTTCCCGCCGTTTGCAAGCGGTGCGTCGCATCGTGTGCGGCTTAATTCGCCGCGGATGACGCGGATGCGACAGATCGGCGCGGATTTTCACTGAAAAAGATGGCGTCCCATTGAAGAATCCGCGAAAATCCGTTGCATCCAGGTTATCCGCGGCGAGTTCCAACCCTCGATGCGATGATTCTGAGCTTTGACGAAGCCAAAGTGCATAATAGCCTCTAGCCGATGTAATCGCCGTCCAGCTCGCCGTCGGGATCGATGGCGGGGGCGGAGCCGATGTAATCGCCGTCCAGCTCGCCGTCGGGATTGATGGCGGGAGCGGAGCCGATGTAATCGCCGTCCAGCTCGCCGTCGGGATCGATGGCGGGGGCGGAGCCGATGTAATCGCCGTCCAGCTCGCCGTCGGGATCGATGGCGGGAGCGGAGCCGATGTAATCGCCGTCCAGCTCGCCGTCGGGGTTGATGGCGGGGGCGGAGCCGATGTAATCGCCGTCCAGCTCGCCGTCGGGATTGACGGCGGGAGCGGAGCCGATGTAATCGCCGTCCAGCTCGCCGTCGGGATTGATGGCGGGGGCGGAGCCGATGTAATCGCCGTCCAGCTCGCCATTGGGGGCGGCTACGAAACCAACGACTCCGAGGAACAAAACGACCAGAACGACAATGGTGATGACTTTGCCTGCAAAGTGATTGTTGAAAGTACGCATTTGCCTTCCTCCTTGGAAGTTAGAGAATGGTTTGAAACGAGACATAAGACTACTTTTATTATCACACATCAATTGCAGCGCCTGACTTAATCAGATTGCATATTGAGTGATGACTTGAGAAAATTGATAGTCTTTCACACAAAATGCGAGTTACAACGGCATGGATCCACAATTGTTGATAAGCCTATACACCACAGCCCATAGAAGACGCTCACCCTCCACCATTGCATATGCCTTTCGTGAACACCCCCAGCGCCTCGATTCAAATTCAGTAGATCATATGGAGAAGTCGACAAAGGGACGTCATTCCGAGGGAGCGAAGCGACCGAGGAATCCAGCGAAGCGCCCTTCGGGCTGGATTCCTCCTCCCTTCGGTCGTCGGAATGACGTCCCAAATTATTGGCGCGTTGCGCCTGGCGCCCCGGAGGTGATGAACGTTTACAAAACAATCCGGTAATAGAATAAGGCCTATGACCCGTTTAATTTGTAAAACTCCATAACCTCCGGGCTAGAAACGACGCCCCCTCAAGGGGGCTTTCAGTGCCAGCCCGTGCCCAAAGCCGGGTTCACCCGGCGTTGTTTTGTAGCCTGCTTGAGGTTTGCCAACAGTATCCTGAAGCGCCGGGGGGAGCCCGCATGGCCGAGTTCCTGATGACAACGCGATTTGCCCAAATTTTAGTGCGCCTGCTTCAGGCCTGCGGCCAGTGGGCGGCCTTATATCCTCCTCCTCCTCCTCCTCCTCCTCCTCCTCCCGTCTCAGAGTGGGGGAAACAAAGGTGGGACAAGGCCCCCAGCCCTGATTGTAATCGGAGGGCCAGCTTACGCAATCGAAAGCTGACATCGGGCGGCCAAACGACGCGTCCGGTTACCCAGAAGGATGCTCTTGCCCAGGACGAACAGCGTGTATACGCCCGCGGCGATGCCCATGACCCCGCGCCGCCACACACGCCAGGAACACGGTGGGCGCATGGACGTCCTTGTACGTGAAGGTTCATTGCCCGCCCTGCGCGGGGAGGAAGAGGAGATGCGAGGCCTGATAGACCTCATGAATGGCGAGATAATCGCCGCCCCAACCGCCGACAATGTGTAAATTAGGCCCGATCATGACCGCGGAAGCGTGATGCCAGGGCCCGCGGCGGGGCGCGTCCAGGGTGGACCAGCTCTGGGTGGCCAGATCGAAGCGCTCGCGTGGGTAATCTTCCTCGCCTTCGCCCCCGCCAATGATATAGATGGAGCCTGCATCCGCGGCCAGAGAGAGCCCACTGCCGGGCCGGGGCATCGCAAGAGCCTCTCCCCAGGCGTCCTCGTCCGGCCGATACACCCAGGCGTCAGCCCGCTGATCCCGGCCATCATCTCCGCCAAAGAGATAGATGGCGTCATTCACGGCCACCGCGCCCATAAAGGCCCGCGGCGCGGGCATGGACGCCGCCTGGCTCCATGCGCCCGTTTGGGGATCGAATACAAAGAGGGTTTCCCTCACCTGAGCGCCATCCCACCCCCCGAACGCATATAACT
>JALXCB010000043.1 GCA_026991225.1 Anaerolineae bacterium | reverse complement strand
GGTCAGGACGCTCCCCGCCGCCCATCAGGCGGGGCAACAGGAAGAGGGCGACGCACAGGAGGACCAGCAGGATGACCAGGCCGCCCATCTTGCCCCCGCGGCCTCCGGGCAGGGATGGCATCGAGGGCATGTTGGGGGGCGGCGCGCCCACCGACGGGGGACGCGGGGGCGGCGAACTGGGTTTGGGTGTGGGACGACGGTCTCGGGTGGGCGTAGAAGCCTGTTCTCGCGGGCCGGACGATGTCGCGCGGCGACGACGTTTTGCCCGCACCGTGCGCTTTTCGCTCATGTTTCCTCCTGATTATTCCGACGCGTCGGCCGCGTCCGCGATCATCTTCATAGCTTCCTGCATCCCTTCCGTCACCTGTTGCTCATCCAGGCCTGTTTCTTCCGCCACCTGGGCGACCACGTCCGACTCATCCGCGAATTCCGCATCCCAGTCGTCGAAGTCGATGTCGCTCAAATCGGAGGCGCCCGACCGCTTCATTTTGCTGGTGAGCATGGTGATGGCTCCCGAGACCAGAGCCGCAGCCTGAGAAGCGGGGACGCCCAGTTTCCCGGCCACCTGATTGACGATATCGCCCACGATGGGCAGTTTCATGAGCTGGTCCGCGCCCATTCCAGTCAGATTGCCCAGGGCGCCAACCAGATCGCCGCCTTTGCCGGTGGCCGCGCCCAGCACGGAACCGAGCCCGCCCAGGGCGTCGCCGCCCGCGCTGCCGGCCAGGGAGGAGGCCATGTCCATCATGCCGCCGAGGCCGCCTTTTTCGTCATCGTCTGAACCGCCAAGAAGGGAACCGAGGGGTGGATATGCCATGAGAATGCTCCTTTTGTAGAGTGAAAGGGATGGAGGTCGCTTTGAAAATAGAATTGCGCTGGTTTGCAAAAATGACTCGAAGCCTACATTGGGCGGGACGGCAACGGGCGTGATGCGTAATGCGTAATTCGTAAAGTCCTTACGCATCACGCATTACTCATTACGGCGTTGGCTTCCCGCGCCAGCCTGGCCGCGAGGCGTTTTCATCCGTACCGGCAAGCCCTCGCTCGTGGTGGCTCACAGCGTGTCCACCGGGTCCACGTCGATGCGCCAGTTGGGCGTGAGGGGCGCGCCCGCCAGCAGGGGGCCCGGGTCTTCCGCCCGGATGAGGAGATGCCAGCGGTATTTGCCCCGTTCTTTGCTGAAGAACGCGGGCGCGGGCCCGATGAAGCTGACATGTTCCAGGCCCAGCTTTTCGGCCCGGCGCTGGAGGATCTTCGCCATGCGCGCGGTCTCCTGCTGGCAACGATCCCGGTTCGTATCCAGGTAGATCATGCGGGTGAGGCGGCGGTAGGGCGGGTAGCCGTGCTCCTGACGGAAGCGCATCTCCGTCCGATAGAAGCCGTCGTAATCGTGCTGGCTGGCGGCGAGGATGGCGTAGTGGGTGGGGTGGTAGGTCTGGAAGATGACCTTGCCGCCCCGCTCGGAACGCCCGGCTCGCCCGGCCACCTGCATCAGGATTTGAAAAGTGCGCTCCGCGGCCCGAAAATCGGGCAAAAAGAGGCCCGTGTCGGCGCTGAGCACGCCTACCAGGGTGACCAGGGGCAGGTCGAGGCCCTTGGCGATCATCTGCGTGCCCACCAGCACGTCCGCCTTATGGTCGATGAAGTCTTGCAGGATGGCTTCGTGGCTGGTTTTGCCGCCGGTGACGTCCCGGTCCCAGCGCAGGGGCCGGGCCTGAGGAAATTCCGCCCGCAGTGCGTCCATGACCCGTTCCGTGCCCGCGCCAAAGGTTTTGAAACGATGGCTGCCGCATTTGGGGCAGACTTTGGGCATGGGCTGCCGGTAGTTGCAATGGTGGCAGATGAGCACGTCGCCCCGGTGATGGGTGAGCGGGACGTTGCACCGAGGGCATCTTACCACATAACCGCAGTCGCGGCACATGACGAAGGTGGCGCTCCCCCGGCGATTGAGGAAGATGATGGCCTGTTCGCCCCGGGCCAGGGTTGCTTCCAACGCCTGGCGCAGCGCGCGGGAGAACATGGAGCGATTGCCCGCGCGCAGTTCGGCCCGCATGTCCACGATCTCGACCGGCGGCAGTTCGGCCATGCGAATGTCGCCGCCTTCGCGGTGGCCCATGACCCGCCGCGGAAGTTGGAGCAGGGTGTAGAGGCCGCGGCGGGCTTTGAACTGGCTTTCGAGGGAGGGCGTGGCCGAGCCCAGGATGGTGACTGCGCCATGCAGCCGGGCGAGCTGGATGGCCGCGTCTCGGGCGTGGTAGCGGGGCGTGCGGGCCTGCTTGTAGGCGGGGTCGTGTTCTTCGTCCACCACGATGAGGCCGATGTCGGGCAGGGGTGCGAACAGGGCCGACCGGGAGCCTACGACCACGTCCACCTCGCCCGATCTGGCCCGCCGCCAGGCGTCGTAGCGCTCGCCCGCGGTGAGTTTGGAATGCACCACGGCCACCCGGCCGGGAAAGCGCCCGGCAAAACGGCGGATGGTTTGGGGCGTGAGGCTGATCTCGGGCACGAGGACGACGCCCTGCCGCCCCGCGGCTACGGTCTTCTCCAGCGCCCGCAGGTAGATCTCGGTCTTGCCGCTGCCGGTGACGCCGTGGAGGAGGAAGACTTCGGAGGTCTCCGTCAGCGCCGCCTCGATGGCCGCCCACGCCCGCTGCTGATCCTCGGTCAGAATGGCCGGGCGGGGCGAGTGGAAGACCCGGCCTGCCAGGGGATCGCGCCACACGTCGATCTCGGTCAATTCGATGAGCTTCCACCCGGCCAACTTGCGGGCCTCGGGCAGGCCCAGGCCCGTGACCTTGCGCCAGTCCGAAAGCAGCATGGCGTGGTCGGGCGCCTGGGCCAGAGCGCGCAGGCCGGGGAGGAATTTCGCGGTCGAGCGCATGGCCATCACCTGTTCGGGCAGCGCCTCTTTCGACACGACCAGACGCACGCGGTCCTCCTCCAGCCGCATCAATCCTTTCTCGGCCAGCGCCCGCACCTGCGCTTGTGTCGCCCCGACCGCCTCCCTCAACCCGGCCAACGTGCCTTCTCTCCCCTGCGCCTCCAGCCACAACAGGATATCGGCCTGTTTGCTGGCCCGACCCACGCGCATCAACGCGTCTTCCGCCTCCTCGGGCGGAATGACCAGGGTCAGCATGGTTTCCAGCTTGGGTTTGGGGCGTTTGAGTTTGCCCCGATCCACCAATCGCACCAGCCCCTGCCTGCGCAGCTCGCCCAACACGCCTTCGGAGACCAGCCGCCGGTCGGTCTGGCGCAGCTCCTTCAGGCGCATGGGCGATTTCTTCAGGCGCAGCAACAACACCTGCTGCGCGGGCGTCAGTTCATCGGGAAAGATGGGCGCGCCGGGGACGTATTCCACCCACAGATCGGTTTTGGCGGTGAAGCCTGGGGGCAGGATGAGGCGCACGCACTCGCTGAGGGGCGCGAGGTACTGGCGGCTCATCCACAGCGCCAGTTCCATTTGCTCGGGCGTCAGCGCGGGCCCTTCGCTGATGGGCTGGCCCAGGGGTTTCACCTGCAACTCGGGCGGTGCGGCTTCCATCATCTCCAGCACCAGCCCCAACTGCCTGCTGCGCCCAAAGGGAACCTCCACCACCATGCCCGGCTCGATGAGCCCCCGCAGGTCGCGGGGGATGCCATAGGTGAAGACCTGACGCCGGGGATCGAAATCCACCAGGGTTTCCAACCCGCCCTGCTTGTCCGGCTTGGGTAAGCGCCGGTCGATGGGTGCGAGCACGACGACCTGGGCGAAGCGAGCTTCCATCACGGTTCAGCAGTCTTCGATTTCCACCCGCTTGTAGTCGGTGCGGGCGCGGGTGGCGGTGAGAATGGCCCACAGCACCTTCGCGGTCTCCTCCAGCTTGTCATGCCGGTTGACCACGGCATACTGGAATTTTGGCAGCATCTCCAGCTCTTTGCGGGCGTAGGCGATGCGGATGGCGATCTGCTCCTCGGAATCGGTTTTGCGCTCCCGCAGCCGCCGAATCAGCTCCTCTTCGCTGGAAGTGGTGAGGAAGACCGTGACCGCGCCCGGCAGTTTGCGGGCCATGGTCTCCGCGCCCTGCACATCCACCCGCATGATGACGTCAATGCCCTGCTTCAGCGGCTCGATGATTTCGCTTTTGGGCACGCCCTTGTAATCGCCGTAGACGATGGCGTATTCGAGGAGTTCGTCGTTTTCGATCATCTCCGCGAAGCGGGTCATGCTCACGAAGTGATAATCTACGCCATCCACCTCGCCCGGACGGGGCGGGCGCGTCGTGGCCGTGACCACGCGATGGAACTTGACCCCCAGCTTCTCCAGGGCGTCCAGCGCGGAATCCTTGCCTACGCCCGAGGGGCCGGACAGGATCATGACCACCGGGCGAGGTTCGTCGGGCACGCCGAAATGGTCGGAACGTTGATGGGAATAAGTCTCATTCATGGATGGCTGTTCCGAAAATAGCGTTGTGTTGGTTTGCAAAAATGACTCGAGGCCCCCGTTGGGCGAGTTTGCCACGGGCGTGATGCGTGAAAACGTGAAACGTGAGACGTTACGCATCACGCATTACGCATTACGTGCTCGGCTTCCCGCGCCCGCCTGGCCGCGAGGCGTTTTCATCGATATTGGTGAGTTTATTGCTCGTGTCGCCTGCTTTGATTATACTATGATCATCCCCATCCTGTGCAACGTCGGAGGTGATCATGCCCATCTACGAGTACTACTGCTTCGATTGCCGTAAGAAGGTGTCTTTGTTTTTTCGTACGGTGAGCGCCGCGCAGGAAGCGACGCCCGTCTGCCCCATCTGCGGCGGCACGCGGCTGCATCGCCTCGTCTCCCGCGTGGCGGTGGTGCATTCCGAAGAGGATCGCATGGACCGGATGATGGAGGACCCCTCGCTGCTGGCCGGGCTGGAGAACGAGGACCCGCGGGCGCTGGCGAAGTTCATGCGCACCATGCAGAACGAATTGGGGGAAGATATCGACGACCCCGAGTTGGGCGAGATGATCGACCGTCTGGAAGCGGGCGAGTCGCCCGAGGCTATCGAGGCCAGTTTGGGATTGAATGAGACGTTGGCGTAATCTTCGAGGCCGCGCGGCCAGGTTGGCGCGGGACAATGAAGACGTGATGAGTGAAACGTGATGCGTGAGGACATGACGTTTCACGTTTTACGTTTTATGTCCATTGCGGACTCGCCCAACTTTGGCATGGCGATCCTATCGCAACCTGCGACAGACCGCTACTTTCTGAACAGTTCCGTCTCGAAGTCGCCCAAGATGCGGCCCGAGGCCGGGTCATAGACCCGCACGCGCAGCCCGGCGCCCGTCGCGTCCTCGACCGGCAGTCGGACGGGGTAGGTCTCGCCCGGCTGCCAGCGGGTGGTGGGGAAATCGTATCCGACCGGGCGTTGGTCCAGTTCGAGCAGGCGTTCGCCATCCTTTTCCACCACAATGGCTGCGTGCAGGTCGGGCAGGTCGGCGCGCAGCGCCCGCCAGTATAGCCAGATCCCGCCCGCCGCGGGCTCCAATCCCACCAGTTCGATGGCGTCGCCGAAGGCCGCTCCCGGTTGGGTGATGGGCGGCTGCTCGGGAATGTGGAAATCGGGCGGGAGGCGGTAGTGGCGCAGGTCGAGGAAGGCGAAGTCGGGTGTAGGCTGTTCGTGAGCGTAGCGTCCCAGTTGGGTGGCGACCACGCCCGCGGGGTCCACCACCTCATCCTGCCACAGGAAGAGCCACACGCCGCCGAATCGGGCCAGATATTTGTTCAACGCCCGCGCGCTTTCCTCCCATCCCAGCACCTGGTTCACGTCCAGAATCTCGATCTCGGGCAGACGGAAGCGGGGAACCTGCCACGCTGGCGGGGCATCAGGAGGAAGATAGGTGTCGAAGACGGGGTAAGCATGGCCCGAGACCAGCAAAACGGCCTCGTCGGGCGCGCGATTTTCGAACATGTAGGCGATGGCTTCCCGCCAGGCCGTTTTGGCGAAGTTGGGATCGTGGTACCCGTTGTTCAGGCCCAGGGCGCTGACCGTCACCACCAGCAGCAGGGTGAGGATGGCGAGTGCGCGGGATAGGGGTCGGAGCCAGGATCGGGCCTGGATGAGGGCCGCGGGCGGGCGATAAAGCGCGGCCGCGCCGCCGCCGATGAGCAAGGCCCACGCGGGCCAACTGATGAGCAGGTAGCGGGGATTGAATTTGGGCGTGCAATAGGCCAGGAAGAGGATGAGGGCGGGCGGGAGCAGCAGCCAATGGAGAATGAGGGCCACGGGCCGTTGCGCCCCCCGGCGACGAAGCTTCATCAGCGCGGTCAGCCATATCACCGCGGCCAGACCTAACAGCGCCATCCAGACGCCTGCACGCTCCAAACGGAACGTCTCGCTGGCGCCGACGGTGAAATTCGCCAGGGTTTTGAACAAGGCTTCGTTCAGTTTCAATTGACCCGACCAGTAACTGGCGTCCACCTGGAAGCGTCGCCACATGGCGGGCAGCCAGGGCAGATAGCCGATCAGGATGAGGGCGTTGGCCAGGGCGAAGCCGCCCAGCGCCCGCGCATGGCGGTTCTCACGCACCCACACATGCGCCCAATACAGCGCCAGCGCCAGCAGGGCGAAGCCTGCGAAATAGTGGGTGTACATGGCGGCCAGCCCGGTCAGCGCATACAGCGCCAGGTAGCCCAACCGCGCCCGCTCCTTCCCCGCCAGCCGCATTCCCCCATGCGACGACACGTCGAGCAGGCGCACCACCCAGTACGCGGCCAGCGTCACCAGGAAGAGCAGCATGGCGTACATGCGGGCCTCCTGGCTGTAATAGACCATCAACGGCGAGATGGCGACCACCAACGCCGTCAACAGGCCCGCACACCGTCCCCACAACCGACGAGCCAGGGCGCCCATGAGTCCCGCCAGCATCAGCCCAAAGCCCGCGGAGAAAAAGCGCATGAGATAAGCGATATTGCCGGGCCAGGGGTTGAAGATGTGCAGCCAGCCGCCCAGCAGCAGGTAATAGAGCGGCGGTTGGATATCGTTCGCGGTCCAGCGGGCCAGCTCGCCCGCGCCCATCTGCGCCACGCGCGCGGTGACGCCCTCGTCATACCACAGGCTTTGCACGTCCAGATGGTAGATGCGCAGGCCGAAGGCGAGGAGGAGGATGAGTAGAAGTGCCAGGCGATGGCGGGCGGTGGGCATGGTGACTGCTAGAGAACAGAATGGGCGTCGGTTGCGGAAGGATCGCCAGGCCTACGTTGGGCGAGCCTGCAACGGGCGTGATGCGTGAAACGTGAGGGCCTTACGCATCACGCATTACGCATTACGTGCTTGGCTTCCCGCGCCAGCCTGGCCGCGAGGTGTTTTCGTCCGTATCAGCGAGCCGTTGTCCGTGGCGCCTGGTCACTGATCACTGCGATTGCGGGAGCGCTCTTCCGAGAAGCCGTCGGGATAGCGGCGGGCCAGCTTTTCGATATTGTGCCGGGCGATATCCTCCAAAGGGATGCCGAGGGTATCGGCCATGACCGCAAGATACCACAGGACATCGCCCAGTTCTTTTTCCAGCTTCTCCCGATCCAGCTCATGGCCGTGGAAGAAGGCTTTTTTGATATGCTCGGCCACCTCGCCCGCCTCGCCGTTGAGGCCCAGGGCGGTGTACATCATCGTTTTCTCGAAGTCGCCGTGGTTGCCCGCGGTGCGCAGGGCAAGTTGTTGGTATATGTTGAAGTCAAAGGATGGAGGGATCATAGGGCATTTGTGTGCTATGTAAATTGGATTCGGATCAGGATTAGGATTGAGATCGTCAGGACAACGTTGAGCGAGACAGCAACGGGCGTGATGCGTGAAACGTGAGCTCATTACGCATCACGAACTCGGCTTCCCGCGTCAGTTAAACTAAATGCATTTTGAAATCAGGTGTTTTCGGCCTCGGCCACCCGGAGCTGAAGCTCCGGGCTACGAAACGACGCCGGGTGAACCCGGCTTCCCGCGACGCGCGACATGCGCCGTAGCCCCATTTATGGGGCGTCATTTTTTGCCCGCAGGTGAACCTGCGGGCGGTGGCGCGGCCAGCGAATCGCCTTTCATGGATGAGCCAACGCGAACCAAAAGCCTTGGTTTCAATATGTTTTCAGTTTAGGTCGTTCATACTCTCTGGAGATCGCGTCATGGTTGGGAGAGACAGAGGTCGGGGAGGAAGGCGCAGGGTTGGTCGGGGACGGGAGGCGCGGCGACCTCGTATTCCGCTAACACGGCTTCATTGCCCGCGAGCTTGCCGTCCGCGCCCAGGATATCCAGACGTTCGCCCGTGTCCAGGTTATAGAGTCCGACCACGATGCGGATGGTTTCGCCTGGCTGGATGGTTTCGGGCAGGATGAATTCGCGCCAGTCGTTGACGGGTTGGTCGTGTGGCGCGACGGGGATGAACACGTAGGGCGGGCCGTCGAGCTGGATCAGGGTCGCCTCCCCGCGACGAACATGAATGAAGGGCTGGTATCCGTCCGGGATGCCTTGATCCCAATGCAGCCAGAAATCGAAGAGGCGCCCGGGCGCGGGCCCGATCTCGGGCAGCCAGGCGTGTAGCGGCTGAAGTTCGCCGTTAGGCAGACGGAATTCCATCCCCTGTTCCCGCCCTTGAGGCTCGATGCGTTTCCCCAGGTCGAGCGAAGTAAGCGTGTCGGGCGGGATCTTGTCCAGGCGGTTGGATTCGTTCCAGCGCCACGCGCCCGCCAGGGCCAGTGTCCCGTCGGGGGTGTGGATGGCTGTTTTGGGCGCAGCGTCGGCCGCGGGCAGGCGATGGGCGGGCTGGAAGGGGTCGGGGCCATGCACGACGCCCACGGCCACGCCCCAGGTGCGAGGCGGATACATGGGCAGGGTGGTGATGCGGATGCGGTCGCCAGGCTGCCAGCGGGCGGGGGGATACCAGATCAGCGCCGGGGGTGTGCTGTCGTCGAAGGTGTAGAAGCGTTTGCCCGCGGGCGTGAGCATCTCAATCCACGGACGCACTGTTTTCGGTCGATAATCTTGCCCCACCAGCCACTCAGTCACCACGGCCGCCTGCCGCCAACGAGGCCAGATATCCACCTGCACCCGGTCGAAGGTGAGGGGATAGGACTGGGCCAGGGCGTCGGGGTCGTTGGGCGTGCGGGCGAAGTCGTAGAACGCGTCGGGAATGATTTTCTTGGCTGCACCGCGCCGCAACAGGAGATAGCCGTCCAGAGCGTCCGCGACGCCCCAATCCCCGGCCAACATGGCCTGCACCTGATTGAAGAGGTCGCCCGGAGCCATGTCCGTATCGCCGGTCACGTCGATGAGGGCCCATTGCGCGGGCGGCGCGGGCGGTTGCGGGTCGAGGCCGTGGGGGAATTGGTAGATGAATCGGCGGTGGGAAAGGTGGGGATGCAAGGCGGCGGTGACCGTGACGGGCGCGTCGGGCGGGATCTGGACGAGGAAACGTTTCGCGAGGATGTGATGTTCGGTGAAGATCGGCGGATCATAGGCTCCGCCGCCGGGCCCGCGGCCCATCTGCGCATACGTCCATCCCGCCCATCCCACCAGCCAGACGAGGGCGATGGCGGTGATCAGCCCACGGCGGAGAGAGGTCAGGCGGAAGAAAGCGATGGTTCGTTCCAGGCCAAAGACCGCGGCCGCGGCAAAGTAGGGGATGAGGGGCGCGGTGTAGTGGAAATCGCCGTAGTATTGCGCAGGAAAGGCGCTGAGCAGGTTGGCCAGCAGCACGGGCAGGGAGATGACCAACGCATCTAGCCCCAACAGGCTGAGGAAGCCAAATGCGGCGAACAGGGCCAGCAGATAATGCACCCGCGCGGGTTCGCTGGCCACGGACCACACCAGACCGGGGTTGGTCAGCAGGTTTTTGAAGATGCTGAGGGGGGAATGCCCCAGTTCGCCGTAACGCTGGAAATAGACCGAGTCGGGGGTATGATGGACCTGGGCGCCGAACGCGGGCACGATAACGAACGTCGCTATCCCAAACCAGATCACTGAGACCAGCGCCGCCGCGCCGCCCGCAACCATCATGCGTTTGCGCCCGACGGTTTCTTTTTTCCACCAAAAGGCCCGCCACACGGCCCACGCGCCCAGGCCCGCGGCCAGCAGCGCCGCTTCCTCCTTGACCGCGGCCGTCAGCAACGCGGCGGCAAGGAATTGCCAGGGGCGTCGGGCCTCCACCGCCCAGAAAGCCCAGAGGATAAGGGGCGCGGCGAAGGGAATGGCGTGGAGTTCGGTCAGGACTGCGGATTGGAGGGAAGGATTCAGAAGCCAGGCCGCGGCGAGGCCCAGGGCCAGCCACGGCCCCACCTTGCGGCTCGCCAGAGCGAACAGGGGTATCGCTCCCAATGCCACCGCCAAAACCTGAAGCAGCAGCATCGCCCGCACGTCGTTCCATACCCAATAGACCAATGACAGGGGCGCATAGATGGGCTCGACGTGGTCGGTGAGCCGGGTGGAGAGAAAATCTCGCTTGATTTCCTCCACGAAGCGCCCGCGACTGGTGTTCCAGACGGCCTGATCCATCTGGCCCAGGTCGGACTTGTGGGTGCGTTGGGCCGCGTGCAAATCGAACGCCAGGTCGGTGAAGATGACCACGTAGACGGCGATCATCAGGGCGAGGATAGCCCAGGCGAGGCGGGTGGAGATGCGGGAGAACATGAGGCGATAGGGAGTTCAGCGTTCAGTGTTCAGTAATCAGTGTTCAGTTTACTACAACTCACTTCAGCCATGACAGGCAGGTGGTCGGACGCCCCGCGAGCCGCGGGGGAGTCGATGACCTGGCAGGTGACGAGCTTCCCGGCCAGGGGTTCGGCCAGAAGGATGAAATCCATCCGGGCCCAGAGCTCGTCCTCCGCGTCCCACGTGGGGTAAGGATGGGCGGCGCAGGCGTCTACGTAGCCGCTTTTTAGCAGCAGGGGGATGACCTGGGCCTGGAAGAAGGTGAAGCCGCGGGCTTCGGCTTGGGCCCGAAACGCGGCCAGCGCCTCCTCATCGGGGAAATCCGCGGGGTTATAAGTGTTCAGGTCACCCACCAGCGCGTGGGGTTTGCCCTTGTCCCGCACGGCCCAACTGAGCAACGCGCGGGCTTGCTCCACCCGCACATCCTCTCGCTTCGGTTCGAGATGGGTGACGTAGAGGGTGAAGGGGGTGTGGTCGGGCAGGAGAACGCGGGTTTCGAGCAGGCCGCGCGGGTTGTTGACCACGGGCGTGAGATGATGAGCGGCGGTGGCGAGGATGGGATAGCGGCTGAGCAGGGCGTTGCCCGACATGACCTCGGGCAGGTGGAAGGCGTTCCGGGGCTGGAACGCGGGTCCGAACGCGGCTTCCATGCCCAGCTCACGGGCGAGAAAGTCCAGGGCGGGGAGGTCGGGGTCGGGCGAAGGGTGAGGATGCAGAACCTCATTCAGGCCGATGAGGCCAGTATCAGCTGCCCGTAGCACCTCCAGCACCTGCCGCACATTGCTCTCACCCTGATGATTCTGCCAGTTGCGGATATTGTAGGTCAAGATTTTCATGTCGTTGACACAAATTGCAAGTTGCGTTATACTTTCGACTGAAATGTATAACTTTTTGGAGGAATTTTCATCATGAAAACAGTGACTGTATCTAAAAAGGGCTGGGTGGTTATCCCGGCCGAAATTCGCAAGGAGTTGAATATCCAGCCCGGTGACAAGATGATGGTCATTCAGGATGGCGATACCATCCAGTTGATTCCTGTGCCTGATGATCCCATCGAATGGGGACGTGGGCTTCTGAAAGATGAAGGGGGCCCTTCACTCGTTGAGGCGCTACTGGAAGAGCGTCGACGCGATCGGGAACGAGAGGAGGCTGAGATATTACGTTGGATCAAAAAGGAGCCTGAGCATGTCTGACTTTTTGATATTCGATAGCTATCCGATCATCAGTTTTTTGCGTGAAGAAAAGGGTTTCCAGACAGTTGAAGACATTTTGAAAGCTGCTATCGAGTCCGGGACTCATTTGGTCATCTCGCCTATCAATTGGGGCGAGGTGTATTACATTGTGTTTCGAACTGAGGGAGAAATTCGAGCGAAGCGAGCATTGAGGTGGATGGATATTACCGGATTCCAGTTGTTTTCTGTCACATCGCAAAGAGTGCTCCATGCCGCCCGCATCAAGGCCCGGTTTCCTGTCTCGTACGCGGATGCGTTTGCCATCGCCGCGGCGCAGGAGCTGGATTGCCCGGTGGTCACGGGCGATCCGGAATTCCGCCGGGTGGAGCAAGCGGGCGTGGTGCGGGTGATTTGGGTGGGGGAGAGTGAGCAGTAATCAGTGATCAGTGATCAGTAATCAGTTCATGGACGGGCTCGCCGCCCAGGAGGGTGAGGAGGACGCGGGTGTGGGGGAGGTCGTCGGGAGGGATGGTGAAGATGTCCCGGTCGAGGAGGATAAGGTCGGCCAGGTAGCCGGGCGCGAGGCGGCCTTGCTGATGAGCCTGGCCGATGGCCGCAGCCGGGCCCAGGGTGTAGGCCCAAACGGCTTCTTGCACGGTCAGTCGCTGGTTGGGATACCAGCCATCAGACGGGGTTCCATCCCGCCGTTGACGGGTGACCGCGGCGTGGATGCCCCACCAGGGGTTGGGGCTGGCTACGGGCGCGTCGGAGCCAAAGGCGAGCAGCGTCCTGGCGTCCCACAGGTTGCGGAAGGGGTAGGTGTTGCGCCCGCGGGCGCCCCACAGCCGGTCGGTGTTGGGGATGTCGTCGGTGCAGTGGATGGGCTGCATCGAGGCGGTGAGCCCCAGCCTCGCCAGCCGGGGTTGATCCTGGGGCTGGATGGTCTGGACGTGTTCGATGCGGTGGGGAATGAGGGGCGGGGCGTCGCTGCCGCCGGCGATGGCTTCTGCGAAGATGTCGAGGACGGTGCGGTTGGCCCGGTCGCCGATGGCGTGGATGGAGATGGCGACGCCGTGGCGGTGGGCTTTCTGGATGATGGCGGCCATCTCCTCGGGCGGGGTGAGGAACATGCCGGTGTTGCCGGGATCATTTTCGTAGGGTTCAAGCATCCAGGCGGTGCGGGCGCCCAGGGAGCCGTCGGCAAAGAGCTTCACATGCCCAAACCGCACCCATTCATTTCCAAAGCCGCTCTGAATTCCCAATTCGATGAGGTCGTCCAGATGCGCGGCTTCGAGGTTGCAGCTCACCCGGAGGGGCAGGTCGCCGCGGGCGGCCAGGCGCTGATAGAGGCGCAGGGCTCCGGGGCCTTCTTCGGCGTTGTCCTTCATGCGTTGGTCGTGGGCGGCGACGACGCCCAGGGCGTGGAGGTCGCGGGCGACGGCCCGGAGGTTGGTCGCGGCCTGGGCTTCGGTCATGGGCGGGATGACGCGGCGCACCAGGTTGATGGCGAGTTCGCGCAAGACGCCCGTGGGCTGGCCGCGTTCGTCCCGGTCGATGACGCCGGAGGGAGGATCGGGCGTGGCCGGGGTGATGCCCGCGCGGCGCAGGGCTTCGGAGTTGGCCACGGCCGCGTGCAGGTCGGTGCGCCAGAGGACTGCGGGCCGCCCGCCGGTGACAGCGTCCAAATCGTGGCGGGTGGGGAAGCGGCGCTCGGGCCACGTGCTTTCGTTCCAGCCGTAGCCCAGCACCCAGGCGTCGGGGAGGAGATGCCGGGCGTGGTCGCGTACCCGGACGAGCAAGTCTTCCAGACTGGCGGCGTCGTAGAGTGCAACCTGGCCGCGGCGGCGGGCCAGGTTGAAAAGGTGAATGTGGGCGTCGGTGAAGGCGGGAAGGGCGAGTCGGCTCTGGCCGTGGAGGCGGCGGGTGTGAGGCCGGGCCAGGGGGAGGATGGCGTCGTTGTCACCCACGGCGATGACGCGGCCTTTCTGGATGGCGATGGCTTCGGCCCAGGGGTGGTCGGGCCATTGGGTGTAGATGCGGGCGTGGTGGAGGATGAGGTCGGGCATTGTTAATGATCGACGACAAAATGAAGATGATAGAGATCTTCGGGCCAGTCGATGTCGCGGGCGAGGGTGGAGGAATGATAGAGGATGAGTTGGACGCCCGTCAAACGAGCCAATTCGCAATGTCGCAAGAAGCTGTCCGGCCCAAAGTGGGTGGGGATGATGTGGGGAGGGCGTAGGAGGAGGGCGTTGGTGCCGGTGTAGTTTCGATCGGGCGCGATGACGATGGCTCGGGGGTGGGGTTCGGCCAGGCGGGCGAGAATGCGCAGGTCATCAGGCGTGAGGAAGGGGAGGTCGGCGGGGAGGATGAGGAGGGCGTCGCAGCGGCGCGCCTGCGCCCAGGCGCTGGCCCTGGCCGCGGCCGCGTTGTAGCCCGCGGGTTCGGGCTCGCGGATGGCTTCGCAGCCCATTTCCACGGCCAGGGCCAGCGCGGCGGGGTCGGCGGAGACGACCCCGCAGGCCTCGGCGACGCGGCTGGCTGCAATCGCAGCCAGCACATGCTTCAGCATGTGCGCCGCCAGTTCCTGGCGGGCCGCGTCGCCGAGGCCTGGGCGCAGGCGCGCCTTGGCCCGCGCCAACGGCTTCATCGGCGTCGCCACGGCCAGCTTCATGCCTCCTCCGCGCCCGACGCCCGCGCGGGCAGCGCCTCCGCCCTGTACCAGGGAACCTCCAACCGCTCCGCCCAGATCAAAACGATACGCTGCTCCTCGATTGAAAGCTCCCGTTGCCATGCGGTCAACCGCTGCATCGCGTCCTCTTGCCCCCGCCGCCGTTGAACTTTGCTGGTCATGCGGCTGTATCGATACAACAGCGCCTCAGGCACGGCATCCTCCTCCATCCCCAGCCAGCGCAACAGCCCCGCCATCTCCTCTCGCGGGCGCAGCGACAGCCATTCGTAGAACACGAGATAATGCGGCTGGTCGCGTAACTGCTCTAGCGCCACTCGATTCTCCACCGCCCACCACACCGCCAGCGCCTCAAACGCGTTGGAAACGCGTTCCAGCTCCCCCACCCACGGCCGCAGCACATCCTCCACCAGCGCCTCCTGCGCCAGCAAGTCCCGCACATCCGCGGGCCAGGCCGCCTTCACCCGATAGAACA
Source organism: Anaerolineae bacterium (assembly GCA_026991225.1). Taxonomy (GTDB): domain Bacteria; phylum Chloroflexota; class Anaerolineae; order J102; family J102; genus M2005. The sequence goes on along the minus strand of JALXCB010000043.1, from coordinate 9,583 downwards.
TCGAATTCACCACCGCGGCCGGATGCCGCATGAGGAAAACCATGCGCGGCCCGAACCGCCGCGCCACGAACCCCAGCATCATATTCGCCCGAATCACCTTGATCACGAACCGCTGGGGGAGGAAACTCGTGCGGGTGTAGTCCGTAAGATACGTCCGCACCCGCCCGCGCAGCACATCCTCCCAGAACGCGGCCCACTCGGGCGCGTCCGCGTCGGGCCGAAGGTATTGTCGTTTGAATGCGGAGGGCGTGAGGCCGGGCGGCCAGTGCATCAACCGCCGATACGTCTCCGAGTTGCGCGGGTCCAGCGGCTCGAAAACCTGCTGCGTTCCCGGCGTCGCGGCCAGCATATCCCCCAGCCAGGTGGACCCGCTGCGCCCGGACGACGCCAGCAGCCAGGAAGCGGCGGGATCGGGCGGGCCGGTGAGAGCGAACTTTGTGCGCTCCCCCAACCGCCGCGCCTCCACCCACGCCCGCTTGATCCCCTCCTGCGCCGCAGGCATCCGCGCAGTCGCCCCCTTCACCGCCCCCTTCACCCGCATTTCCCTTCCCTGTTTGTCCAATGTCCAACGTCCAATGTCCAACGTCGGATCCCCTGAACACTGAACACTGAACACTGAACACTGATTACTGATCACTGGATACTGATTACTGAACACTGAACACTCCTCCCTCCTCATCTTCCTCAATGAACGCACACAAAAATCCTAGCACTTCGCGCGCTACCCTCTTACGCCCCGCCTTGTCCCGCATGATCGTGTCGGTGACGAACGCCCGCATCCCCAAAGCCTCCACAGCCTCCGCCAGGCCCGCATCCGCTGCATCCAACACGAACCCATCCACCAGGCCCGCGTAATGCCGGGCCACGCCCACGGCGCTCACCTCCAGCCCTTGCTCCGCCATCATCTTGGCTGCAGGTCCCTTCAGCGCCTGCCCGCCGATGATGGGCGACACCGCCAGCGTGGGCTTCGCGGCGATGCGCTCCCGCACGCCGGGGAGAGCCAAAATCGGCCCGATGCTGACGAAGGGATTCGAGGGTGCGAACACCACCGCGTCCGCCTCATCCAGCGCCCGTCGCACCGCCTCGGTGGCCCTGGCCTGCGCCAGCCCCTCCAGCCGCGTTCCCAGCATGACGGGCTTGGTGCGGCGATGCACGAAATACTCCTGGAAGGGCATCGGGCCTTCGGGCGTGAGGATGACCGTGCGCACAGGCTGGTCGGACATGGGCAGCACGGGATGGATCACTCCCAGCCGCCGGGCCAGCTCCAGCGTGACCTCGGTCAGCGACAGGCCCGCGTCCAGCATCTCGCGACGCAACAAATGCAGCGCAATATCCTTATCCCCCAGCAGGAACCAGGCGTCATGCCCCAGCCGCTTCGCCTCCTCCAGCACGTGAAAGCTCTCATCCGCCCGGCCCCAGCCCTGCTCGGGATGGTTCACTTCGGCCAGGTTGTAGAGCACCGTGTCGATATCAGGGCAGATGGTCAGCCCCAGGTGTTCGAAATCATCGCCCGTGTTCACGATAATCGTCAGTTGGTCGGGGGGCAGAATCTGCGCCAGGCCGTGGGCCAGCTTCGCGCCTCCCACGCCCCCGGCCAACACCACCACCTTCCCACTGATCACTGATACCTGATGACTGATTACTGCCATAAAACCACCTCCTCCAACGGTTTCCGCGCCGACGCCCGCACCTCATCCGGCCACCCCAGCGTGATCACCGCCTGCGGCTCCCAGTCGGCGGGCAGGTCCAGGGCCGCGCGCACGGCTTCGGGCGCAAACAAAGGCCCGCACATCCAGCACGCCCCCAGCCCCTCGTGATGCGCGGCCAGCATGAGGTTGCCCAGGGCCAGGGCCAGGCTTTGGGTCGCCATCACCCGCTCCAGGGCTTGGCGATGGGGGTCGGGATAGCTGTCCATGTCGGTCATAGTGATGCTGCCCAGGATGAGGACGGGCGCTTGGGTGAGCCGGGCGTGGGAACGCTGCAAGCGGGCCTCGATCTCCTCGGGCGGAAGGCCGTCCCGCAGCATATCGGCGCGCCACCGTCGGGCCATGGCCCACGCCAATGCCTCTTTCCCCTCTGCCTGGGTGATGACGACAAAGCGCCACGGTTGGCGATTGTGCGCGTTGGGCGCCCAGATGGCCGCGGTCAGCAGGCGCTCGATGATCGCCCGCGGCACGGGCTCGGGCCGATAGCGGCGAATACTCCGTCGCCCGAAAATCACTTTCCAAAAACCATCGTGGGATAAAGCCGCATTCATCATAACCCAGCCAATATATCCTTGGGAGTAACTCGACCGCGTGGCGTTCGCATAAAATCTCCATCGAAACTGACCTGGATCACTCCATAAACATCCGCAGCCACAAATTGATAAGCATCATCGAAATCTAACGCAAATTGATTCATCACATCGATAACGCGCTCCATCCATTCTGGCCCCAATGCGATCAAATGGACATCATGATCCAGGAAAACATCTTGCACAAAGCGCAAAAAGACCTCTTGTTGGCCTAACTTGTTCAGAATCACCCCAATTGAGTGGAATGAGAAATCCGTAATAAACAAGTTGTCTGCGAGAACACGGCTTAAAAACTCCCCCACTTCTTGACCACGCTCTTGATCCAGCAAACGTTCCAGCCAGATATTGGTGTCCAGAAGATACATCAATCCTCACTCATCCATTCCAGCGCCTTTTTCTGCAGTGCCAGCGCGGTATATTGCCCGCGGTAAGAACGTAAGCCCCCTGCCCAATCTTGCCGAAGCGTCTCTCCTTGTTCGGTTTTTCTTGCTAACAATGATTCCACGAATCGACGGGTGGCCTCACGCTCCTCCGGAGACAACGCGTCAATCAGTTCAGCAAGAGATTTCGTCGTGCTCATGAGATTTTCCTCGATATACCACGATGGATAAAATCATTCTAATAGTTTTCCCCTTTTCCGTCAAACAAAAGAACGGTGCGTCTTCCGTGCACAATTGGCCATCCACCCCGCCTGCGGTACAATGATCCCGCTATCCTCCCTTTTATCATGAATCTTCAATCTTCAATCATTATGCTCGGCCGCATCCTTCGCAGCAACGCCACCACCTTCGTCTTTGGCCGCACCGCCCGCGCGGACGATACGCCCGCGTTCGGGCATCTGGTCAAAACCCAACGCCCGGGCCTGACCCTCTACGCCCTGGTCTATGAAATCGTCGTCGCCGACGACCCTTTCGTGCGCCAGATTGTGGCCGCGTCCGACGCCATGAGCCCGGAAAAAGTCGAGGACATGCGTCAGCGCCGCCAGGTTCCCGTGGAGATCACCGCGCTCACCATCGCCTTCCGCCAGGGCGACGCCCTCATCCACGGCATCCCCCCGCGCCCGCCCGAAGCCCTGCAGCCCGTCTTCCCCTGCTCGGACGAAGAAACCCGCGAGGTCCTGGCCGATTTCGCCTTCTTTCGCCGCGCCCTCACCTGCGGCGATTGCCCCAGCGACGAACTCCTGGCCGCCAGCCTCATCCACGCGGCCGGATGCCAGCCCCCCGGCCGCGGTCGGGACTACCTCACCCGCGCGGGACGGGAACTGGCCCGTCTGCTCAGCAACGATCCCGCCCGCCTCGACGCCATTTTGCGGAAGCTGGCCGCTCAGATGCCAACGTAATGCGACGCCTACGTCGGCCGCGTTGGTACAAGCATCTAATGCGTGATGCGTAATCCGTGAGCCCCTTACGCATCACGTATCACTCCCCTACTCTTCCGCGCGGTCCTGCCCCACAGATGCCACTCACTGAACACTGATTACGAAAACTATGACCGACGACTTCCTCCGCGATATCGCCGAACCCATCCAGCCCGAAGCCGACGTCAGCCGCCGCCTGGGCCAGGTGGTGGCCGGGTCGTTGAGCAAGGGCCTGGAAGTCCTCCTCGACCGGGACCAGACCCTGGAGAGCCTGGCCGTGGGCCGCTATGTCACCATCCACGCCGGCGGCCGCATCTTCTTCGGCATGATCACCGACATCGCTCTGGACAGCGCCAACATCGCCTTCGAGAAGTCCCCGCCCGACCTCAGCCATCCCTTCCTGCGGGACGTCCACCTGGGCGCGTCCGTCTTCGGCAAAGTCCACATCGCGCCCATGCTCATCCTGGATGAAACCGGCCCCGACGCCTACATCCCCCAGCCCGTCAAAACCATCCCCGGCCACTACGCGCCCGTCACCATCGCCACGCCCGAGGAGGTGGGCTACGTTTTCGGCGAAGAGGGCGCGGGGAAAGACGCGGAGGGCCGGGAAGTCCACTACTTCACCGTGGGCCGTCCCCTGGACATGGAAAACGTCCAGATCACCCTCAACCTGAACCGCTTTGTGGAGCGCTCCTCCGCGGTCTTCGGCAAATCGGGCACGGGCAAGACCTTCCTCAGCCGCCTGTTGCTGGCGGGCGTCATCCAAAACGACGTGGCCGTCAACCTCATTTTCGACATGCACAATGAATACGGTTGGGAGGGTACGGCGGAACACACCAGCAAGGTCAAGGGCCTGAAGCAGATCTTCCCCGGCCGCGTCGCCATCTTCACCCTGGACGACGAGAGCAGCCGCCGCCGCGGATCGAGTCCCGACTTCACCGTGCAGATCGGCTTCGACCACATTGAGCCCGAAGACGTGGAGATGCTGGCCGGGATCATGGATCTGTCGGAAGTGCAGGTTGGGGCCATGTATGCCATGTACCGACGGTTGGGCAGGCCCTGGCTACGGCATTTTCTCGATGACCGCTGGTTGGAGAAGAACTACGGGGGTTACGACGAGGACGGCAAGAAGATCAACGCCATGAAGGCGTTTGCTGCGGAGATGGGCCAGCCCCAAAGCACCCTGGCCGCGCTCCGCCGCCGCCTGGAGCGCTTCAGTCGCTTTGGGTTCATCGTCGCCGACCCGGCGGACGACTCCATCGCCCGCATTCTCGAATACCTCCAGGCGGGTCGTAACGTTGTCCTGGAATTCGGGCGTTATGGCAGCGACTTGCAAGCCTATCTGCTGGTGGCCAACTTCCTCACCCGCCGCATCCACGACCGCTACGTCCAGGCCACGGAAAAAGCCTTCGGCGACGAAAGCCAGAAGCCCCGCCCCCTGGTCATCACCATCGAAGAAGCCCACAAATTCCTGGACCCGGCCATCGCCTCCAAGACCATTTTCGGAACCATCGCCCGGGAGCTGCGCAAATACAACGTCACCCTGTTCATCGTGGACCAACGGCCCAGCGGCATCGACGCTGAGGTCATGTCGCAGATCGGCACCCGCGTCACCCTGGCCCTGGACAACGAGGAAGACATCCGGGCCGTGTTCATGGGCGTCAGCGGGGGCCAGGAGCTGCGTCAGGTGCTGGCCCGGCTGGACAGCAAGGAACAGGCCCTCATCCTCGGCCACGCCGTGCCCATGCCCGTGGTCGTGCAGGTGCGCCGCTACGACCTGGATTTTTACCGGCAGATGGGCTATGTCGAGGGCGAGGAGCTGCGCCAGCGCGCGGACGAAGCCCGTCAGCTCCTGGGCGGCCGCCGCAAAAAGCGATTGGAGTAAACATCATGGCCTCGATTTCTGCGCCAATCGCCTCTGTCGATCTGGAAGCGCTTTTGCCGACTTCGCTGAAAGATGTGGAGAATTTGCAGACCACGATCCCTCGTCTGGCAAAAGACGCGCGCATCATGCGCGACATCGAACTGGCCGCCAGCCAGACGCCCACAACCCATCATCTTTTCCGGGCCGACGCCCGCAATCTTGATTTCATCCCCGACAACTCGGTCCATCTCATCGTCACCTCGCCGCCATACTGGAATCTAAAACAATACCACCCTCACGAACACCAGCTTGGCGCTATCGATGATTACGAGACGTTTCTCCATGAACTGGAAAAAGTATGGCGTCATAGTTTCCGCGTCCTGGTCCCTGGTGGAAGGCTCATTTGCGTTGTAGGGGACGTCCTGCTTTCCCGCAAAAAGAACAAGGGGCGTCACACCGTCGTGCCTTTCCACGCTTCGATCCAGGAACAATGCCGCTACATCGGTTTCGACAACCTCGCTCCCATCATCTGGTATAAAATTTCCAACGTCGCCTTTGAGGCCGCTGGCAACGGCGGAGGTTTTTTGGGAAAGCCATACGAGCCCAACGCCATCATCAAAAACGACATCGAATATATTTTGATGCAGCGCAAACCTGGAGGCTATCGCAAAGTCTCCAGGGCGGCCCGCCTCCTGTCCATTATCTCGGCGGAAAATCACAAACAATGGTTCACGCAAATCTGGACGGGCATTACCGGCGCATCCACGCGTCGGCACCCCGCGCCGTATCCCGAAATCCTGGCGGAGCGGCTGATACGCATGTTCAGCTTCGTCGGAGACACAGTGCTGGATACTTTCATGGGCACGGGCACGACTAACGTGGTCGCAGCAAAATGGGGTCGGCATTCCATCGGCGTGGAAGTCGATCCAGATTATTTCGAAGACGCTTATTCCCGAATGCGCCAGGTGGCGGGCTCCCTGTTTGCTCAAATCGACATCATTCCTTCCGAACTCGAAAACGAAGGCGTCTGATGGATTATCAGAAGCGTTTGGCTCAAGCCGTTCGACATTTTTGGATGACCCGAGCCCGTCAATATCAGAGACAGGGCGCACAAACGGGGCGAAGCGATGCAGGATTTCGTCGCGCGGTGACTGCCGGCAAGCATCTGGATGGATTTATCACGCTGTTCGCCGAGCTGGCGCAGGAAGCGGGCGTCCCTGCATCGTCCATCCACATCAAACGCACGACGCTTCCTGGTTATTTTCGCCCCACCAAAAGTTGGGACATCGTCATTGTGGATCAAGGCGCCTTGCTCGCATCCATTGAATTCAAAGCTCATGTCGGCCCTTCCTTTGGCAATAACTTCAACAATCGCGTCGAAGAAGCATTGGGCAGCGCTATCGATCTGTTGACAGCGTATCGTGAGGGCAAATTTCAGCCTTCCGCCCGTCCCTGGTTGGGGTGGCTGATGCTGTTGGAGGCGTCGCCCAAGTCGCTGGCGCCCGTTCACCCTGCGGAGCCTCATTTCCCCGTTTTCGAGGAGTTCAAACAGGCTTCTTATGCGCAGCGGTATGAAATCTTCTGTCGTCGTTTACTCCGAGAACGACTCTATGACGGCGCATGCCTTCTCCTTTCCGAAAGGGAAGCGGGCCTGCATGGACAATACGAGGAGCCCGATCCTGAAATTGGTTTCAAGGCCTTTGCCACTTCCCTGCTCGCCCATCTCACCGCCTACACGACTCTGAATCGCTGATCCCGCCCTACACACCTTGCTTTCTATCATGCCCAGCCTCTCATCCCTCCCCGACGACCTGAAAAACCGCCTGCTGGCCGCGGGCGTGAAGGACGAAACCACCCTCTACGCTGCGCTGGAAGCGGACCCGCAACTGTTCGACGACTATCATCGCTGGCTTTTCAACGAGGCAATTCACGCCTTCGCCCAGACGAAAGACCGCAAAGCCCTGGTCGCCCTCACCGAAGAGGTCCCCCTCATCCTCGGCGACGACTTCATCAACGCGGTGAAGAAGGCCATCAACAAGGCTCTGGACGTGGGCGATTACGACACCGCGGAGGCGTTGCGCCAGCGCCTGGAAGCGCTGATGGAAATCCGGGCGCAAAAAGCCTATCAACGTCAAACGCCCCTGGCCCAGGCCGTGGTTGCTTTCGTCCAGGCCCGAAGTGATATCGCCGCCCGACGCGTCTTCGACCAATACCGAACCGAACTCGACACCGACGAGGCCGAGCGCTTCCTCGCCGAGGAGTTCGAGGGCTCCAGCGAGGAGGCGGAACGCCACCTGGCCCAGCGCCGGGCGCTGCTCAAATCCCTGCGCACGGGCGAGACCAACGTTCCCTACTAAACTGAAAGCAAATTGAAACCAAGGCTTTTGGTTTGCATTGGATCATCCATGAAAGGCGATTCTCTGGCCGCGCTGCCGCCCGCAGGTGAACCTGCGGGCTAAAAACGACGCCCCATGAATGGGGCTACGGTGCATGTCGCGCGCCGCAGGAAGCCGGGTTCACCCGGCGTGGTTTCGTAGCCCGGAGCTTCAGCTCCGGGTGGCCGAGGCCGAAAACACCTGATTTCAAAATGCGTTTAGTTTAACATCCTGCCTAACTCCTAACCCTAATCCTCAATCCCCCTTCATCGCCCGCGCGATCCGCTCGATTCCTTCATCCAGCGTGGCCCGGGGACAGCCGAAATTCAGCCGCACGAAACCTCGCCCCGTCTCGCCGAACCAGGCCCCCTCGTTGACCACGACCTTCGCTTTCTCCAGAATGTGCTTGGCCGGCGCGTCAGCCCAGGGGGTGTTGCGGAAATCGAGCCAGGCCAGGAAGGTGCCATCGGGTCGGGCCATGCGCACGCCCGGCAGCCGCCCCGCGGCGATGGCGTCCAGCAGGTAGTCGCGGTTGGCCTGCAGATAGCCCAACAGCGCATCCAGCCAGGGCCCGCCCTCCCGATAGGCCGTCTCCAACGCCACCATGCCCAGCACATTGATGACGGGGATGATCCCGCGGGCGGCTTTGCGCACCCGCTCCCGGAGTTCGGGGTTGGGGATGACGCCCATCGCGGTTTTCAGACCCGCGATGTTGAACGTCTTGCTGGGGGCGATGAAGGTGACAGTGCGGGCTGCGATGGCGGGGTCCAGCGAGGCGATGGGGGTGTGATGAGATTCGCTGTACACCAGATCGCCGTGGATTTCATCGGAGAGGATGATGAGGTCGTGACGTTCGGCGAAGTCGGCCAGGAATGCGAGTTCATCTTTCGTAAAGACCCGGCCTGTAGGATTTTGGGGATTGCACAAAAGGAACAACTTCGACCGGGCGTCAGCGGCCTCCTCCAGCGCGGCCATGTCCAACCCCCAGCGCCCGTCCTCCCCCTGCGCCAACGGCGCATCCTGCACGACGAAATCCCCGTACCAGGCCAGACGGAAGAAGGGGCGGTACACCGGCGATTGCAGCACGACGCCATCCCCCGGCTTCGCCAACGCCCGCGCGGCCAGGTTCATCCCCACCATGACATCGGGCAGCAACATGATCCAATCGGGTTTGATCTCCCACCCATATCGCTGAGCCACCCAGTGGACGACAGCCTCGCGCAGGGTCGAGCTTTCATGATGATACCCCATCACGCCGTGGTCCACCCGGTGGTGGATGGCTTCCAGCACCTGGGGCGGCGCGCTGAAATCCATATCCGCCACCCACATGGGCAGAATGCCTTCCGTATAATGCCATTTCTCGCTATCGGAATGGCGGCGGTCGATGACGTGGTCGAAATTGTATTCAGGCATGGGAACCTCCGGCATAGTGAGGGATCCCATCGATTATATCAACCCCAACCGAAGACGCCTAAAACAAAAGGGGGCATCCTAAACTGAAAGCAAATTGAAACCAAGGCTTTTGGTTCGCATTGGATCATCCATGAAAGGCGATTCTCTGGCCGCGCCGCCGCCCGCAGGTGAACCTGCGGGCTAAAAACGACGCCCCATAAATGGGGCTCGGCGCATGTCGCGCGCCGCAGGAAGCCGGGTTCACCCGGCGTCGTTTCGTAGCCCGGAGCTTCAGCTCC
>JALXCB010000042.1 GCA_026991225.1 Anaerolineae bacterium | reverse complement strand
CTTTGGCGACCGTCTGCCCGGCGGCGGCGATCACCCCGGCTCCGACTTCTATCTGGCCGCCAAAGACTTCGACGATTATTTTCATTTCGTGCGGGTGACGCGGGACGACATCGCGCCCACGCCCACACCCACGCCCACATTCATCCGGCTGCGTCAGGGCTATCAGGGGTATGCAGGAACGGAAGATACATGGATCGGGACCTGGTGCGCGGGCTTCGGCGAAACCGACGGCGACCGCAACCATGAGGGCGAGGAAATCCTGGCGGTGCGAGCCAATGGCGACCCGCCCCACCAGAGCATCTGTAACGCGCTGATCCGGTTCGATATGAGCCACATTCCCCGCGGCAGCAAGATCATCGAAGCCAAACTCGTGGTCAAGGGCGTGTGGCAAAGCAACAGCGCCCGGCTTTACCTCAACGCCTTCGATCTCTTCAAGCCCTGGAGTGCATCCCAGGCCACCTGGTTCCAGGCCCGCAATGGCGTCGCCTGGGATCAGCCGGGCGCAGAGGGCGCGGGCGACCATCCCAGGCTTCCCATGGATATGGGCTACCTCGCTGGCCCGGCGCAGAATCCACATCTGGGCTGGACGAGAATCTTTCTCACCCCCCTGGTGCAGCGATGGGTGGATCGGCCCGAGACGAATCAGGGCGTGCTCCTGCGCCCCTTCGCCAACCGGGTGGAATACCACCTTGCATCCAGCGCGTATCCCACCGAACTTTATCGTCCCCAACTCGAGATACTCTATTATCCGCCTGACCAGATTCCGCCTACCGCGACGCCCACGCCCACGCCGCAACCCACGCCCACGCCCATCCCCAACACGGCGGTCATCGCGGGCGTCGTCTACTACGACCGTCTGGGCACAGGCGAGCCCGCCTACAATCCCGGCATCCCGGACGTCGAACTTCGGCTTGAGAACCAGGATACGGACGAGGTTTCCACGACCGTCACGGATTTCCGCGGGCGATACCGGTTCACCAATATCCCGCCGGGAACCTACCTGTTGAAAGAAGTGCAGCCTCTGGGCTGGACAAAAGCCCATCCGGCTGATAGCATTCTCCTGACCGTCGCTGGTGACCAAACCTACACATTCGATTTCGGGCATGACGCGCTGCCCAACCGCTTCTGGCTGCCCCTATTCCGAAAATAGGATCAGGGAACGCAGATGACGCAGATTGAAATGGATGAGCGCAGATAAAAAGAAAAAATCTGTGAAAATCATCTGCGAAAATCTGCGTCGCATCCGCGTTATCAGCGTTCCTATTTTTCGTCCGTATCGGCGCGACGCCGCCAAGGAAGCCCCCATGAAATCCGACATTCCCCAACTGATGCATGAGCGCGGGCTGGACGCGCTCGTCGTCTATGGCAACACCGACACTTCCAGCGATCTCGCCTATCTGGCCGCAGGCGCGCATCTGGAGCGGGCCATGGTTCTGCATGTGCGCGGCCAGGAGCCCGTCCTTTTCGCCAGCGTGCTGGAACGGGAGAATGCAGAGGCTACGGGCCTCGCCACCCGCCTGTGGAGCGATTATCCCCTCAGCCGCTATCTGCAAGAGACCGACGGCGATCTGGCCGCGGCCCGCATCGCCCAATGGCGGGACATCTTTGCCGACTACGGCGTGCAGGGCCGGGTGGGGTTCTACGGTCTCATGGATATGGGTTTCGCCTATCGCTTCCTCACCGATTTAGCCGCGGCCCTGCCCGAGATCGAGGTCGTGGGCGAAAACCCGCCCAACCTCTTCAACGCGGCCCGGGAGACGAAGGACGCGCGGGAAATCGAGATCATGCGGGCCGTGGGCCAGGCCACCACCGCGGTCATCGCCAACGTGTTCGACTTCCTCAGCGGCCATCGGGCCCAAGGGGACGCGCTGATCCAGGCCGACGGCTCTCCCCTGACCATCGGCGACGTCAAAGCCTTCATCCGCATGGAGCTGGCGAAGCGGAATCTGGAGGAGCCGCATCCCACCATCTTCAGCCAGGGGCGGGATGCGGGCGTGCCCCACAACGCGGGCCGCCCGGACATGCCTCTGCGCCTGGGCCAGACCATCATTTTCGATATTTTTCCGCGCGACCGGGCCACAGGCTACTTCCATGACATCACCCGCACCTTCTTCCTGGGCCACGCGCCCGACGCCCTGGTCGAGAAATGGCTGGACGTGAAGCGGGTGTTCGACGAAGTGATGGCCGCGATCCGCGTGGGCGAGCCCGGCGGCAAATTCCAGCAGATGACCTGCGACCTGTTCGAGGTGATGAACTACCCCACCATCTGCGTGGACCCGCAAACGACGGTGGGGTATATCCACAGTCTGGGGCATGGCGTAGGCCTGGACATCCATGAAGGCCCGCGGCTGAGCACCATCGGCCCGCAAACCATCCTCCGCCCGGGCCATGTGGTTTCGGTGGAGCCGGGCCTCTATTTCCCCGACGATGGCTGGGGCGTGCGCATCGAAGACACCATCGCCTTCGACGAAAACGGCGAGATCATCAACCTCTCCGACTTCCCCTATGAGATGGTGATCCCGGTGCGGGCGTGAGGTCAGAGGGCCAGAGGGCCAGAGAGCCAGAGAGCCAGAGCGGCAGAGGTCAGAACCTCAGAAGCCCGCTCACTTCGCGCCCCCACACCCCCTCGCCCGCTCGCCCATTCGCCTCCGCGCCCGCCCGGAGCTGAAGCCTCCGGGCTACGGAACGGCGGCCCGTGGAGGTCAGAGGGCCAGAGGCCAGAGGGCCGGAGGCCAGAGCACTTCGCGCCCCTCGCGCCTTCGCCCGCTCGCCCATCCGCGCCCGGACGCGTATCACGCAATCTGATAAATCGACCCCTCGCCCGGGCGTTTTTCCACCAGAATGCGGACGGGGAATTGGTCTTTGAGCTCTTCGATATGGGTGATGACGAGGATGAGCGCGAATTCATCCTTGATCATGTGGATAGCTTCCACCAGATTCTCGCGACCCTGCGCGTCCTGGGTGCCGAAGCCTTCGTCGATGAACAGGGTTTGCAGGGCCGCGCCCGACCGTCGGGCCAGCAGGCGGCTGAGTGCGATGCGCAGGGCCAGGTTCACCCGAAAGGCCTCGCCGCCTGAGTAGAGTTCGTAGGGCCGGGAGCCCAGTTCGTCGGAGATGATGATATCCAGGGCCTCTTTCACCCCGCCCGTCTTCTTCTCTCGCTGGGTTTCCAGCCGTACATTCATGCGCCCGTCCGAAAGCCGGGCCAGGAGGAGGTTGGCTTCGTTTTCCAGCTCGGGTAGCGCGGCTTCGATGAGCATGGCCTGGAGGCCGTTCCTGCCGAACGCGGTTTCCAGCGTGCGATAGCGACGATGCTGCGCCCGCACGTCGGCGATCTCTTTACGCAAACGACGGTGCTGCTCCCGCACGCCTTCCAGCGAGGCAAGACGCTGGCGGGCCGCGGCCAGTTGGGCATGGGCGGTCTCCCACGCCCGATGGGCTTCGTCCGCGGCGGTTTTGGCCTGACGCCACGCCTGCCGGACCTGAGGCAAATCCTTCAAAGCGTCATCCAGGGTCGCCAGTTCGGCCAAATCCTCTTTGAGCGCGGCTTCCTCGCTGCGCCAGCGGGCTTCCAGCCGGGTCAGCGCCGCCTCCTCCTCGGGCAAACGTCGCTCCGCCTCCTGCACCCGCTGCCATTGCCCCGGCGCATCCTGCAGGGCCTCTCGCTGACGTCGGGCCCCCTCGTGGGCGGCGGCGTCGTAAGCAAGATCGGCAAGCTTCGCCTCGATCGCAGCCAGTTGGGCCTGAAGTTCGGGTTCGGGACCCGCGTCCAGACGGGCCTGCAGGGCGGCCACTTCGGCCTGGAGCGCGTCCAGTCGTTGGGCCTGACGTTGGGCTTCGGCCAATCGCTGCTCCACCTGTCCGACCTGACGACGCTTTCCCGGCAGATCGCGCAATAGGGGCGCGGCCACTTCGCGCGCTTTCCGCAGATCAGCTTGCTCCCGTTCCAGAGCTTGCAGAGAAGCCTGCAAGGCCGCAACTTGCTCGGCGAGAGGCGTTTCGCCTCCATCATATTCCTGCAGCCGGGTTTCAAGCTGGGTCAGTTGCCGCCGCAGCCCATCCAGCCGTCGCAGGTCGGACGCCGCCCGCTTGCTGGTCGCCCGCAATGTCTGGGCTTCCGCCAGCAGAGCCTTTTCTTCGGCCTGGACCTGGCTGTATTGCGCCCGCAACGCCTCCAATTCCTGCTCATATTCCTCCAGCACATGCGCCCGGCCATCCTCCCCCAGAGGCCGATGGCAGACGGGGCAAGCGTCGGTCTCGCCCCGTTCCAACAGCGCCCGCCGTTCTTTCAGGTCCTCGGCCTCCTTTTCCAGACGTTTCTTCTCCGCCTCCTTCTGTTGGATGAGCACGCCCAATTGAGAAAGGCGCTGCTGCCGGGCCTGCTCCTCCTGGGCCAGGGCCTCCAGTGCGGCTACCTCCTGTTGAAGCGCTTCGCGCTTGGCTTCGAGTCCGGGCAGCGCGGACAAGAGCTTTTGCAAGCGGGCCAGCTCCTTTTTCGCGTTCTGCAATTCCACTTGCAGGGCGGAAAGCCGCTGGGTCCGGGCCTGTTCTTCCTGTTCCAGGCTTTCCAGCGAGGCGACATCCTCGCGCAATGCGGTCAGCGTCTTCTCCAGGTCGGGGAGGACTTCTGCGGCCTGTTGGGCCTCGGCCAGTTGCCGGGCGGTCATGGCCAGGGCTTTTTCCAGCTCCGCCCGCGCCCGGTCGATGGCCCGCACCAGCGATTGCTTCTCCTGCTCCAACGGACGCAGCGCGGCCAGGATGTCGTTCCAGAGCGCTTCTTCCGCCTGGGCCTGCTGGAAGGTCTGGAAGCGGGCGTGGATGGCTTCTTTCTGGTCGACCAACGCCCGCAAATCCGCCACCCGCTTGCGGGCCCGATCCCGCTCTGCTGCGGTCTGCTCGTGATCGCGTTGGGCGCGGGCCACCCGCGCGGCCAGACGCTCCCGGGCCGCCTGCTGATTTTCCAGCGTCTGCAAGGCCAGCTTCGCCTCCGATTCCATGCGGGCGGCTTTTTCCATCTCCAGGCGGGCCTGGGTCTCCTGCACCTCGGCCTGTTTCACGGCGATTTCATACGCCTCCTGCCGGGCCAACTCCTCCTCCAGCTTCTGCAACTGCCCGGACAGCCTGTCCACCTGACGCTGGACTTCGTTCTTCAACTCCTTCGCCCGTCTGGCATAAACGTCGTATTGGGCCAGATTCAGCACCTTGCCCAGAATCTCCTTGCGCTTGCGGGGGGGCGCGGTGGTGAACGCGTCCGCTTCGCCCTGTTTGAGGAAGGCCGTGTGCACAAAGGTTTCGTAATCCATGCGCAGCAGGTCTTCGATGCGGGCCTGGGTGGCGCGCAGCCCGGGCTCGTTCAACGGCTGCCACTGAACCTCGCCCTCATCCCACACGGCCAGTTCCAGCGACGTCCTGCGGGAGCGACGGTGATATTTGCGGGCTACGGAATACAACTGCCCGGCCAGTTCGAATTCGAAGATGACCTGCATCTCCCCCGCGCCGGTATGAAGCAGCTCATCGGCGCCCGCGCGGGCCTTGCCCCACAAGGCCCAGGTCATCGCGTCCAGGATGGCGGATTTGCCATGTCCGTTGGCTCCGATGAGCGCGGCCAGGTGCATGTGTGAGAAATCCAGCGGCTGGGGCGGAGATTTGTAGCTGAGGAAGTTTTGCAGGGTAAGTTTATGGGGTATCATGGGATGAACGTTGGCGCTGATTTGAACATGACTGGTAACTGCTAATGCCCTCGACTTCAGACCGCAAGAAGCCACGAAGGCTCGAAGTTTTACGAAGACACGAAGAAAAATAAGAGAAAAGGCTTCAAAATAAGAGAAAAGGCTTCGTGCCTTCGTCTTCTTCGTGGCAAAAGTGGCGGAGTGACCTTGGCAGTCACCATGACCGAATACTTCCCCCCCAATTCTACCACACCCATCCCATGGACTTACGAACGTTTCTCGACGCGGCCCGCGCACAGGGCTGGTTGGCGACTGTCGACCGGCCCGTGGACCCGAATCTGGAGCTGGCCGCGGTGGCCTACGCGCTGGACGGCCGCCCGGTGTTGTTCGAAAACGTGATCGGGCATCCGGGCTGGCGCGTCGTCTCGGGCGTGGCCGCGGCCCGAAAGCACTTCGCCCTGGCGTTGGGCGTGGAGCCGGGCGACATCCTCTTCCGGCTGGCCGAGGCCATGGCCCGCCCCCAATCCCCGCCCGTCATCGAAGACGCGCCCTGCCAGGAAGTCATCCATCGCCCGGGCGACCTGCGCGACCTGCCCATCCTCAAGCACCTGCCCGACGATGCCGGGCCCTACGTGACCGCGGGCGTGGCCATCGTGCGCGACCCGGACACGGGCCTGAACGCGTCCTACCACCGCCTGCAGCGGCTGGACGGGCGTCACTTCGCGGCGCGGCTGGTGGAAAATCGAGGGACGTACACCGCCTGGCGGAAGACCGCGGGCGACCTGCCCATCGCCATCGCCATTGGCCTGCCCCTGCACGCGTTGCTGGCCGCCAGCATGTCACCCCCCGCGGGCGTATTCGAGATGGCTATCGCCCAGGCCCTGGCTCCCACCCCGCTGACTCGCTGCCTCACCAGCGACCTGCTGGTTCCGGCCCAGGCGGAAGTCGTGCTGGAAGGGCGCATCACCCATCGCCTGACTGCGGAAGGGCCTTTCATCGACCTGACCGAGACCAGCGATATCGTGCGGCAGCAGCCGGTCATCGAAATCGACGCCATCACCCACCGCCACAACCCCATCTACCACGCGTTGCTGCCGGGCCAACTGGAGCACAAGCTGCTGATGGGGATGCCCAAGGAGCCGGGCATTTTCGCCGCGGTGCGGGAGGTGGCGGACGTGCGGAATGTGCATATCACGCCCGGCGGCGCGTCCTGGCTCCACGCGGTGGTGCAGATCGCCAAGCATCATCCTGACGACGGGCGCCGGGCCATCGAGGCGGCCTATCGCGGGCACGGCTCGCTGAAGCATGTGGTCGTGGTAGACGAGGATATCGATATCTTCGACCCCAACGACGTGGAATGGGCCATCGCCACCCGGGTGCAGGCGGGCCGGGACGTGTTCATCTTTCGGGATCAGCCTTCCAGCTCGCTGGACCCTTCCGCCCGGCACATTCCGGGCCAGAAGTCGCGTAGCGACAAGGCGGGCGTGGACGCCACCATCCCCTGGGATACGCCCACGGGCCCGACGCATCCCGAGCATTTTCATCGAATTCCCTTCCCCCGCTTAGACGTGGAGGCTTATCTGAGGGAGAGAAATGATCGGTGATCAGAAACGGGCGGAAATTGCCGTCGCAGGAGAAGGAGATGCGACGGAACGTTCCAGAAGGGTGCGTCCCAGATTATTGGCGCGTTGCGCCAGGCGCCCCGCAGGTGAACCTGCGGGCTAAAAACGACGCCCCATAAATGGGGCTCGGCGCATGTCGCGCGCCGCGTGAAGCCGGGTTCACCCGGCGTGGTTTTGTAGCCCGGAGCTTCAGCTCCGGGTGGCCGAGGCCGAAAACGCCTGATTTCAAAATGTGTTTAGTTCAGT